>JAZOLQ010000096.1:0-7465 GCA_045653185.1 Eubacteriales bacterium
GAACCCACGGCCTTCAGGGCCACAACCTGACGCGCTAACCAACTGCGCTAATCCCTCCGTATGGCGTGCCTTAAGGGATTCGAACCCCCGACCTACTGCTTAGAAGGCAGTTGCTCTATCCGGCTGAGCTAAAGGCACTTATTTTGCATAAATGGCGCATCTAAGTGCGCCATCTAAGTGGAGCGGGTGATGGGAATCGAACCCACGCGGCCAGCTTGGAAGGCTGGAATTCTACCATTGAACTACACCCGCAAAGTGTGTTATTCAAAACTGCCTTAATATAATATCATAAAGAGAGTGCTTTGTCAATACCTTTTTTAAAATTTTTTTCATTTTTTTAAAATCCCTTGTCAGAGGCTGAGTATTGTGGTACAATTATTAACGACGAGTATCGTTTGCTCAAATAAATTTGTTTTGGAAAGACGAAAATAATGAAAAGAAAAAGATACAGCCTTAAATATTTGCTGACTCCCGACTATATGTTTGCGAAATTCGACGATATAACGCCCGAATTTTTGATGTCGCTTGGGATAAAAGCCCTTCTTATAGACATCGACAACACCCTCGCGCCTTATGAACAGCCCGAGCCCGACGAGAGAATAAAGGGCTGGTTCGAGGGGCTTCGCGCGGCGGGGATATCGGCGTCTCTCATATCCAACAACCATGCGCCGAGAGTCGAGCTTTTCAATCGCTCTCTCGGACTTGACGCATATCCCGACAGCGGGAAGCCGAAGAGTAAGACTCTCCTTTTTGCTATGTCGAAGATGGGGAGTGACACCACGAACACCGCGGTGCTTGGCGACCAGCTTCTTACCGACGCGCTTGCGGGACACCGGCTCGGCATGACGGCGCTGATAGTTCCGCCGATAAAGGACAAGACGACGCTATTTTTCAAATTCAAGCGCAGGCTTGAAAGACCCTACATAAAAAGATACAAAAAACTTGAATCGGAGAAAAACAGATGATAGACAGAGCAACGTTCGGACCCGGGGGCAACAGCGAATCCTTCTATGAGGCGGGCAACAAGGGTACGCTGGACGCGCCTAAGTGGGTGAAAAAGATTGGACTTGACGCCTACGAATTTGAGGCGGGCAACGGACTTAACGCCGGCGAGGCGACGCTCGCGAAAATAGGCGCTGAGGCTCGTGAGAATGGGATACTTATGTCGCTTCACACGCCGTATTTTATCTCGCTTTCGGGAGTGGAAGAAGAAAAACGCCTCAACAGCATAGGATATATAAAGCGCTCGCTTCGCGCGGCAGAGCTTCTTGGGGCTGACACGATAGTTGTTCACAGCGGAAGCGCGGAAAAGATAAGCCGTGAGGAAGCTATGGCGCTTGCGGGAGACACGCTCAGACGTACGGCTGACGAGGTGGGAGATATCCCGATACGCATAGGACTTGAGACTATGGGCAAGATAAATCAGCTTGGCACGCTTGACGAGGTCATCGCGCTTTGCAAAATATCCCCGATATTCCACCCTGTCGTTGATTTTGGACACATGAACGCGAGAAATTTGGGCGGATATTTCACCGACGTAGACAGTTACCGCGCGGTGTTTGACACCATAGGCAGTGGGCTTGGCAAGGAATATGTCTACAATCTTCACTGTCATTTCTCGAAGATAGAATACACAAAGGCGGGCGAGAAGAAGCATCTGACCTTTGAGGATACCGAGTACGGACCTGACTTTGAGCCCTTGGCAGAGGCGATAGTCAAGGAGGGTGTTGCGCCGAGAATAATCTGCGAGTCGGCTGGCACTATGGCAGAGGACGCGCTTGCTATGAAAAAAATGTGGGAGAGGGCTTGCGGAAAATGAGAAACCGAGAGGGGCTCGAAAGGCTCAGAGAAAAGCTTATAAAAGACAAAAACGAGGCGATACTCATATCGTCGCAGACAAATCAGCGATATCTTTCGGGCTTTGATTACACCGACGGATATATTCTCGTGCTTGCCGAGGCTGCCTTTCTTCTTGCCGACTTCAGATATATCGAGGCGGCTAAGGCTGAGGTCAGCAGTTCGGATTTTTACGTGATACGCCCCGACGGCACGATGACTGGCGAGATAGCTCTGCTTTTGGCGGCGGAGGGTATCGAGCGGCTGTATATTGAAGAGGACACTCTCTCCTGCGCGATGCTTGAAAAGCTGAGGGGAGCGATAAAGCGCGCCGAGCTTGTTAGCGGAGCGTCTGCGGCGCTTACCGAGGTGAGAGCCGTGAAGACCGAGCGCGAGCTTGAGAAGATAGCCGAGGCGCAGGCGATAACCGACAGGGCTTTTTCGCACATACTTGAGTTTATAAAGCCGTCGATGACCGAGACAGAGGTGGCGCTTGAGCTTGAGTTCTTCATGCGCCGAAACGGAGCAGAGGCGGTTGCCTTCGACACGATAGCCGTGTCGGGAACGGCGTCCTCGCGTCCCCACGGAGTTCCGAGAAATATTCCGCTTGAGCGCGGATTTTTGACGATGGACTTTGGAGCAAAGGTGGACGGATACTGCTCGGATATGACAAGGACTGTTGTTATCGGAAAAGCCGACGGGGATATGAAGCGTCTTTATAATACTGTCCTTTCGGCACAGCGCGCGGCGCTTGATGTAATTCGAGAGGGCGTTGAGTGCAGATACGTGGATACTGTCGCACGCGAGCTTATCGAAAACTCAGGATACAAGGGGCGATTTGGCCACAGCCTCGGTCACGGAGTGGGAATGTTCGTTCACGAGTCCCCCTCGTTTGCGCCGAGAACCAAGGAAGGCGTTACGCTCCGCCGAGGAAACGTGGTTACCGTTGAGCCGGGTATCTATATCGAAGGACAGTACGGCTGTCGTATCGAGGATATGATTGCCGTTGGCCACACAGGAAAAATTATAAATTTCACTAAAAGCTCAAAAGAGTTGATAGAGATAGGTTAGTTTGTGTGAGGGAATAGATGCGAGCCCCTTTCTTAAACACTCTCCAACCCTTTTTGAAAAAGGTTTTTAGCTCTCTGAATATTGTTACACTTAGGGGTAAGTTCTTTCTCTAAGTAAGAAACACGGCGGTGAAATATGCTGTAAACACTCGCAAGCAACCGCCGTGTTTCTTTTTTAATTGTGTGTTGATTTTATAATAGCTATCAAAAACTTTCTTGCAAATGAAATATTTGTCCGCATTTAAATCATAATATTCATATGAGGTGATAATTATGGAAAAAGCGAAGGCTTTGCGCTGGGCATCTGTATTTTTTTGCATAATGGCGAGTGTGCTTCTCATATATCTTTTGTTTGAATACGCGCTTGGGATAATTCTGCCCTTTGCGATAGCGTTTTTTGTGGGCGTACCGATATATTCGCTTTCCTTTAAGCTAAACAAATTGTTACGCATACCGCGCAAGCTTTGCGCGCTTATCTTGGTGACGCTCTTTTTCGGCACGCTTGCGCTTGTCGTTTTTCTCGCCTTTAACCGCCTTTTTCTTGAGCTTGAGGAGCTTATCGAGTGGCTGAGGAGCGAGAGCGACAGCTTGCGCGAGGCGGTCGGCGGAGTTTTCGGCTATCTTGAAGACTTTTCCTCGAAGATACCCTTTATAGAGGAGATAGAGACTATCAAGGGGCTTGAGGATCTTCGCAATACGATAGACGAGAGTGTTTCAAATCTTATGTCCGAGCTTATAACCAAGCTTGCCACCCTTCTTCCCGAATGGGTGATAATGGTGCTAAGATATACTCCAAAGGTCATCATTACAGCGCTTGTGACGCTTATCGCCTGCTTTTATTTCGCGATGGACTACGGTCGGATACGCGAGGGCGCGCTCAAGCTTCTGCCGAACAAGGCGGGGGAGAGGCTGACACGGATATTATCCTCGCTTGGAAGCGCGCTCAAAAGCTATGCGAAGGCATATCTTTTTATAATGCTTCTCACCTTTTGCGAGGTCTTTGTGGGGCTTCTTATTCTGCGCAGGCGCTATGCATTTATACTTGCGCTTATTATAGCCGTCGTTGACATATTGCCTGTTTTCGGCGCGGGGACGGTGATAATTCCGTGGGCGGTCTTTGCCCTCATAACAAAGGATACGGGAACGGGGCTCGGGCTTCTGATACTTTATGGAGCAGTCACGATAATACGGCAGATAGTCGAGCCGAAGATAGTGGGCGAGAGCCTTGGAATACACCCTCTTGCCACCCTGTTTGCCATGTTTGCGGGGCTGAAGCTCTTTGGCTTTGCGGGAATGATACTTGCTCCGAGCATGGTGATGATTGCCAAGGAGATAATCGAAGGCGAGAAAAAAGCTCCTGTCAAATGATTTTTATATTGATTTTTGGCGCTGAATATGTTATAATTAGGCAAACACTGAAAATTTATATTGTTTTGAAAGGAACGAAAAATGAAAAGAATTGTTTGTTTGATATTGGCGCTCGTTTTGGCGTCCTTTGCTCTCGTATCCTGCGGTCAAAAAGTGCCCTATGAGGTTACCGAGGAAGAGACCGATATTGTTATTATCGATGTTGAAAAGTACGGAAAGATAGTCGTACAGCTCGACCCCACCCAAGCTCCCGAGACTGTTGCGAACTTCAAAAAGCTCGTCTCCGAGGGATTTTACGAAGGTATTATATTCCACCGCGTTATCAAGGATTTTATGATACAGGGCGGTGACCCGAAGGGAACAGGCTCGGGCGGTTCTGAAGTCAAAATCAAGGGCGAGTTCTCAAGCAACGGCGTGAACAACACAATATCCCACAAGCGCGGTGTTATCTCTATGGCAAGACAGGGCTCGTCCACAAATCCCGATGACCCGAACGGATATAATACGGCATCCTCGCAGTTCTTTATAGTTCACAAGGATTCCGACTTCCTTGACGGAAACTACGCGGCTTTCGGTACTACCGTCTATGGTATAGAGGTCGTTGATAAAATAGCTGAGGTGAAAACTAACTCCAACGATAAGCCGATAGAAAAGGTTGTCATAAATTCAATAAAATTCGCAGTCGCAAAATAATAAGTTAGTGTATGTCAGGAAAGGCATTTTTCAAGGGAAACCTTTTGAGGATAGGTTTCCCTTGACCCTTCCAAACCTTCTTAAGAAAAGGGTTTTAGCGGTCTAAAGTTTATTGCTTTTGTGCTTATGGAGCATAAAATGACGGTGTTAAACCGTCAAAATAAACTCGAAATCTGCTTCACGAAATGAGTGAAGCAGATTAACTCTCCTCTCACGGCAACACGTAAATCTATCATTACGTGCGCCCCGAAAGCTTTAACTAAAGCGTTTCTGTGAGAAGTTGATTATTATTCTGTTCTTAGGATATAGCAAAAAGAGATTGAAGAAACAAATTAAAATAAAAAAGAAACACGGCGGTAGGCTATGGTCCGCCGTGTTTCTTCCTTAGAGAAAAAACTTACCCCTAAGTGTAACAATATTTAGGGAGCTGAAAACCTTTTTTTAAAAAGGTTTGGAGAGTATTTTAGGGAGAATCCAACGTTTGCCGTCTTTCGCTACAAGCGAAAGCGGCGGTGTTCAGCCGCCGAAGCAAACTTGGCGCAAAGCCATAGGCTTTGCAGCTTTCCTCAAAAGGTTTCCCTCGAAAAAACGCCCTTCCGCGTCCTTCTCCCAACATAAACTAACTTCTCACTCAAAAAGGGGAGTTGAGAGATATCTGTCGCCAGTGTCGGGGAGGATAACGACGATATTTTTGCCGTTATTTTCTTCACGGAGAGCGAGGGTAGAAGCTGCGCAGAGGGCAGCGCCCGAGGTAATACCCGTGAGGATACCTTCGGTTTTAGCGAGTAGTCTTGCCGCTTCGTAGGCATCGTTTTCGGACACGGTGATTATCTTGTCAACGAGGGAGAGGTCAAGATTTTCGGGCACGAAGTTTGCTCCGATGCCCTGAAGCCCATGCGCGCCCGAGCGACCCTCGGAGAGCAGGGGGGAGGCGGACGGCCCGACCGCGACTATCTTTATATTTTTATTTTTTTCTTTCAGAAATTTTCCTATGCCGCTGACAGTTCCGCCTGTTCCGACGCCAGCCACAAGGATATCCACCATTCCGTCGGTGTCCTTCCATATTTCAGGGGCGGTAGAGTTATAGTGCGCCTCGGGGTTTGCGGAGTTGTCGAACTGAGCGGGGATAAAGCTTCCCTCGATAGATGCAGCAAGCTCCTCTGCCTTCGCTATCGCGCCCTTCATTCCGAGCGCACCCTCGGTAAGCACAATTTCCGCACCGTAAGCCGAAAGCAGACGGCGGCGCTCGACGCTCATAGTGTCGGGCATCGTCAAAATAGCTCTATAACCTCTTGCGGCGGCTATGGCGGCAAGGCCTATTCCCGTGTTGCCGCTTGTAGGCTCGATTATCACAGCGCCACGTTTCAGTATTCCGCGACGTTCGGCGTCCTCTATCATAGAGAGGGCGGCTCTGTCCTTAATGCTTCCCGCGGGATTGAGATATTCGAGCTTGCAGAGAAGAGTAGCAGAAAGTCCTCTTTCCCGCATAAAATTTTCAGGCTTAAAAAGGGGAGTGCCCCCGATAAGCTCGGTAATGCTTGTATATATCATAAAAAAACCTCTTTTGGCAGAAATTTCACTGGATAGTAAATAACCGTACATAGCGGTGAGAACTATGTACGGCTAATATTACATATTGTTGATAGCTTTTGTGAACTGGCTCTTTTTGCGAGCGGCAGCATTCTTGTGAATGAGTCCGCGTGCAGCAGCCTGGTCGATCTTCTTTACAGCAGCCTTGTATGCAGCCTGAGCAGCAGCGTTGTCGCCAGATGCGAGAGCAGCCTGATACTTCTTTATGTCGGTCTTGAGCTGTGTGCGGAACATCTTGTTTCTGAGAGTCTTAGCTTCAGTAACGAGAACACGCTTCTTTGCACTTTTAATATTCGGCATTGTTTTTACCTCCGTAAAGCATTTTTATTTAGTCTTAACGGTAAAGCCTGAGAGGTTGCCTACCGTTTTAGTCCATACATTTACATATGATACCATAAAAAATATCGTTTTGCAATAGTTTTTTGAAAAAAATTAAAAAAATTTTTTCGCTGTCGAAATTGGGCTGAGAATTATTCAGGCGGTATCGTTTTTCTGCTAAAAAAATAATATTTTGGAAAAATATACGAAAATAATCAAAAAAATTAAAAAAACGCCTTGACAACTTGATTTTTGTATGCTATAATTGTAAACTGCATTATAATGCCGTTACTGTCCAAAAACGGTCATCGGCAAGGATTTGTTTCGTTATTATATATATACGGTTTTGTGTCAAACGCTGTCGTTTGGCGCTATCCGCTGCCTTGTTGCGCGCTTTCGGTTTTGAAGGCTTGGAGCGCGGGCGGGGGTGAAAAAGATATATAATGCGCGCATTCCTCGCTCAGCGGGTTTGAGCCGCAGTGCAAAGTATTTTGAATGGAGTGATTGAATTAATGGTCAATGTAAAAGAGCAGAAGCTTGGTAAGAACACAAGAATGAGCTTTTCGAGATCCCGTTTTTCTCTCGATCTT
>JAZOLQ010000097.1:0-3419 GCA_045653185.1 Eubacteriales bacterium
TTTAGGCGTTTAAGGGAATCAGTAGTACGCAAAAGCTTACAGAAAGCCGACGGGTGATGCGAGTCGGCAGTCGTATCGTATGCATCTCCTCCCCCAGCTTCCGATTGAAGACCCTCTTATACGGGTTGTGGAGACGCGGACGGAATGTCACCGTTACCAGAGACGATACACTGATTGGTGAAGCAGAGCGGCCGAGATCGGCAATAAGAGTGGTACCGCTGAGTGTCAACGACCTTTGTCTCTTTTAACGGAAGTGAGAAAGGTCTTTTTTGGATTTAAGACCGCCTGAGCTTTTATATTTACGAAAAGAAAAAATCAGCTTGACTTAATTGATTCAAGCAACAGGAGGATAAAAAATGATATTGAACGGCTCTGAAATACTTGTAAACGTTCTTATAGAGCAGGGCGTTGATACCGTTTTCGGATATCCCGGAGGCTCGGTTCTCAATATTTACGACGCGCTTTACAAGTACAGTGATAAGATCAATCACTACATAACCGCTCACGAGCAGGGAGCTGCACACGCGGCAGACGGTTATGCGAGAGCAACGGGAAAGACGGGTGTTGTTATAGCAACAAGCGGTCCCGGCGCAACAAATCTCGTTACGGGAATAGCGACAGCTTATATGGACAGCGTACCTATGGTGGCTATAACGGGTAACGTACCTACTCAGCTTATCGGATGCGACAGCTTTCAGGAGGTATATATCGCGGGTATAACGATGCCTATTACAAAGCACAATTTTGTGGTAAGAAAGGTCGAGGATCTCGCTGATACCGTCAGAGAGGCTTTCAAGATAGCTTCGAGCGGAAGACCAGGTCCTGTGCTTATAGATATCCCCAAAGATATCACCGCTGACAAAACGACCTTCGTTCCCGCGGAGAAGATCGAGCCCACACACGCTCCCGCAAAGCTCAGGAACATAGAGGAGATCGCTAAGATAATCAACCGCGCCGAAAAGCCCTTTATCTACTTCGGAGGCGGAGTGAGAATATCGGGGGCTGGCGAGGAGCTTCGTGAGCTTATAATGAGAGCGGACATACCCGCGGCTCACACGCTTATGGCGGCAGGAGTTCTTGGCTACAACGAGAAAAACAATCTCGGACTTATCGGAATGCACGGCTGTTACTCGGCAAATGCCGCGGCTAACAGAGCAGACGTTATGATAGCTATCGGAACACGATTCAGTGACAGAGTTGCGCTCAATACGCAGAAATTCGGTCACAACGCCCGAATCATACATATAGATATCGACCCCAGCGAGATAAGTAAGATAATCGTTGCGGACTACAGCATTACGGGAGACGTTAAGGAGGTCCTCACAGAGCTTCTTAAATATATAAAGCCCGCAAGACACGATGCTTGGACGGAGCAGATAGCAAAGTGGAAGCGCGACGACTATATGCCTGAGTCGAGAGATGACGTTCTCTTGCCGCATCAGATAGTTGATATGACCTGCGAGACGGCGGGTGAGGACGCTATATACGTCACCGACGTTGGACAGCATCAGCTTTGGGCGGCACAGTATCTCCGCCACGTTAAACCGAGAAACTTCCTTACAAGCGGAGGTCTTGGAACGATGGGCTACGGATACGGCGCGGCGATAGGCGCGCAGGTGGCAAACCCTGATAAGCACGTTATCCACTTTACCTCCGACGGCTCGCTCCATATGAATATGAACGAGCTTTGTACGGCAGTAAGCTATGAGCTTCCCGTTATAACGGTAATTATGAACAACGCCGTTCTCGGAATGGTAAGACAGTGGCAGGCGACCTTCTATGACCGCAGATTTTCTTCAAGTGAGCCTGAAAGAAAGACAGACTACGTTGCTGTTGCAAAGGCTTTTGGCGCAAACGGATATCTCTGTGAGACTCCTGCTGAGTTTGAGGCGGCAATTAAGGAAGCTGTTAAATCCAAGGGCCCTGTATGGATAGATTGCAGAATAGACCGTGAAGAAAAGGTTCTTCCGATGATACCGTCGGGACTTACCGTTCACGATACTATATTCAAATAAGAAGGAGGATGCAATAATGAAAAGACAATGTATGGTTCTTCTTGTTCAGAATAACGCGGGAGTTCTTGCCCGTGTAAGCTCGCTCTTTATGCAGAGAGGCTTCAATATCGATTCGCTTACGGTTTCGTCAACAGACAATCCCGCTATCTCAAGAATAACGGTAATGACAACGGGTGACAGCCGTACCTTCAATCAGATAATGATGCAGACAAACAAGCTCGTTGAGGCAAAAATGATCTTTTCGGTAGAGCCTGAGTTCAGCCTTATCAGAGAGATACTGATGGTTAAAGTCTCAAGCGCTACGGAGGATATAGACGACCTTAAGAAGATAATTTCTGACTTTGGAGCTCACATAATCGATATGTCGCACGGCTGCTTCGTTGCTGAGCTTACCGAGTCGCCCCAGAAGGTAGACGCATTTCTTGAGGCTGTAAAGTCTTTTGAAATGATAGAGATGTGCCGCTCAGGTGCTATCGCGCTTGAACGCGGACTCATTGACTACGAACTCAATTAAATTAAAATAAAAATTTCAAAAATTTTCAAAGGAGACAAAACAATGATAACAAAGTATTATGATACCGATTGTAACCTCGGTCTGCTCGACGGAAAAACAGTTTCGGTTATCGGATTTGGAAGCCAGGGACACGCTCATTCTATGAACCTCGCTGAAAGCGGAGTAAACGTAGCTGTCGGACTCAGACGCGGAAGTGCTCACTGGAAGAAGGCAGAGGATTTTGCCGCTACACATCCTAACTTCAAGGTTATGGAGATAGAGGAGGCTGCTAAGGCGGGCGACCTCGTTATGATGCTCGTTCCCGATGAGCTTGCGGCTGACATCTATGCAAAGCAGGTCGCTCCCTATATGAAGGACGGCGACGTTCTTATGTTCGCTCACGGCTTCAACATTCACTTCAACTTCATTCAGCCCGCTAAGAATATAGACGTTATAATGGTAGCTCCCAAGGGCCCCGGACACACGGTAAGAAGTCAGTATCAGGAGGGCAAGGGTGTTCCCAGCCTTATCGCTATACATCAGGACTACACAGGCAAGGCTAAGGAGTACGCTCTCGCATACGCAAGCGGAATCGGAGCAGGCAGAGCAGGTATTCTTGAGACATCCTTCAGAGAGGAAACAGAGACCGACCTCTTTGGCGAGCAGGCAGTTCTTTGCGGCGGTGTTACCGAGCTTATGAAGGCAGGCTTTGATACTCTCGTTGAGGCAGGCTACGAGCCCGAGATGGCTTACTTTGAGTGTATCCACGAGATGAAGCTTATCGTTGACCTTATAAACAACGGCGGCTTTGCAATGATGAGATATTCTATCTCCAATACAGCAGAGTACGGCGATTACAGAACAGGTAAGAGACTTATCACAGAGGAGACCCGCAAGGAGATGAAGAAGGT
>JAZOLQ010000098.1:0-9947 GCA_045653185.1 Eubacteriales bacterium
TGCCGCTCATCTGAGCTATTCCCTTAACCGTGTCAGCGTAGCACTCGGAAAGGCTGTTATAAACACAAGCAAGAACCTCGCCAAGAGACATATCGTCATTCTTGCAGTAATCCTTGATAGCCTGTGTCATGCTCTTGGGCATAAGGAACGAGGGGTCGTTTACGTTTACACGGTATTTTGTATCACCGCAAGCGATTGCCATATCACAAAGCGCGTTGAAGTCGTATGCTCCGCCGCACTCCTTACGGATAGACTGGATTATCCAAAGACCCATTATATTTCTGAGATATCTGTAACGGTAGTTGTAGCCGCCCTCGTTGGTAAAGTTGAGCTTCTGCGACTCCTCTTTGTAAATAGGAGTGAGTATCTCCGCGCCCATAAGAGACCATGTTCCCGAGCTAAGATACAAAACATTCTCGGAATTCGAGGGGACTGCAAGCACAGCGGAAGCTGTGTCATGGGATGCAGGGTGAAGGACTGTAAGGTTATATCCTACCTCCTCTGCAACCTCATCAAGAAGCGCTCCGACCTTCTCACCGGGCATACTGAGCTTGCCGAATATCTTTTCGGGATATCCGAGCTTTGCGATAAGCTCCTTATCCCAATCGTTTGTATTTATGTTGAGAAGCTGTGTGGTACTTGCATTCGTGTACTCTGTGTGCATAACGCCTGTGAGCTTATAGTTGAGATAGTCAGGCATAAGGAGCATATGCTCTGCTGCCTCGAGCTGCTCGGGGTGCTGCTGCTTAAGAGCCATAAGCTGATATATTGTATTGTATATCTGCTTCTGAATACCCGTGCGAGCGTAAAGCTCCTTCTCGGGAATTATCTTATAAACTTCTTCGTCCATACCTGTGGTGCGTCCGTCACGGTAACCGACAGAGTCACCGATTATCTTTCCGTCCTTATCGAGAAGAAGGAAGTCAACCGCCCAAGTGTCTATTCCAAGATAAGAGGGCTTTTTGCCTATTTCTGCGCACCTCTTTATTCCCGCCTTAACGTGAGATACGAGCGCCTCGTGATCCCAGCAAAAAGTTCCGTTTTTATCGGTAAGACCGTTCGGAAAACGGTATACCTCCTCGTAGTTCATTTTTCCGTCTTCTATCCAAGAGAGGATATGACGTCCGCTTGACGCGCCAATATCGACCGCAAGATAATATACTTTTTCCATAGCATACCTCCAAATATACTTTTATAAGTGTATTGTATCATATATCCAGCGGTATAATAAGGTCGTTATTATGCATTTTTTGTGTCTTTTTTTAACATTTTCTCTTGTGCTTAGCAATTTTGTATGATATAATAGATGTAGAGATATAAATTTCGCAAAAGCAGAGGTAAAAAAATGAAGCAAGAGATAGTTGAACGCCTTGCACAAATAGCAAAATCCGAATCAGAGCTCTTTCTTTCGGGAGGTCTTACGCAAAAGGATATTTTTGCGCGAACAGGGCGTTTTCTTATTGAAAGAAGAAGAATGGCGGATATGTCTATCGGCATACCCACCTCATCTATCTGCATAAGGACGCACTCTCTTTACAGCTCCTTCCCTGCTCATACGCACGATTTCATCGAGCTTATGTACGTTTGCAGAGGAAAAATCACTCACATAATAGGAAACAAATCCATAGAACTTTCCAAAGGCGACATCATTCTGCTCGGCAAGTCCACAAAGCACGCCATTCTCGCCACTACCGAGGAAGATATAGGCGTCAATATAATCATTTCGACCGACTACTTTGACTCTCTCTTATCCGAGCTTAGAAAAAGCTCTGCCCTTCCCGAAAAAATATTCGAGCGAATGCTTGGCGACGACGAGCTTCAATACTGCGTTTTCAAGACCGACGGAATAGAGCACATAACCAATCTTATGGAAAATCTTTCGCACTCGCTCATAACAAATACTATGACCGACATTTTCATAATGCAGACGTCTCTCACCCTGCTCTTTTCCTATCTTGCCCTGACCCCGGATCTGCTATCGGATTTTTCGGATATGGACACCTACGCCGAGCAGACAAAGAGGAAAATAATAAACTATATACATACGTCTTATAAAACGGCATCGCTTTCCGAGGCATCCGAGATGCTCGGTCTTTCAAGCGCGCATCTCAGCCGTTGGATAAAAGAGAATTTCGGTTGGGGATTTAAGGAGCTTCTCTGTGATAAGCGTTTTGAGGTCGCAAAAGACCTTTTGCTCCGCACAGAGCTTTCGATAAGCGACATAATCGTAAACGTAGGCTATGAAAACAGCAGTTATTTTCACAAGCAATTTCTCAAGCGCTTCGGCATGACCCCAAAAAATTTCAGAAAAGCCTATTCGCAGTTCAAATAATATTTTTCGAGAACGTGCCTTTCATGATACAAAAAAGAGAATTGTTCGCTTCCGAACAATTCTCTTTTCATTTTTATCACATAAGCAGTTGCCCGTTTATTACAAGCTTGAACTGCATACCGAGTTTGTCTGCCGCCTTTCTGCAAAGCACCATTCTCGCAAGAAATATCTCAAAATACTCCATAACAGAGCTATATTTTGTATCTATTTCTATATTAAGGAGTATTTTCTTTTCCTCGCGCTCTATCTTGATCTCGGACTTGGTTGCCGAAAAATTAACTCTGTCGTGGATATCAAAGGTAGATACGTCGGCATTTCTGACTCGGCTTCGGCGTACGTCGGATTTGTCGGCAATTATGAGCGCCGCGGCTATGGGATTTACAGGCACTCCCGTGCCCTCATCGTGATTTCCTATTGCGGTAATCACCGTTGCGAGATCCTCTGCCTCCATTCCGAGCTTATCAAGTATCCTGAACGCCATTATCGCTCCGCTTTGCGACTGCTCAATTCTGTTTACAAGATTTCCTATATCGTGCATATACGCCGCTATCATACCAAGCTCTATATCGTGCTCGCTGTATGAAAGCTCAGAAAGTATATATTTTACGGTGTTTGCAACACGCGTAACGTGCGCAAAGCTGTGCTCGGTATACCCAAGCGCAAGCAGAGATTCGTCGGCACGTTTTATATACGCGCTTATAGAGGCGTCGTTTTTTATCTGCTCATACGTCAGCATTTTCAGTCTCCTTGAGTTCTTTCTTATCTTCCCCAAACATATATCCAAGCTCCGCTGTGTTTAGCTTCAACAACGAGACGACGATATACGCCGCGACCGCCAAGGAAAAGATAACCGTAATAACAATGGTAGGCGTGTCCCAGGTCTCTCCGCCGCCAAGCTCGTAAACGACTCCGCCACAGAAATTATAAACTGCGTGCAAAAGCACACAATGCCATATATTCTGAGTTTTAAGGAGCACCACTGCGCACATTCCGCCGATAAGGAAGGAATATCCTATCTGCAATATCACCGCTATCGGCGAGGATATAAATATGTTTACAAGATGCAAAGCACCAAAAACAACCGAGGCTATAACGATTGCCCAAAAGACGTCCTTGACAGAACGTCTGCGTCCTTGAAGAGCCATCATAAAAATGCACCCTCTGAACGCCATCTCCTCAAAAAAGCCTACGCTAAAGCACTGCGCCGCATAGATTACGACCGCTGAAATCGGAGCATCTATATAAGCATTTCCCGAGAAATAAGAAATTATCGGAAAATTATTTATAGCTATCACCCAACACGGCAAGGTAAAGAGTATCGCGCGCCACAAACCGTTTAGCTTTATCTTAAGTATATTCTGGTAAGAGCAGTAAAAGATAAGTATTACGCACAGAAAACCGCTAAGTGTTCTTGTCGTTATTTCATAAAATGCGTCTGAATGCTCGCCGCTTCCAAAAATAACGCCTCTGAACAACTCGCATACGACTATCATCAAAACAGCCGGAAGCACTGCCGCATAATAGAGATATTTTTTGTTTTTATCGTTAATTGCCATATCAGCCTTCGGTATTTTCGTTGTCTTCGGTCTTTTCAGCCTCGGCTTCTGTTGCGTCTGCTTCAGCGCGCTTAGAGTCATCTTTCTCTGTTGCAGCTACGCCGTAATCATAATCGTAGTCATAATCGTCGCTCTCTGTCGAGTTTGCGGTATTTGCCGCGTTAGCCCCTCCGCCAACACCGATAGGTGTTTGAATATTCTTCTGGAAAAGTATGAGCAAAAATCCTGCGATTATCATAATTATAGAGGTAAGCTGAGAAGGCGTGAGCATATCAACCACCGTTGAGCCTCTGTAATCTGCGCGGAGGTATTCGATGATAAATCTCCATATACCGTACAGACACATATATATCTGCAAGCAATAAGTCTGCTTATCCTTTATTCTCATAAAGAGATATGCGAACATAGCAACCAAGAACATAGCCTCAAACAGCTGTGTGGGCACTACCTTCACCATATGGCCGTTTACAAGCATTTTGATTCCAAACCAAGAAGTCGTGGGCTTTCCGTGGCAACATCCTGCCATAAGACAGCCTATTCTTCCTATTGCGTGCGCAACGGTTATCGAGCAGGCAGCGATATCCGCAATTTCAAAGAAACGCTTTTTATGCTCCTGAGTCTCCTTGAACATCTTGTTTCCGACAAGGAAATAGACAAGGAGAAATACAGCCGCGCCTCCGATAAGTCCACCAAAGAAGGTAGCTCCTGTATTGCTGTTTATAACGAATCCTCCGTCACGCTCTATATTATAGAACGCCTGAAATACTGTTGCCGAAAAATACCCCGCAACGATTGCGCCAAACGCGGTAAATATACAAAGATTTTGAAGCTTTGCGCCTATCTTCAGTTTATCCGCAATAATTCTGTAAACAACTATTGCAGAGATTGCCGCAAGGCAAAGACATATCGTATAAAGATTTATTCCTGGCAGAAAGTCATAAGGGTACATAATTTCTTCCTTTCAAAATAGATATATTGAAATAATTATACCGCAAAACGACGCTTTTGTCAATTCTGCGGTATAATTTTATTTTATTTATTTTAAACTCCAAGATACCCTATCACGACATAGAAGAATAGTTGGGTGCTTCCTTTGTGATATTGATATCGTGAGGATGAGATTCACGAAGGCCTGCGCCTGTTATGCGAACGAACTGAGCGTTCTGTCTGAGTGTCTCGATGTCAGGCGCTCCGCAGTATCCCATACCGGAACGCAATCCGCCCATGAGCTGATATACCGTATCCGCAAGAACACCCTTGAAAGGAACTCTTCCCTCAACTCCTTCGGGAACAAGCTTCTTGTTGCCCTCCTGGAAGTATCTGTCCTTAGAGCCGCTTTCCATAGCCGCGATAGAGCCCATTCCTCTGTATACCTTAAATCTTCTTCCCTGATAAAGCTCTTCGCTTCCGGGGCTTTCCTCGCATCCTGCGAACATAGAACCGATCATAACTGCCGAAGCTCCTGCCGCAATAGCCTTTACGATATCGCCGCTGAACTTAAGTCCGCCGTCTGCAATAACGGGAATATTATACTTGTCCGCAACCTCAGCCGCGTCACAGATAGCAGTTATCTGAGGAACACCGATACCTGCAACTATTCTCGTTGTACAAATAGAGCCGGGGCCTATTCCTACCTTTATAGCATCTGCGCCTGCCTTGATAAGATCGAGAGCCGCCTCAGCGGTAGCGATATTACCGGCAATAAGCTGACAATCGGGGAATGCTTCCTTAACCTTGAATATATTATTGATTATATTCATCGAATGACCGTGAGCCGAGTCAAGAACGAGGTAGTCAGCACCCGCGGCAAGAAGCTCGCCCGCTCTGTCAAGAACGTCCTTTGTAACCCCGATAGCCGCGCCGCAGATGAGTCGTCCGCGTGAGTCCTTTGCGGAGTTCGGATACTTGGATGCCTTCTCGATATCCTTTATAGTGATAAGTCCCTTAAGCTCGTTGTTAGCGTTGACAAGGGGAAGCTTTTCTATCTTGTGCTTTCTGAGTATCTCCTGCGCATCTGCAAGAGTTGTTCCCTCCGGAGCTGTTACAAGGTTGTCCTTTGTCATGACGTCAGCGATACGAACGTTGAAATCGACCATAAATCTCATATCGCGGTTAGTGATTATACCGATAACTCTCTTTTTGTCGTCACATATCGGAACTCCCGATATCTTGAACTTATTCATAAGCTGTTCAGCTTCATAGACATAGTTATCAGCGCCAAGGAAGATGGGGTTAGTGATAACTCCGTTCTCGCTTCTCTTAACTCTGTCTACCTGATCTGCCTGAGCCTCGATAGTCATATTCTTATGTATCGTTCCCGCTCCGCCTTCTCTTGCAAGAGCTATTGCAAGTTTAGACTCTGTTACAGTGTCCATAGCCGCGCTCATTACGGGTATATTGAGAGAAATTTTGTTCGTAAGACGTGTTTTCAAGGAAATATCGGCAGGAAGAACATCACTTTTTGCCGGAACGAGAAGAACATCGTCAAACGTAAGACCTTCTTTTACAAACTTTGAACTATAATCCATAAAACCTCCCTGCTGCAGCGCAGCCTTTTCTAAATCTATAAGACTCATTATACCAAATTCCTATTCCTTTGTCAAGACGGCTATATCAATTTTCGTCTGGAGTTTTCAATTTTTTTTTGCGATTTGTTATTAATTCCGCACGCTTTTCATAAAAATATTACTAAGCTTTAGCGCTGAAAGGAAAAAACATGTCAAAAGTTATTCATTCACATAAAAAAGGATATCTTTTAAAGTATATACTTTTCTCTCTGATTTTCTCTGTCACGCTTATCATACTGATATCTCTCAGTCTGACTCTGAACGCAAAAAAAGACACCCACGTCTCAAATCCCGAGCCGATATCCCCTTCACGTCCCATCGTAATAATAGACGCGGGACACGGAGGTGAGGACGGGGGCGCTGTGGGCTCTAACGGTATTTATGAAAAAGAGCTCAATCTCTTGATTGCCTCAGACCTCAAGGATATGCTCTCTGCAGAGGGCATAGACGCTGTAATGACGCGAGATACCGACATTATGCTGTACGACAAGAACGTTAATTACAAGGGAAGAAAAAAGATGCTCGATCTTGCCGCACGGCTAAAGATTGCAGAAAGCTATGAAGACTGTATCTTTGTGAGCATACATATGAATTCATTCCCCGATAAAAAATACAGCGGATTACAGGTATATTATTCCCCGAACCACACAGACTCAAAAATCCTTGCAGAGTCTATACAAAAAAACGTTTCTGTTAATCTCCAACCGAAAAATTCCCGTTCTGTCAAAAAAGCAGGCTCAAATATCTATCTCCTTGACAGGATACAGTCGCCCGCCGTACTGATAGAGTGCGGATTTATATCAAATCACGAGGAATGTGAGCTTTTATCATCAAAGGAATACCGTCAAAAGCTGACCCTTTTGATCTTTTGCGGAATATGCGAATATATTTCGCAAGATAACTCTTGATTTCGGAGTATAAATACTGTATAATTATCTTGTATAAGAAATTTTCGCAAGGTGGTTACGCAATGAAAGGAACTAAACTCATTTATATATGCTCCGAATGTGAATACAGCTCGCCAAAATGGCTTGGCAAGTGCCCTCACTGCGGCGCTTGGAATTCTTTTGTTGAAGATGTTATCGCAAAGGAAACCCCCGCGCAAGCTGTGCAGAGACGCACCTCTATGGTAAGCCGATCCGAAAGCGACGTATCTCCTTTTTCAGAGCTTGAGATACCCGACTATATAAGATGCGCGACCGGTCTTTCCGAGCTTGACCGAGTTCTCGGCGGCGGTCTTGTTTTCGGCTCTGTCGTTCTTCTTTCGGGCGAGCCCGGTATAGGAAAATCCACCCTGCTTCTGCAAATATGCGACACGCTTGGAGAAAACAAAAAGGTGCTCTATGTTTCGGGTGAAGAATCAAGAGGGCAGATCAAGCTCCGTGCCGAAAGACTTCACACAAAGGGGCAAAATCTTTACGTGCTGACCGAGACAAATATAGAAGCGATTCTCGAACAAGCCGACAAGATAAATCCCGACGTGATAATAGCCGACTCGGTACAGACGATGTATTCGGACAAGATATCCTCCGCACCCGGAAGTGTCACTCAGGTCAAGGAATGCGCTATGTCATTCATCGGCAAGGCAAAATCTCACGGAATATCGGTAATACTTGTAGGTCACGTGAACAAGGAGGGCGGAATTGCAGGTCCTAAGGTGCTTGAGCACATGGTTGATGCCGTGCTCTGCTTTGAGGGTGACCGAAGACAAAGCTATCGCATAATACGCGCTAACAAAAACCGATATGGCTCTACCAACGAGATAGGAGTCTTTGAAATGACCGACTCGGGACTTTCCGAGGTCGCAAACCCATCAGAGATGCTTCTTGCCGACAGACCGACTGACTCCTCGGGCAACTGCGCGGTATGCACGATAGAGGGCACACGTCCTATGGTCGCAGAAATACAGGCGCTGGTCACGCCCTCGGTCTTCCCTGCGCCCCGAAGGACCTCAAACGGCATCGACTACAACAGGACATGTCTTATCCTTGCCGTGCTTGAAAAGAGGCTGGGTCTCAAATTTTCGGCAAACGACGTATATCTCAACGTTATCGGCGGTATGCAGCTTGATGAACCCGCAACAGATCTTGCCGTTGCCCTTGCTATGATATCCTCGATAACCGACACCGTCATTCCCGACACGCTTATTGCTATCGGCGAGATAGGCCTTTCGGGTGAATGCCGAGGAATATCCAATCTTGAGCAGCGCGTAAAGGAAGCAGCAAGGCTTGGTTTTACAGAAGCGCTAATCCCCTTCCGCAACGCAGAAAAGCTTGACAGCTCGATATCAAAAACAATAAAGATAATCCCTGTTAAAAATATTTTCGATCTTTTAAAAATAATCAAGCGATAATTTGTAGCCTCTGTTTTACTATCGTGAAAAATATTTTTATTTATTTTTGAAATTTACTATTGATTTTTTTCAAAAAGTGTGGTAAAATTAGAAAGCTAATGTAAATTTATCTGCCTTTTGGGGCGGAATATCATAATTTCGGAGGTTTATTATAATGGGAGTTCTTGAGATCATTCTCGGTATTGCTATCCTTTTGATGTCGGTATTTCTTATCATTTTTGTGCTTATGCAGTCTGGTAAAGATAAGAAGCTGTCTGGTTCTATCGCAGGCGGTGCTGACACTTTCTTCGGTAAGTCAAAGGTAAAATCCAACGACAAAATACTCAGCAGAGTAACAACTGCACTTTCTTTCGTATTTGTTGTTGTTATGGTTGCTCTCTATATCATAGTCGCTTAAGTTGACTAAAATAAAATCGGGTTGCAGAACGCAACCCGATTTTATTTTTTTAAGATATAACATTCATTTTCATTTTTATCCCACCGAGCCGTGTAACCGGGATAGAGAAACCCTGCTTTGCAAGGCGGTGTCCTATCTCACGCTTTACTGCTCCCAACGTCCTGTGCCTACTGTCGAGACAAGTCAATCGAGGATAAGCCAGGGAGGTCTGCAAACCGCGTTTGAACTCTGTTTCGGACTCCTTTTTCTATTTGTAGGTTTTTTTCACAGTTATCACAAACTAAGCAGGACTTACTTTTTCTTTTGAAAAAGAAAAAGTAAGCAAAAAGAAAACGCTGAAAATAAAGTTCAATTCAAATTCTTTATCTTACTTCCCACGGTAAAGAAAAGTAAGCAAAAAGAAAACGCTGAACAGTAAAGTTCAATTTAAATTTTCAAATCAAGCGTCGTAATCTATTTCCTGAGAAAAGAGGTCGTCGAAATAGTCTGCGATCTCGTCAAGCTCGTCGTCATCGTCAACGGTAACGAAAAATTCCTCACCATCTTCCTCGGTAAGCTTGGGCACGATATATTCGCAAATGTCGCCTTCCTTTTTCTCTTCCTCAACGGGAATCATTGCGAAGTAGGTATTTCCGTCCTTCTCGCACTGTGCTATCATTTCAAATCCGATCTCGTTACCATCCTCGTCTGTCAAGGTAAAGTAATCATTTTCCATTATATTCTCATCCATTTTAGAATAATC
>JAZOLQ010000099.1:0-26228 GCA_045653185.1 Eubacteriales bacterium
AAAAATACGGAATAGGCTCTTACGTAAGAGGAAGCGCCCAGCAGCTTCTTTGGCAGTCCTACTATCTTCTTGAGGATACCTTCAGATATGAGACACCGAAGGCGATCGTCTTTAACGTTATGGCGTTGAAGTACGGAGAGCCGCAACGTGAGGCGTATAACAGAATGACTGTCGACGGCATGAGGTGGTCCTCCTCAAAGATAGGCGCGATAAAGGCTTCAATGACCGAGGACGAGAGCTTTATTGAGTACGTTTTTCCGCTTTTGCGCTTTCATTCCCGAATAACCGAGCTTACCGCTGACGATTTCAAATACGCTTTCAGCTCTCCCAAATTCTCGCACAGCGGATATCTTATGCAAAAGGGGATAGTTCCGCAGACCGATTTTTCGGAGGGTAGGGCAGAGCTTGACTACGAGATATCAGAGAACGCGTGGAAGTATCTCGATATGATGCGTGAGCTTTGCGACGAAAAGGGAGTAGAGCTTATACTTGTTAAAGCTCCTACGAATTCATGGATGTATTGGTGGCATGACGAGTGGGAGGAGCAGGTAAAGGATTACGCCGACAAATATGAGCTTGATTATTACAATTTTATTCCGCTTGCCGAGGATATAGGGCTTGATTGGAACACCGATACTTATGATGCGGGAGCGCATCTCAACGTTTACGGCGCTGAAAAGCTGACCGAGTATTTTGGCGAAATACTTGCCGATAAGCACGCTATCCCCGACAGGCGCACAGACGGTGAGGCGGCTGACGTTTGGGACAAGCGCCTTGAAGAATATTATATTGAACGTAATAAATAACGGAGGAAGGATATATGAAAAAATTTTTAGCACTGTTACTTTGCATACTTATGGCTTTTTGTGTAATTGCTTGTGACAAAAAGAAAGAGAAGGGCGGCTCGGACGACGACGAGGGCGGAAGCTCAAATAAATCTCAGCAATCCGTCAGCTTTTCGGTTTCCTACAATTCTACAAAAATAGCGCTTGGAGCTGATGCCAAAGCGGTCATCGCCGCGCTTGGAGAGCCTGTATCAAAGCAGGACGCGGGAAGCTGCGCAGGACAGGGAACGCTGACTAAATATAAATATCCCTCTATCGAGATATACGTTCTTACAAACGGAAGCTCGGAGACGATAGACCAGATAAGCTTCCTTGACGACGGAGTGAAGACTTCCGAGGGAGTCAAGATAGGTTCTTCCGCCGACGAGGTCACAAAGGCGTGCGGAAAAGCGACAAAGCAGACCGACAGCTATATGACTTATACTTCGGGAAAGAAGAGTCTTCAATTTCAGTTCAGAGACGGCGCTGTTGTTGGAATAGATTACCGAATGGTTACAAACTAAGAAATAAAAACAGCCCTTGTTCATTTTGAACAAGGGCTGAAATTTTATTGTTTGATAGATATACTGATGTCGCCCGTGTCAGTAGTTATCTCACATCTTCCGCCTGTGAGCGATTTCGGAACGTCTACTTTTCCTGTATCGGTGGTGGCGAAGAATATTTTGTCGGATAGCAGAGATCCCGTTACCTTTCCGGTGTCTGTTTTGACGAAGATCTCGGCTGTGTCACAGCCATCAAATTTTACGTCTCCTGTGTCGGTTTCTATATTAAAGCTGCTTTCTGCTATAACACCGGATAGGGTTATATCGCTTGTAGTTCCGTTGGATGTGAGATTTTTACAGGTGACGTCGTTTAATTTTATGTCGCCTGTTGTAGTGCGGAGGTTGATGTCATTTTTGACACTTACAGAGGAAAGATTGATTTTTCCTGTGCTGACCGAAAGCTCGAGAGAGTCGGCACAGAGGTTTTCAAGAGTGATGTCTCCGGTGCTTCTGTTGATAGCTATTGCGCCCGACGCAGATGCCGCGCAGTGTACTTTGCCCGTGCTTCCGATAATCTCGATGCTCTCAAACGAAAAGCCCTCGCGGATATCTATCTTACCTGTGCTGTTCTTTACAAAGAGCTTGGCGTATTCTTCTTCGGGGAGATATATTTCTACCGACGAGTTATTCACGCCGATGCTAATATATTGATACCATTTTCTCGAGTCAGTAAGCTCAATAGTGAGAGAGCCGTCCTTTATTGTGACCGAATGATTAAGGTTTTGCTGTTCCTTGCATATAACCGAGGTCTTTTCAGCGTCTGTCGGAATAAAGGTGATGTTAGCGGTGTCCGTTATGATCGAAATGTTTTTATAGCTTTCGCTTATTTCGTAAGTGTTCGTCTCTTGCTTTAAGGTTGAAAAATTTCTGAAATCCCATTTTAACATACTCATTACCCCCACAAAAACAGTAGCTCCGATAATTACAAGAGAAGCCGCTATAATAAGCCATATTTTTGTAAATTTACCCATTATGCCTCCTCCTTTCTTCTAAAACATTTTTTAATCAAAAAAATAAATTTTTTCAAAAGCCACACAGTGCCCATAGTTGCCTTGAGGCAGCCGTAGAAAAGGAAGATAGAAAGTCCCGCGCACACGATTCCGCAGCCAAGCAGCGCAAGTCCCGCGAAGACGTTGCCCCCGATAGCGCATAAGACAAGACCGAATATACTTCCGAGTAAGCAAACGGCAAGCGCAAGATCTACTGCCCAGAGGGAAACGACCATTGCCCATATAGAAATATATAGCGCAAGTATCACGACAAGAGCCGCACACAAAAGCACAAACCATAAGGGAGAGCCGACGGCGAGGAGAACTATCTCCCACGCGCGAAGCTTTCTCTTTTTATTCTTTACCTTGTGTTTGACTATCTTTGTCAGCGGGATATCAGCGATTATCTGTTCGGCAATATCGTCTATATTTCCAATTTCGGCAACTGCCTCCTCCTCTGAAAGTCCTTCTTCTATTCTGTCTTCTATCATTTCACAGTAAAAGTTCAGGCGCTCTTCGATCTCGTTTTCGGGCATACCTGAGAGCTTTTCATGCAACGATAAAACAAAATTCAGCTTATTCATCTTTACCCTCCTTGGTCACAAATCTATATATGGAAAGGATCTCTCTCCATTCTTCTTTAAAATCATCGATGCGCTTTCGGCCCTCGTCGGTAATACTGTAATATTTGCGAAGTCTTCCGCCGTGTTCTGCAGATCGCACGGTAAGCATATTCCCGCTCTCAAGACGTTTGAGAATAGTGTAGAGCGTGGATTCCGATAATTCGATATACGGCTTCATATCTTTGATGATCTTATATCCGTAGGAATCCTCATCCTTTATAGCTGCTAACACGCAAACGTCAAGCAATCCGCGTTTAAGTTGAATGTCCATACAATACTCCTCCTTATGAAATACAACATATCACGAAGTATTGTGCTTGTCAATAGTTTTTTTAAAAAATTCTCTAAAATTTCAGGGCTGACTCGAAAATTTCGAGTCAGCCCTTGAGCCTATATAATCAGTTGAAGAAAAATTACAGAACCTCGTTGAGCGCGTCAACGTCGGCTTCATTGGTTGCCCAGCTCGTTGCGAATCTGACGACGCAGCGCGAGTCGTCTATCCTCTCCCAAAAGCTGAAAGCGACCTTTTTGGAGAGCTTTTCCATCTGCTTGTCCTCAAGCGTTATAAATATCTGATTTGTTGAAGTTTCTATGTAAAATTCATATCCCTTGTGCGCAAAGATTTCTCGCATTTTTTGAGCCATATCTATTGCGTGGCGGCTTATTTTGAAATAAAGACCGTCTGTAAAGAGGGTATCGAACTGCACTCCGAGCACAAATCCCTTTGCGAGCAGAGCTCCGTGCTGCTTTACGAGGGTTATGAACTGTCTTGGCGCGTTATTTTTTGTAAACACGACGGCTTCGCCGCAAAGCGCGCCTACCTTTGTTCCACCGATATAAAATATATCGCAGAGGGCGGCAATATCGGCAAGGGTCATATCTGAGGTGTAGCTCATAAGTCCGTAACCGAGACGCGCACCGTCAAGGTAGAGCGGAAGCTCGTATCTGTGGCATATCTCGGATATTTTTTCAAGCTCGCCGCGTGTGTAAAGAGTTCCGTACTCGGTGGGGTGTGATACGTATACCATTCCGGGAGATACCATGTGGTAGCGGTTTTCGTCTGAGAAAAAGAGCTCGAGATATTTTTCAAGCGTGTCGGGGATGATCTTTCCTTCCTTTTGGGGAAGAGTGAGTATCTTGTGAGAGGTCTCGATAGCGCCCGCCTCGTGAGTGGCGATGTGTCCGCTTTCTGCCGCTATAACGCCCTCGTATGCGCGCAAGGTCGTGCTTATGACGGTCTTGTTGGTTTGTGTGCCGCCGACGAGAAAATAGACCTCGGCATCGGGACAGCCGCACGCCTCTTTTATTTTTTGGCGCGCGCTCTCGCAATAAACGTCGCTTCCGTAGCCGGCAAGATGCTCGGTATTGACCTCTATCAGACGGCGGAATAATTCAGGATGCGCTCCCTCGGTATAATCACTTTCAAAATACAGCATATTTTGCTCCTTAATCAGTTATCCCAATCGAATTTTTGGTCGGACTTGAGTTCAAGAAAGGACCAGTCAAGTCTTATCGGGAGAAGTTTTGCTTTGAGAGAGCCTTCGTCCGAGGCAAACTCGAATAACATGTTATTGTTTTCCGAAAAGACAGCAAGAGCTTCTATCATCGGAGAGGTCATGCGGTAAAGCTTTTGCTTTGTGTCAAAGGATATCTCTGCCGCTATTCCGCCGTTTTGACTTGAAAGAGAGATAACTGCAACGCCTTTGCGCGATTCTTTTTTGCAGAGCATCAGCATTCCCCAGATATAAGCCGCGAAGGCTTGTTCGTCAAATCTATCGTCGCAAATAAGCTCATCTCTGTGAGAAACGGTCAGCGGGCAAGAAACGATATCGGCAATAGCTTTTATTAAATTATATGTTTTTTCAACACAGCTCTCCTCTGCGCAATTAAAGCGAAAACGCGATATATTAAGCGCCCTCATTATATTATTCAACATAATTTTAAAATCCTCGACAAGCTTTACGTCGCGCTTTGGGATATAGCGGGTCAGCGCTTTTTCGCTGTATATCAGATGCGAGGCATTCTCGCTTCGTGTGAGAAGCGGGATAAGGCGTCCTTTTTTCTCGGCATCGAGAAATACGGCAATAAAGGTCGAGGTCGATGAGAAGATATCCATAAATATGATCGCGCTTCCAATGTGAGTTTTGAGGAGAAGGGGAGAGGTCTCATAGCTTCTGAGGTGCTCAAAGAATATCCCAACAGATTCAAGAGGCAATATAGTTCTGAAGTCGTCGCCTATCATAAGTCGGTTGGAGCTATCTCTCCTCTGTATTACTGTCGGCGCTTTCGGGCCTATATGCACCATGTAAATACCGTATTTTGCATCATTTTCCGCCGACGTGTCGGGGGAATAATTTACGGTGTTTTCGTATGCGGTCAAATAATAACTCATATAGCTTCCTTACTTTATTGTTATATTTTGTTATATTCCGGGAATTTCTGCTGACGAGAGCTTTATAAGAAGATTTATGCTGTCGGGCTGTACTTTTGCTTCGTTAGCCGCCTTGTTTCTGTGTATCTCGCCGCATTTGTTACATTTATATACGATGACGTAGCCTTTTTTAGAGCTTATCTCGACCTTTATAGGCACAAGATCTCCGCGGCACTCATTCGCTCTGTCGCCCGGATTTACGTCGATATGTATCGACCATAGGCAAAAAGGGCAGTGGTCTCTCGAGGTATAGCCCAAGGGCTTTACCTCGCGCCCGCAGTGCGCGCAGATAAATCCGTCGTCGTTTTTGGTAAATCTTTTCTGTTCCATATCAACCCCGCGTATGCTCGGCAAGCTCGTAGATGAAGTGCTCGAAGGCAACTCCGTCACGCTCGGGCGTGTCAAAGCGAGCCGAATATTCCATTACCTTGCATATATAGTCTGAGGCGAATTTCATAGCGTCTCCGATATCGTCGCCCGAAAGTATGCATCCAAGCAGGACTGAGGCGAAGAGGTCGCCCGTGCCCGGGTAAGACTTCTTTATTCGCTCAACGCTGTAAATATAACCGTCCGAGAGGGTATCCTTGGTGTGTCCGTAAGTTCCGAATTTTGTGAGGCTGTGGGGAATACCCGTTATGAATATATCGGAGCTTGAAAGGGTTTCAAGCTTGCTTCTGAGGTGGTTTGCAAGCTCAAATATCTCGCTCTCCGTCATCGACTCTGTGTCGATATATTCCTCACCGCACAAAAAACAAGCCTCTGTGAGATTTGGCGTTATGATGTCCGCCTTTGAGCAAAGCTCCTTCATTCTCTCCTTGAGCTTTTCGGTATAAGTCGAATAGAGCTTTCCGTCGTCTCCCATTACAGGGTCAACGAAAATGAGAGTGTCTTCATCGGAAAATCTGTCTATAAAATCAAGGACGATATCTATCTGCTCCTCGCTGCCGAGAAAACCGCTGTAAATGGCATCAAATTTGAGCCCGAGCCTGTCAAAATGGTCGGAGATATCGGTCATATCGGCTGTAAGATCCTTGAAATAGAGGTCATCAAAGCCGCCCGTGTGCGTTGAAAGGAGAGCTGTGGGGACCGGAATTACCTGAAATCCCATAGCCGAGAGGGTGGGCATTACCACGGTGAGCGCGCAACGTCCGAAGCAAGAGAGGTCGTGAATGGCTGCTATTCTTTTCATGGGCTTTTTTGAGTTGTTTGTTGAAATATCCATATCAGTCCTTTGCCTTCCAAGCTATCACACTTTTTTTCTCCGCCGAGGAAAGCTTGACCTCTTCAATATCGGTCACGTAATCATAAAGACAGAGCGTTCCGTAAGCCTTTTCGTTAAGATCCATATCCTCTACGTAATATACATCTGCGTATACCGCAAGCAAAAGTTCCGAATCGAGAAGCTCTTTAAGATCCTCACCGCACGTATCGAGGTCAAAAACGAATTTTCTGTAATTGTAAAGATTTTTTGCCTCGGACATTACGAGCTCCGAGGAGCATCTGAAGGTCCTTGTTGATTCTTCGGATATAATGGCGTTATCATCCTTGTTGTCGGGGGTGATATCCACCGAGAAAAAGAGGTTCACGTCGAAAAGATTGTCATTTCTCGAGGGAACAGAGGAAAGCGCTTTATCCTCAACGAGATGCTTTATCGTGCTGTTGTTGTATCTGAGAACGACCTGTATCTGATTTGCCTCTGGAATGAAGGCGGTATGTGTGACCGAGAAATATCCAAGATTATTTTCGGCTCTGGTCATCGAGTTCTGCTCCTGACTGAAAATATAAAGCTCCTTGTCGTCAGAATAGGCGTCGTATACGGCGTCGTTGACCGATATGTTAGTCAGCGATCTTGGTGTCTTTGATGAAAAAACACGCCAAAGCAACAATCCGCAGACCGAGGCTACCACAAGCGTGGCTGAAAATTTTATGAGAAATCCGAATATCCTAAATCCTCTGCTTGCTCTTGACATTATATCTCCTTACAGTTATAATTATAGTATAATTAAACATTATACCACTTAGTTCGCAGGATTTCAACACTATTTTGTTAACTTTAGTACAGGGGAGAGCTTTTATGTACGATATTATTCCTTCAAAAAGCAATAAGACCGCCGATTACACCTCGGCGGCTTTACTGATAATTTCGCTTATAGCGATGTTTCTTTCAAAAATTCCGAGTCTTCATTACCGTTGGATAATGCAGCTTGCCTCTATCACGATGCTTGCTGTGGCGCTTATGCTGCTTGGAAGATTTGTTTTTAAGCGATATCAATACTCGCTCAGAGAGAGCGAGGACGGCCGTTGCGATCTTCTCGTTACCGAGGTGACAAGAAGAACGCAAGTGACCGTTTGCAGGATCTCGCTCTCGGGTATAGAGCGCGTTAAGATCGCTTCCGCCACCGATAAGAGCTCGAAGAGGGATATACGAGGGAGCTCTTCGGGGCGCAAGGTCTTTAATTACTGTGTCGATATGCGTCCTGCCAAATATCTTTGCGTTTTTGCCGAAGAGTGCGGCGAGCCGCTTCTTATAAAGCTCTCTTACGAGGACACCCTTCTTGAAATGCTTGGAGGAGAGAGAGGTTGAGGCGTTGCTTAGGCGATATCCTCAGAGCTGAATATCTTTTTTAGAGTTCTGAGGATTATTTTCGTGTCTTCAAGCAGGCAGATATCTTGAACGTATTTTGCGTCATAGCTTATTTTCTCATCGTCGCAAAGCATATCTCTGCCGCTGACCTGCGCAAGTCCGGTCATTCCGGGGCGCACCGAATAGACGCCGAGCGCGGCTCTTTTTCTGTGCACCTCTTTTTCCTTCGGAATAAGCGGGCGAGGACCTACAAGGCTCATATCTCCGCACAAAACGTTAAAAAGCTGCGGGAGCTCGTCGAGACTGCTTCGCCTGAGAAAACGTCCCACGGGGGTTATATAGCTGTTTGCGTCCGAAAACTCGGCTGTGGAGAGCTCGCTTGGCGCGTCGCTCCTCATGGTTCTGAATTTATAACAGATAAAAAGCCGTCCGTCGATTCCGACTCTCGTTTGCTTGAATATTACTGTTCCGTCTGAGGTCAGCTTTATCGCTATCGCAATTATCCCCATCGGGATATATGCTACGGCGAGCATCAGATACGCCGCGACGACATCGAATATCCTTTTTCCGACAAATAGGAAAAAGGCTTTTTTTTCGCGGCGCGGCTTTGTCTTTATCCTTATTTTTTCTCCTGTCATATATTTCTCCAAATAAATCGATTAAATCGATGATCTGTATGATTAGAGTGAGCTTTTTTGAATATTATATACCGTAAAGGGCGAAATTTTCATTTTTGGGTGCGTAAGAGCGATGTTTTAAATAAAAAAGTGTCAAAAAAGAGTAAATTTGAAAAAAAGAGAGTATATTATATATACTTGACGGAAAATTACTTTTTGTGTGGAGGGAAAAATGAATACTTGTATCAGAGACGTATTCCTTGAACGAGAGAAGGAAACACTGTCGCCATATGCTTTTTTGACCTCCAATACAAGAGGGAGAGAGCATCCCTATACTCCCTGTGAGAACAGGACCGAGTTTCAGCGCGATAGAGATAAGATAATACATTCGCAGTCCTTCAGGAGACTGATGAATAAGACTCAGGTCTTCCTAGCTCCTACGGGAGACCATTACCGCACGAGAATGACGCATACTCTTGAGGTGACGCAGATAGCGCGTATCATCGCGAGAGCGCTCAGGCTCAACGAGGATCTTACCGAGGCTGTCGCTATGGGACACGATATCGGTCACACGCCGTTCGGACATGCGGGCGGATACGCTATGCAACAATGCTTTGACCCCGAGTTCACTCATTACAAGCAGAGCCTTAGAGTCGTTGAAAAGCTTGAAAATAACGGAGAGGGGCTAAATCTTACCTGGGAAGTGCGCGACGGTATAGTAAACCACACGGGAAAGAGCATGGCGTCTACCCTTGAAGGCGTTATAGTAAAATATGCCGACAGAATAGCTTACATAAATCACGATATAGACGACGCGCACCGCGCCGGTATTCTTACGATAGAGGATATACCGAAATGGATAAGAGATATCCTCGGAGACAGACATTCTCAGCGTATAAATTCGATGGTCACCTCAATAATCAGGGCGAGCACCGATAAGAACTGTATAATTATGGAGGAGGACGTTGGCGAGGCGATGGATGCGCTGAGGAGCTTTCTCTTTGAGAGGGTATACAGAAATCCGATAGCTAAGGGAGAGGAAGGAAAGGCGAAGGAAATGCTTATCCGTCTTTACGAATATTACGTAAACGATCCCGACCGCATGCCTTCTCTATACAGAAAGAATTGTGAGGTCGAGGGCGTCGAAAGATGCGCCTGCGATTTCATTGCGGGAATCACCGACAGATATGCGATAGACCTTTATAACGAGCTCTATGTCCCTAAGGTCTGCAGAGGCGGTTCTACATGATATCAAGAGAAATAATAGATGAAATAGTTTATCGCAACGATATCGAACAGGTCATAGGCTCTTACGTTACGCTTAAGCGAGCAGGCTCGAATTTTAACGGACTTTGTCCCTTTCACAGCGAAAAAACTCCGTCCTTTACGGTATTTCCCGCAACTAAGAGCTTTTATTGCTTCGGCTGCGGAGCGGGGGGAGACGTTATCAGCTTCATTATGAGAAGCGAAAATCTTGATTACGTCGATGCCCTTGAGGTTTTGGCGCAGAGAGCGGGGATAACTATTACCGACGACAGCGACGAGGGAAGAGAAAAGACTGTTTCTCGCAAAAGGATATACGAGATGAATCTTGCCGCCGCCCGCTTTTTCAGAGAGTGCCTTTTTGACCAGAGGTACGGAAGCGAGGCTATGAAGTATCTTCGTGACGAGAGAAAGCTCGATATGGCGACGATAAAGCATTTCGGTCTCGGTTTTTCTCCGAATAACGCATGGCTTCTTACAAATCACATGCATTCGCTCGGATTTACCGACGAGGAGCTCGTTATGGGTTTCCTTTGCGGAAAAAGTCAGAAAAACGGAAGGACATACGACTATTTCAGAAACAGAGTCATATTTCCTATAATAGATACTATGGGAAACGTAGTGGCGTTTGGCGGACGAGTGATGGACGACTCAAAGCCGAAATATCTGAACACCTCGGATACTCCCGCCTTTAAAAAGAGCAAGCATCTTTTTGCGCTCAATTTTGCGAAAAGCAACGCCTCGGAGCAAATGATACTCTGCGAGGGCTATATGGACGTTATCGCGCTTCACGCCGCAGGCTTTGAGAGCGCTGTCGCAACGCTTGGAACGGCGATAACCTCGGAGCAAGCGAGAATATTTGCAAAATACACCAAAAAGGTGGTAATAACCTACGACTCGGACAATGCGGGGCAGACCGCCGCGGATAAAGCGATGCGATTGCTCGGCGAGGCAGGCGTTGACGTGAGAGTTCTCAAGCTCAGCGGAGCGAAAGACCCCGACGAATATATTAAAAAATACGGAAAGGATGCTTTTCGTAAGGTGATTTCCGAGAGCAAGAGCGGTTTTGATTTCAAGCTCGACAAGGTGCTCGCCGCACACGATATCTCGATGCCGCAGGAAAAGATAAAGGCGGCAGGAGAAATATGCCGTATTATTGCGGGGTATTATTCGGGCGTTGAGAGGGAAATATATATTCAATCGGCGGCAAAGGCGCTCGAGCTTTCGAGAGAGGTCCTTTTTACAGACGTTGAAAGAATAAGGCGTCGAATGAAAAAGGAAGCCGACGCAAAACGCTCGCAGGAAGCTCTTATGGCGGCGAAAAATCTTGACAACAGAGTAAATCGCGATGCGGCCAGATATATAAGAGCAAATGCCGCGGAGGAAGCTATCATAGCTATGATGCTTATTTACGAGGAGTTCAGGCGCAAAGCGGCAGGCGGTGCGCTGGAGCTTTCGGCAGAGGATTTTTCTACCGATTTCGGTAAGAGAGTTTTTGAGGTCATCTGCGAGCTTGAACGAAGCGAGTACGGATTTTCAAAAGCTATGCTCGGTCAGTATCTCTCGCTTGATGAAATAGGAAAGCTTGAGCAGATAGAGCAGAACAGAAGAAAATATTCAAGGAACGATGAGGATGTTTTGCTTGAATATATAAGAAATCTCAAGGAAGAAAAAGCCGCTTCGGATAACTCTGAAGATCTGGATTTTATTTTGAACAGCAAGAGAAATAAGATCAAGGAAGAAAAAAACAAAAAGAACGATTAAAAAATAAAATACATATAGTAAGGATTGAGAAAAATGGCAGAAGAGATCAAAGAAATAGTTGAAGAAAACGAATTTGACTTGGCTGAGGAAAAGAAGGCTGACGGCAAGGAGGAAAAGAAAATAGACGTCAATGAGCTCATAGAGAAGGGCAAAAAGGGCGCGCTTTCGACAAGCGACCTCGACGAGATGATAGAGGAGCTTGATTACGATATGGACCGCCTCGAGAAGCTCTATGAGACGCTTGAGGACAACGGTATCCCGCTTCCCGGTGAGATATCAACCACCGAGATAAGCGAGATAGAGAGCGAGGTCGAATCCTTTGGCGCAGGCGAGAACATGGAGCGTATGCTCGAACAGGAGGGTCTTGCTATCGACGACCCTGTACGCATGTACCTTAAGGAGATAGGCAGAGTTCCGCTTCTCAGCGCAGAGAGAGAGCGCGAGCTTGCCGAGATAATGAGCAACAGCACCTCCGAGGAAGAAAGAGTAGCGGCTAAGAACGAGCTTGTCGGGGCTAACGTCCGTCTCGTTGTAAGTATCGCAAAGAGATACGTTGGTAAGGGAATGTTCTTCCTTGATCTTATTCAGGAAGGAAATCTCGGACTTATGAAGGCTGTTGATAAGTTTGATTACAGCAAGGGATATAAATTCTCCACCTACGCTACGTGGTGGATAAGACAGGCTATAACAAGAGCTATTGCCGATCAGGCAAGAACCATCAGAATTCCCGTTCACATGGTTGAGACTATTCACAAGGTATCCCGCTATACCCGTCAGATGCTTCAGGAGCTCGGACGAGAGGCAACTGCGGACGAGCTTGGCGAAAAGATGGGAATGAGCGCAGAAAAGGTTCGCGAAATAATGAAGATAGCTCAAGATCCCGTATCTCTCGAAACCCCGATAGGCGAGGAGGAGGACAGCCATCTTGGCGACTTTATACCCGACGACGATACCCCCGCTCCCGCAGATGCGGCATCTGCTACGATATTGCGCGAGGTCATAGAGCGTGAGCTTCATACGCTTACTCCCAGAGAGGAGCACGTTATCAAGCTTCGCTTCGGTCTTTACGACGGCAGAACGCGCACGCTTGAGGAGGTCGGAAAGGAATTCGACATCACCCGTGAGCGTATCAGACAGATAGAGGCTAAAGCACTCAGAAAGCTCAGACATCCCAGCAGAGCAAGACATCTTCGCGGATTTTTGGATTGACATATTTTATAAAAATAATATATCTATTTTGTAGTTAAAGTACAAAAAAACATCATTTGGACTAAAAATGAGTATGCTTGTTTGTGTTGATTGACTATACTGAGTGTTTCTTGAAGCTTTTCAATGGATTTTTTGGCATGACCTGTATAAAAAACGACTTGACAATTGCTTATTTTTGGTGTAAAATATTATAGAATTACCATATCTCCGTTTCAGATGAGCTGGAACGATATTCAAGGAGGAAAAAATGAACAAGAGATTACTATGCCTTCTTTTGTGCTTGATAATGTTGGTGTCTGTCGCGTTTACAAGCTGCGCTAAGAAAACAGACGAGGAATCAGCTGAAAACATTAACGAGCAGGCATCCAAAAACACTGTGACATTGTCGCTTTATTTGATGTCCGATCATGAGATCAGCGAGGAGCAGGCTCAGAAGATCGAGGATGCTGCTAACAAAATAACAAAGTCCAAATTTAAGGCTAAGCTTGATATTCGTTACTTCACCGAGGAGCAGTACAGCGCGGCTCTCGCAGAGGCTTTCGAGAAGACCGATGACGAGATAGCTGCCAAAAAGGCCGCTGAGCAGGCGCTTAAGGAAGCTATAAAGAGAGGCGAGGCTACTACAACTGCCGCGACTTCTTCAGAAGCTACCGAGGAAGAAACAGTTATCACAGAGTTCGGTACGACCGAGCTTAAGTATCCTTCTATTTCGGATCATCAGATAGATATCTTCTACGTTAACGGATTCGATGCTCTTATGAGCTACGTTTCGAGCAACAGGCTCGCTCCGATGGACGAACAGTTTACAGGTTACGCTAAACTCCTTAACGATTACCTCGTATCCGATTATCTTGAGCACGCTAAGAGTGTTGTTGGCGGAACTTATATGATACCCAGCGCTAAGCCCATGGGCGAGTACACATATCTTCTTCTTAAGAAGGATATCCTTAAAAAGTATAGCTACTCTGCTACCAGCGATTCCTTCACGTCGATCACATGTGACAGCGTAAAGGATATTCTTAACAACGTTTCAAAGTATGACACGCAGTACGTACCGCTTAAGTCTGAAATAGACGCGCTTGAATTTTCAAACATTGCTTATATCGGATTTGATGCCAACGGCAGATTCTCGCATAACAACTTCTCGGTTATCGGCGGAGATTACGATCCCTCTTATAAGTTTGGTGTAGAAGGCAACGTTTACGGCGTTTATGACGAAACAGGTAAGATCAGCGCTAACATTTTTGATAACAGCGAGTTCGAGCTTCAGATGAAGACCTACTTTGAGTATAAAGAGAAGAACTACTACGCTTCCGAGAATGAGACAAGACCGTTTGCAGTTGGTCTTGTTAAGGGCGACGGAACTCTTCCCGAAAAGTATGCTGATGAGTATGAAGTCGTTGTTGTAAAGAATCCTCAGATAACCTCTGAAGATGTATTTGCAAGCGGATTTGCTATAGGCAAGAATACAAGCGACCTCGGCAGAAGCATGGAGATCATTACTTATTTGAATACAAACGAAGACTTCAGAAATCTTCTTCTCTACGGCATAGAGGGTGAGAACTATGAATTGGTTATCACAGAGGTAGGCGATATTGAGTATAAGACTGTTAAGATACTCAACAAGGATTACGACATGTCTCCCGAGGATCATCCTGAGAGAACTGGAAACGTTATGATCACTTACCCGATCGACGGCGCACAGCGTCTTGACATTCGTGAGTTCCAGAAGGTACAGAACAGAGATGCAGATCCCATTCTTGACTTCGGCTTCTATCACATTTATTCAGGTGAAACTGTTAACCTTAAGGCTATGGAGCACGTAAGAAAGTACTCTGAGCAGGTATACAGCAGAATACTTGCTTGCGAAACTTATGCTGATTACGAAGCATTGAAGGCAACTGTAAAGGAAGAGATGAGCGAAGATCCCATAATAACTCTCATGATGGATGCTACTTATTCCACCAAGAGCAAGGCTTATGTGGAAAAATCCAAGGAATACGGCAATGGATGCTCTATTCTCTATCTTTACGATAAGTGGCTCACAGATAAGAAATTCTATGTGCCTCCCAAGAATGACTGATCTGGTAGCTGATTAAACTTACAGAATTTATAACTAAAGGCTGCCGCACTTTTGCGGCAGCCTTGATTTTTGAAAAATACAGAGGATAGAATGACAGAGAACAGATATACACATATAATATGGGATTTTAACGGAACGCTTTTTGATGACGTTGACGCTTGTATGCGTTCTGTCAACAAAATGCTCGAAGAGAGAGGGCTATCTGTAATTGCGAAGGCAGATGAATATAGAAGCGTGTTCGGTTTTCCTATAATAGAATATTATAAGAGAATTGGATTTGATTTTGAAAAAGAGCCTTACGAGGTCTTAGCGCCGATATGGGTTGAGCTTTATAACAAGTACAGCGAGGAGTCAAGACTTCAGCGAGATGCCCTCAACGCGCTCGAATATTTCAAAAATCTTGGGATACCGCAAATACTTCTGTCGGCAACCGAGCTTGATATGCTAAAGGGGCAGATAGAGAGATTGGATATAGCTAAATATTTTGAGGCTGTTATGGGGCTTGATAACATTCACGCTTATTCAAAATTGGAATTGGCGCTTGCGTGGAAGGAAAAGCACCCCGATTCAAATCCGCTTTTTATAGGGGATACAGAGCACGATGCGGCGGTGGCTGAAGCACTTGGAGCGGACTGCATACTCGTATGCAACGGACATCAGTCAAGAAGCACTCTTGAGAATTGTAAATGCTGTATCATTTGTAAGGATTTGTTTCATGTGGGAATGGTTTTTGAAATAAGAAATTTCAATTAAAAACAAGGTCTTTTGACAATTTTGTTTGTCGAAAGACCTCTTTTTATTGTGTTGAATTTTACAATCTTATTTTACGAACTCGTGGTAGATAGCGCTCAAAGCATTTTCAAAATCGTGCTCTTCTATTCCAACGATTATAGATATTTCGCTGGAGCCCTGGTCTATCATCTTTATGTTGATACCAGCGTTTGAGATAGAGTCAAATACTCTCGCAGCAGTTCCTTTTGACTTGACCATACCTCTGCCGACGATAGCGATAAGAGCAAGTCCGTCCTCAATAGCAACAGAATCTGCTTTTACGTTTCTTGCGATGGTGTTGAGTATCTTGTCTCTGCGGCCTTCAAGCGTGGAGGTGGAGACTACGATACTCATGGTGTCGATACCCGAGGGAAGATGCTCGAAGGATATCTCATTGTCCTCAAGTATCTCAAGTACCTTTCTGCCAAATCCTACCTCAGAGTTCATCATATCCTTCTCGATAGTGATGACCGAAAAACCTTTCTTTCCGGCAATACCCGTGATGACCTTGTCGGCGTCATAGTCAGAGCTTGCGGCAACTATCATAGTGCCCGCAGCCTCGGGGTCGTTAGTGTTTCTGATGTTTATCGGGATATTTGCATATCTTACAGGGAAAATAGCGTCCTCGTGAAGAACGGTAGCGCCCATGTAAGAAAGCTCACGGAGCTCACGATAGGTGATAGTCTTGATCGCGCAGGGATCATCTACTATTCTGGGGTCAGTCATCATAAAGCCCGAAACGTCGGTCCAGTTTTCGTAGAGGTCTGCGACTACGGCTCTTGCAACGATAGAGCCTGTTATGTCAGAGCCGCCTCTTGAGAAGGTCTTTATAGTTCCGTTGGGCATAACGCCGTAGAAGCCGGGGATAACGGCATGCTTGTGTTTGAGAAGCTCCTCTGCCATTACCTTATTTGTAAGCTCCTCATCGAAAGAGCCGTTTTCTTTGAAGAAGATGACGTTCTCTGCGTCTATGAAATCATATTTGAGATATTTTGCGAGGATAAGACCGTTAAGATATTCTCCGCGGCTAGCTGCAAAGTCACGTCCCGCGCGGTGCTGGAGCGCATTTTTGATGTATTCAAGCTCTCCGCTGATGTCAAACTCTATTCCAAGCTCCTTGATGATACTGTTGTATCTGTCGCAGATGAGCTGGTAATAGGTATCTATATTCTCCTGCTTCTTTACCATGTTATAGCAGTTATAGAGCATATCCGTCACTTTAACGTCGTCTTTAAATCTCTTGCCCGGGGCAGAGGGAACAACGTATCTGCGGGCGGGGTCAGCTTTTATTATACTTGCTACCTGCTTAAAATGTTCTGCGTCGGCAAGTGAGCTTCCGCCGAATTTTACGACCTTTACCATATATTTACCATACCTTTCTAAGTATATTTACAAAAAATATTGAATGGCGGAAAAAATCCACCATTCAATATTATATTGATATTTTGTCGACTTGTCAATTACTTTTTAGATATTTTGTAACAACGAACTAAAAAAGTGAAACTAAGGGAGTCTTTGTACTTTAATTTTTACATATTTTCTCTTGAAGCATCACTTGTCATATATCTTTGCGCCTGCACGCTAAAGAGCTTGTGATACTTACCGCCAAGCGCCATAAGCTCCTTGTGATTGCCCTCTTCGATAAGCTTTCCGTCCTCAAGCACGATTATTTTCGATGCTATCGTGGCGCTTGAGAGTCTGTGAGAGACGAAAATCGTCGTCTTGCCCTTTCTCAGATGGTCAAACTGATTGAATATCTCTTGCTCGGCTATGGCGTCAAGCGAGGCAGTCGGCTCGTCGAGGATTATTATATCGGAGTCACTGTAAAAGGCTCTCGCAATAGAGAGCTTCTGCCACTGACCGATAGAGAGCTCTATGCCGTTTTGGTCAAAATATTTCATAAGAGATGTATCATAGGCGTTTGGCAGAGACATAATGTAATCCTCGGCGTTTGCCTGACGCGCGGCATTGCGTATGCGCGCGTTGTCGGCGGTGTCGGATATATCTCCAAAGGCAATATTTTCCGAAACTGTAACGGCATACTTGCCAAAATCCTGAAAGATTATTCCAAAAAGCTTATAGAGAGCGTTTACGTCATATTCCTTTATGTTTCTTCCGTCAAGCAGTATCTCTCCGTCAGTGGGATCATAGAGTCGGGTAAGCAGCTTGAGAAGCGTGGTCTTTCCCGCACCGTTAAGACCGACGAGAACGAGAGTCTCACCCTGCTCTATCTTAAAGCTTACGCCGTCAATGACCTTGCGGGAAGTACCTGGGTAAGAAAAGCTGACGTTCTTGAATTCTATCGTGTGCGGAGCGCCGTACTCGGGTATTATCGGCTTTTCGACCGAGGGAACGACGGTTGGCTTTTCGTTCATAAAGGATATGAGATTGTCTATAAACAAAGTGCCCTCGTATACCGTTGCCGATATTGATATGAGAGAGGCGACAGTCGTTGCTATTGAGGTGAGAGAATTGGTATAGAGCTGATAGTCTCCTATCTGTATCCTTCCCTCAAAGACGAGTATTGCTATCGCCGCAAAAAATACGCAGTTTATCACAGAGGATATGAGAGTTGTGGTGATGTGCCAAAAGTTTTCCTTGATTATAAGCTTTCTTATTCCGCTGTAATATTTTGAGAAAACCGAATCGTATCTTCCGATAAATTCATCGGCAAGACCGAACATTCGTATTTCCTTTACCATATCCTTGTTAACCATAAGCTCGGAGTAATAGTTCATCTGCCGTCTGTCGATAGATTTGCGCCTCATATACATAAAGTTCTTTTTTCTGTAAGTGAAATTTATGATAGCAGAGGGAACAGATACCACAAGCATCACGATGGCAGTCCACCACATGCCTGGGGCTGTGGCAAGAATTATGATATAGCTTACGAGGGATATTATAAGACTTATAGAATGAAGTGTTGAGGATAGCACATGGATAGGCTTGTTGCCTGCCTCGCGGTTGGCGTTCTCAAGACTTTCGTAAAAATCGGGCATATCGAAGGAGGCAAGGTCAACAGCCTTTGCCTTTTCCATTATCTGAACTCTTACGTATCTTACCACCTTTTCGCCTGCTACTCTCGTAATAGCGCTGTTAAGTCTGCTTATAAGGCTGCTTAGTATTCTGAAGATAAAGAAGAATATAAGGAGGAACATCGCCATAGAGCCCCAAAATACAGTTTGGGTGGCTACACCGCTCGACTCGGAGAGCACTCTTGCCGAGATTACGCTTTGCAGCTCATTGAGTATCTCCTTTGAGATAAGCGAGGTGGCTATTGGCAAAAGTCCTTCCATAAGCGCTATGAGGATAAGTGATATGAGTATCCATTTTCCCGTTTTCCATACAAGCTCAAATATATAGAAAAGACGGGAGAAAAAGCCCTTGAAGATTTCTTTTAAAAATCGTGGGATATCCGAGAATGACTTTGGACGAGGGGTGCGATTTTTATCCTTTTTCGGAGGAGGTCCTCCAAATCCGCCCGCTCCCATATCAACCCATATTTTCGGGCATCTTGCGTCCGCCCATCATGTGAAAATGAAGGTGCTTTACTGTCTGACAGGCGTCATCACCGCAGTTGGAGATAACTCTGTATCCGCCCACAAGCCCTGCCTTTGCGGCAATTTTGGGAATAGCCTCGAATATTTTTGAAAGGTATATGCTGTTCTCGGCATTGACCTCATCGACAGATGCGATGTGGAGCTTGGGAATGACGAGAATATGTGTGGGAGTCTGAGGATTTATATCGTGAAAGGCATAGCAATAATCATCCTCATAAGCCTTTTTTGAGGGGATCTGCTGAGCAATTATTTTACAGAAAATGCAGTCCATATTGAAATCTCCTTTGATTTGTGTTAAAATATAATATGATAAAATAATTTTAACACATTTTTGAAAAAAAGTCAAGGAGAGCAGATGAATTTGAATATAGACAGAGACCTGTGGCAATATCTTGCCGAAACTGAAAAAACTGTTGTAATGTACGGAATGGGCAACGGCGCTGACAAGATATTGAAGGTGTGCGATGCGAGGGGAATAGAGGTCTCGGATTTCTTTGCGAGCGACGGATTTGTGCGCGGACACACTTTTCACGGAAAGACGGTCCTTTCGTATTCCGACGTGAAGTCGAAATACGGCGCGGAAAATATTATAGTTTTGCTTTCCTTCGCCTCTTCTTTGCCCGACGTTATCGGGAATATAGAGCGAATTGCCTCTGAGTGCGAGCTGTACGCCCCCGACGTGCCTGTTTTTGGCGAAAACCTATTTGATATCGATTTTTATCTTGAAAACAAGGAAAAAATAGAGCAGGTGTACTCTATTCTCGCCGACGACGCTTCAAGATTTATATTTGAGAAGGTGATAGAATACAAGCTTACGGGAAGAATATCACCGCTTATGAAGGCTGTTTCTGGAAAGGACGAGGTTTATAAGGAGCTTATCGGCGCGCAAAAGGTGAGATGCGCAGCCGACCTTGGAGCTTACAACGGAGACACTGTCAGGGAGCTTGCGGGGTACGCGCCCTCGCTTGAAAAGGTATATGCCTTCGAGCCTGACAGAAGAAATTATAAGAAGCTTTCGCTTTATGCCGAGAGCGAGAAAAGATTTTCTGTCGATGCTCTGAATTCTGCGGCGTGGTGTGAGGATACGGTGCTTGAATTTGACGCGGGCGGCAACCGAAATTCTAATATATCGCACAGGGGAAAGGTGGTTCAAGTCTTTGCAAGGAAGCTTGACCGAGTGATATCCGAGAGGGTGGACTATATAAAGTACGACGTCGAGGGCTCGGAGAAGGAAGCGATATTGGGGTCTGTTGATACTATAAAAGCATATTCCCCCGCGCTTCTTGTGTCTGTATATCACAGAAGCGAGGATATATTCGCGCTCCCGCTTCTTATAAAGGAGCTTGCGCCCGATTATCGTCTGTATTTGAGAAGATATAGATATCTGCCCGCGTGGGATCTCAATTTGATCTGCGTGTAAAACTTTTCTTGATTTTATCCGAGAAATGTGATATAATACTAACGTTAAATGATTTTTTAGGAGACATATATGGCTAAACACAGACAGGGAAGAATAAACGACGAGATGCAAAAGGAGATATCCGAGATACTCAGAGAGGTGAAAGACCCCAGAGTAAGCGGAGCGTTTATCAGTATAACCGGAGTTGAGGCAACGCCCGACCTCAAATTTGCGAAGGTTTATTATTCGGTCCTTATGGGAGACAAGAAGGAGATATATAAGGGGCTCAAATCCTCGGCGGGATATATCAGAGGTCAGCTTGCGCGCAGAATAAATCTCAGAATGACCCCGGAGCTTACCTTCTTTGAGGATAATTCTATCGCATACGGAGCGCATATATCCAAGATACTTTCGGGCATAGAGATATCTAAAGAGGACGAGGAGACCGACGAGACTTCGGAGGATCAATAAGATGAACGATATATTTTCAAATCAGTTTAAGGCGCTATCCTTTGAGGAGCTTTGCGAGCGGATATGCCAGAACAAAGCAACGCTTATAACCTACCACAGAAGACCGGATGCCGATGCGATAGGCTCTGCCTTTGCGCTTCGCGCTCTTCTGAGTGAGATGGGGATATTCGCTATATGCGCGTGTGTTGACGAGATACCCGAGCGGCTCAGATTTTTGTGTGAGGATGTGCAGGGAAGCGCGCTTTATGATGAGGATCTGCTTGGCGGACATGAGAGAGTTATAAGCATCGACGCGGCGTCCCCGCAACAGCTTGGAGATATATTTGAAAAGCTTCACAGAGATATTGATATTATGATAGACCATCATGCCGAGGGCAATATTTATGCCGATAATTACGTACGTCCCGAGGCGGCGGCAAGCGCCGAGATAATCTTCGATATCGCGAAATGGCTTCTTGAGAATGGCAGGATAGCGAAGATATCGGATAAGGTGGCGACTTGTCTTTACGCGGCTATAAGCTCCGACACGGGCTGCTTCAAGTATTCAAACGTAACGCCCGCGACACACAGATACGCGGCGGAGCTGCTTGAGCTTGGCGTGGACACTGCGGACATAAACCACAGATTGTTTGAGGCGAAAACCCTTAAGCAGATAAAGGCTGAGGGAGAGGCGGCAAGATGGATATCGGTATGCAAGGGAGGCAGAATAGCCTACGTTACATTCCCATATTCGTCTAAGTTCTCGCTCAATATATCCGACGAGCATCTTGAGACTATCATAGATATTCCGCGCGCTCTTAGCGGTGTTGAGGTGGCGTTCGCGATAAGACAGCCCTCTGATAAGGATGTTTTCAGAGTTTCTATGCGCTCTAACGGCGATTTTGATGTATCCGCGGTCTGCGCAAGATTTGGCGGCGGAGGACACAAAAAAGCCGCGGGATGCACTATCGAGGCGGGAAACATTGAGGATGTTGAAAAAATGCTCGTAAAAGCCATTGGCGAGCTTATGGATTAAAGCTTAAAAACAAAACGAGGCGGCTTCACATATTCAGTGAAGCCGCCAAAAAATTATTATAAATTAAAGGGACTGAGTTTTAAAACTCAGTCCCAAATGTTTTTTTAGTTATCAACCAAGAGGAGCAACTGTGTCAGATACCGAAGCATCTTTGTTTGTATCAACAAACTCTTTCTTACAGTAAAGCTCTTTGGTTACAGGTGAGCTTTCTCCGACGGGAGTATACGTAACTCTTACCTTTATCCAGGTTTGGTCAGCGCTTGTTGCTACACGTGTAAGCGCAACGCCCTTCGCTACGGAAGTAACGAGGTTGCTGTTGTCATTTACATATGTGCTGGAGCGGAGATTGAGAGAAACTGCTATAACGTATACAGTGGTCTCGGTCTCATCGGGTGTGAAGGTGACCTTGCCGTTATTTGTTGTTATGTATGCAGAAGATATATAGTACTGGTTGCCCTTATAATCTATCTGTGTCCAATATTCGTTGTATCTGATTCTCTTGTAGGACTCACCGAAGTTTGCGGTAGCTCTCCAAGTTTCGTTGCTTTCGTCTTTTGACGAGTTTGTATCGCTTCTTACGCTGACACCGTCAACAACAACGTAGATCATAGTTCCATCGGGGTCGTCTGTCCACTGAAAATCTGTGTGAGTTTTTCCTATGGAAGCGGAAGATCCTGTGCCTGTACCGGTGCCTGTAGTGAAAAAGGGATTAAAACCGAGATCGTCTTCTGTTTCGGAAGGTTCTTCTCCTTCGCCCTCGCCCTTGTCACAGGAAACGAGGATAAAAGAAAATGCTAATACAAGAACCAGAAAAAGTGCAATAAATTTCTTCATTTTTTATTTCTCCTTAATTTTGTGTTGTTTGTATAAGACACTGCAAACATCCGAAAAAAACCAAAAATATCGGCAGTACAAGCAAAAAACACACAAGATATAGTGTTCATATACATTGATTATAACATACGCGACATTGAGTGTCAAGCACAAATGAAAAAAATTAGAAAGTTTTTATCGCTTTACCGAGCGTCTATCGCGACGCAAAGGATATTGGCTTTAAAATTTGTTTTTTCAAGTGTTTTGATTTGAATTTCTGATGAGTATCTTCAGCGCGTTTATGGCGCATTTTACGGCGAGATCGGTGTCGTGAACTTCGGCGTCGTCAGAGTCAAGACCTGCAAGATGCCGCTCTTGATTCCAAACCGAAGAGAAGACCGCTCCGCAACGAAGTCCAAGAGCTGCGCCGATTGTGAAAAGAGTAGACGCCTCCATTTCGCTCGCAAGCACGCCAAGGCGCTTCCACGCCTCCCATTTTGCTTGAAGCTCGCTTGCTATCGGCATTCTCTCGGGAGAGTGTTGCCCGTAAAACGAATCCTTGCTTTGAACTACGCCCGTATGATAGCGAGCGCCGAGCTCTCTGGCTGATTCTGATAGAGAAAAGAGAACACTTGTGTCGGAGACGGCAGGAAACTCGGGCGGCGCGTATTCGCGCGACGTTCCGTCTTGACGGATGGCGGCAGAGGCGATAACGATGTCGCCCGCTTTTACGTCAAGAGAAATGCCCCCGCATGTGCCGACGCGGATCATCGTTTTTGCTCCGCAAGCGGCAAGCTCCTCAACCGCGATAGCAGTTGACGGACCTCCGATGCCTGTTGAGCAGACAGTGACCCTGCGGCCTTCGAGATAGCCGTTATAGATGTTGTATTCTCTATTCATACCAACGTGAATGGCGTCCTCAAGATAGGCGGCGATTTTTTCGCATCTTGCGGGGTCGCCCGGGAGTATGCAAAACTCGCCGACCTCATCGGCGCTTACGTTGATGTGATATTGTTTTTTATGGGTACTCAGCATAAATTCTCCTAAAGCTTACTACACACAAAGGATAGTCTCGGCTTTTTTGTGGGATATTTCAGCAGTTATTTGCAAAATTTTTATACTGAACTTTATTATAACATACAACGTCTTTTTTTTCAAGGTATATATAAAATTTTTTTGCAAATAATATTGACAAAATTATATATTATTTTTTGGGCGGAAGATACGAAAAATGCAGAACAAGATAATTAAATTTTCTGATGACATATCATTTTTGGCTACCGGCACGGTGGTTGGAAAATGTGAGCATGAAGGGCCGATAGGCGACTGCTTTGACATACACGACGTAAGCGACAAATTCGGCAAAAAAACTTGGGAAAAGGCGGAGAGCGAGATGCAGAGGCTTGCGTTCAACTGCGCGATCTCAAAGATAGGCTTTTCAGAGCGCGATATAGACGTCATCTTCGCGGGAGACCTGCTTAATCAATGCGTTGGCTCGTCATACGGACTTTTGGATTTTGATATTCCGTACTTCGGATTATACGGAGCTTGCTCCACGGCGGTCGAGGGGATAATGCTGTCGGCAATGGTGACCTCGGCGGGATATTTTGAGGTCTCTGCCGCTGTGACCTCGTCGCATAACAGCTCAGCGGAGCGCCAATACAGGACTCCCATAGAGTACGGCGGACAGCGTCCGCCCACGGCGCAGTGGACGGTCACAGGGGCGGGAGCGTTTATAATAGGCAGAGGAGACGGCGTGAGGATATGCGAGGCTATGCCGGGGGTGGTCGTTGAGAAGGGAATAAACGATGCAAACAATATGGGCGCGGCTATGGCGCCTGCGGCGGCACACACCCTTCTCAGATATTTTGAGACAAGCGGAAAAAGCGAGGAGGATTTTGACCTCATAGTGACAGGCGACCTCGGAGCTGAGGGAGGCTCTATCCTCTGTGAACTCATGCTTCGTGAGGGACACGACCTGACAAAGAAATACAACGACTGCGGAACGATGATATATGATATCAAAAAGCAGGATATGCATTCGGGCGGCTCGGGCTGCGGATGCTCGGCGGTAGTGACAGGCTCGTATCTGATACCGAGAATTTTGCGAGGAGAGCTTTCCGACGTGCTTGTGATGGGGACGGGAGCTATGATGAGTCCGTCGAGTATTCAGCAGGGAGAGGCTATCCCCGCTGTCGCGCATTTGATAAGGCTTTGCAAGCCGAAGGGAAGATAGTTATGGATATTTTTATGAAATATGTATGGGCGTTTTTGGTTGGCGGGGGTCTTTGCGTTGTGGCGCAGATACTGATAGACAGGACTCGTCTGACGCCCGCGAGGATACTTGTTTGTTACGTTGTGGCGGGTGTGGCGCTCGGCGCGATAGGGGTTTACAAGCCGCTCGTTGAGCTTGCGGGGGCAGGTGCTACGACTCCGCTTACGGGCTTTGGATATCTCATATCAAAGGGAGTGCGCGAGGCTGTTGACGAGAAGGGGCTTATCGGCGCACTCAGCGGCGGACTCAGCGCCGCGTCGGGCGGAATTGCCGCCGCCATATGCTTTGGATATATCGCGGCTATATTTTCCGCGGGAAAACCGAAAGGATAGGATACTAAAAAACGGGGAGGATTTTTGAAAACTTCCTCGTTTTTTGATTTTCTTATTGAATTTTATCCTTTGATATGCTATAATAAAGCGTGTTTTATCTGCCCGTGGCACAGCTGGATAGCGCGCGAGACTCCGACTCTCGAGGTCGCAGGTTCAAATCCTGTCGGGCAGGCCAAAAATCGACAAGCTTCGGCAGAAGCTTGTCGATTTTTACTTTTTCACTCTTCACTTTTCACTCTTCACTTTTCTCTTCGGTCGATTTTTGGAAGGTAATTGGAAGGTAATTGGAAGGTAAAAGGTAATAGTGAATAGTGAAGAAGTAAGGAAGCTTTTCTCCCTTTGGTCGAAAAGCGTTTTATTATATACACCTTTAAAGTTTTTGAAAAACAGCAATCCATCGATGAAATTTTTTGCATTTAAGGTCTATATTTCCTCTTTTCTGCAATGCTCGGCAAATCCTATCCAGATTAGGAGATACAAGGCTTTTTCGATAAAAATCGCCAAAGCTCAGATGATTTTTCCAAGGGTATATTTGAGAATATCGCCTGCTTTTTCATATTCATCAAAATATTGTGTGTTGAAGCAAAAAGGAACAGTTGGTATAATTGTTTATGCCGAAGCTTCGGCAAATAAACACAAGGA
>JAZOLQ010000100.1:0-4088 GCA_045653185.1 Eubacteriales bacterium
TCGATACGAACATCGGTAATAACGCCAAGCTTAGGTATCAGTGTTTCTTCTCTGTTATTCATTTTCCTTACCTCCAAGCTTTTTCATAACCTTTACGATATTCATTGATATCGGACATCTGGAAAGGCAACGTCCGCAACCTACACAGCTGAACATTCCGTCGTTATTCTCGGGATAGTAAACAAGCTTGTGCATAAATCTCTGACGGAATCTCTCCTTCTGAGAATTTCTGTTGTTTCCGTGAGCCATTTTTGTAAATTCGGAATACATGCAGGAGTCCCAGCAACGGAAACGTACAACGCCGTTACCCGTGTTGAAATCCTTTATGTCGTAGCACTGACAAGTGGGGCACACGAATGTACAAGTTCCGCAACCGAGACAAGCCTCGGAAAGCTCTGCCCACTCGGGAGCGTCGAAGTATTCCTTTGTCTTTCCGCCGCCAAAAGCATCTGTGGAAAGATCAGCAAGCGGAAGTCTCTTCATTATAGCTTTGGTCTTTTCCTTCTGAGCGTCAACAGCCTCGCTGCCGCACTCCTCGGTAAGTCCCTCAAGCTTCTTCATAAGAGCCTCGCCCTTTTCGGTGTTGCTCTGCCAGAATATCTCGTTCTCTGTTTTCCAGATGGATATATCGCCCGCGGGCTCTGTCGCATCTATTCCAAAAGCTCCGCAGAAGCAGGTCTCGGAGGGTCTTGAACAAGCAAGAGCCACGATAACGCCATGCTCACGTCTGGATGCGTAAAAGCTGTCAACAGGCTCTGCGAGGAATACTCTGTCAAGCACGTCAAAGCTCTTTACGTCGCACGCGCGAACTCCAAAGACTACAAAATCTTCAGACTCGTTGCGGACGTCAACTATTTCTATATTCTTGCCCGAGGTCTTGAATTCCATAAGGTCTTCTGTCTGGGGGAAGAAAAAGTCCTTGGGGCTTCTTACCGTATTGAGAGCATCGCTCCACACAGTTCCCTCTGCCCACTCTGTATACTTAGCCTTGCCGCTCGCATCGGTGGCGGGAAGGTAAAGCTTTGCCGCCTTTGCTATCTCGGCAAATATCTGGTTAATTGATGAAATCGAAGATTTACGCATTTGCATCCCCCCTGTCAAAAACTTCACCGGGTTCGAGATCCTCGGTAGTATAATCAACAAGCGGCGCTCTTGAGCCTACCTCAGCACCTGCCTGATAGTCACCGTAAAATTCGTTTATATCCTTTATAAACTTACGGTTGAGCAAGTGAAGCGGTATGTTCTGGGGACATACGCGTGAGCACTCTCCGCAGTCGGTACAACGTCCTGCAACGTGGAAAGCGCGAATGATGTGGAACATCTTCTCCTCAAAGCTGTTTGAGGCTGCCTTATTTTCAACACCGGAATCGGGGTTGTTGAATACGCACTTTTCGCAGGTACAAGCGGGACATACATCGCGGCAAGCGTTGCAACGGATACAACGTGAAAGCTCGTTCTGCCAGAAAGCAAATCTTTCGTCGGGAGTCATAGCCTCAAGCTTTGCGACCTCGTCGAAACGCGCAGAATCAATGATCTCTCCATCCTCGCCCATAAGCTCATCGTAAGCGACGTGCTTGCGGCTCTTGCAGTTTACGCAACGCTCAAGAAGAACGTCACCAAGAGCTACCTCGATGGGCGCATCCTCGTAAATAGTCTGCACCGCGATCTTCTCGCCTGTGCAATTGATAGAGGAGATACCCTCTCCGCAAACTGCCTTTACCTTTTCTATATCAGCCATTCCCTCGCAGGGGATTCCCACAGCGTAAACCTTTTCGCGATCGAAGCGATGCTCTGTGAGAAGCTGATTGAAGCTGTATGTATCGCAGGGCTTAAGGAATACAAGCACCTTGCCCTCACGATTTTTTGTTTTTGCTATAAGGTATTTCGAGAAGTTTGCGCCGCAGAAATCGTTCCATACAAATTCCTTGCGAAGCGCTTCCTCGCTCTCAAATACCGCGGGAGTGATATCATAATCAAATTCTCCCTTTTTCCAACCGAGCACGCACGATACAGTGCCCTCGGAAAGCAGAGAAACTGCTTTGTCAATTATCTGTTCACGAGTTATTTTTTGCATCGCAGATCCTCCAATCTCTTATTTTCGCCAAGGGCAGCAACCTTCTCGACGAAATCGTTCATTGTAGCGGCAAACTTTGCACCCTCTGCCGCGGATACCCACTCAACGCGGGTACGTTCTCTCTCTATTCCAAGGTAGTCGAGCATAGAGAAGAGGAGCGCCATACGGCGACGGGTATAATAGTTACCCGAGGTGTAGTGACAGTCACCGGGGTGACAGCCACAGATTATAACTCCGTCAGCTCCGCGCTGGAAAGCGCGAAGCACGAACATGGGGTTAACTCTGCACGAGCAGGGTACGCGGATTATCTTTACGTCCGCGGGATAGTTAAGTCTGTTGTTACCCGCAAGGTCTGCGCCTGCATAGGAACACCAGTTACAGCAAAATGCCACGATAAGGGGCTTATATTCTTTTACTTGCATATTGCGTCAACCTCCGCCATTATCTGTTTGCTTGAGAAGCCCTGAAGATCCATCGCTCCCGAAGGACATGCCACAGTACAAGCTCCGCAACCCTGACATACCGCTGGATTTACCTTTGCGACACGTCTGATTGCTATTGTTCTGTTAGGCATACGGAATTCCTTATCCTCGTAAGTGATAGCGCCGTAAGGACATACTCTCTCACAAGTGGAGCATCCGTTACACATAAGCTCGTCGGATTTAGCTACGCAGGGGTTACCCATAAGCTTATCCTTTGCGAGAAGTCCGATAACCTTGGATGCCGCAGCTCCTGCCTGAGAAACTGTTTCGGGGATATCCTTAGGTCCTTGACAAGCTCCCGAGAGGAATACGCCTGCCGTGGGGCTTTCTACGGGACGAAGCTTGGGATGCGCCTCTGTGAAGAAGTCGTTGGTGTCCATACTTGCGGTAAGCATAGTAGCAAGAGGTCTTGCCGACTTATCGGGCTCGATAGCCGCCGCGAGAACCACGAGATCAGCGTCAATGTGAAGCTGCTTGTTTGAAAGCAGATCGGACGCCTGAACCTTGAGCTTGTCGCCCCCGGGAGAAACCTTTCCTACCATACCCTTTATGTAGTGTACGCCGTACTCTTCAACTGCGCGTCTGTAAAACTCATCAAAGTTCTTACCGGGTGTTCTGACGTCTATGTAGAATACGTAAACGTCTGTATCCGGATATTTATCTCTTGTAAGCATTGCGTGCTTAGCTGTGTACATACAGCAGATCTTGGAGCAATACTCCTTGCCCTTTTCAGCGCACGCGCTGCAACGAGAGCCTACACACTGAACGAACACGATAGTGTGGGGGTGCTTTCCGTCAGAGGGACGGAGAAGCTTTCCTGCCGTAGGTCCTGCCGCGTTTGTAAGTCTCTCGAATTCAAGAGAGGTAATAACGTCCTTGGACTGATTGTAAGCGAACTCGTCAAACTTATCCATGCTTATGGGATTAAATCCTGTCGCAACTACGATAGCGCCGTACTTTTCCTCGATAAACTCATCCTTCTGGGTATAATCGATAGCTCCTGCCGCACATATCTTGGAGCAGAGTCCGCACTTGCCCTTCTGGAGCATCGTGCAGGCGCTGGGATCGATAGTAGCGACCTTCGGAACTGCCTGAGCAAAAGGAATGTAAATTGCGTGACGGTTATCCATACCGAGATTGAACTCGTTGGGGACTTTCTTCTGAGGACACTTTTCAACGCAAGCGCCGCAACCGGTACAAAGCTCTTCCTTTACGTAACGAGCTTTTTTCTTTATCTTAACATCAAAATTACCGACAAATCCCTTTACGCTCTCAACTTCGCTGTAAGAGAAGATTCTGATCTTGTCATTCTGCGCAACGTCAACCATCTTAGGTGTAAGGATACAAGCCGCACAGTCAAGAGTCGGGAATGTCTTGTCAAGCTGAGCCATCTTTCCGCCGATCGTAGGCTTTTTCTCTACGATATCAACGGGGAAGCCTGCGTCAGCAATATCAAGCGCTGTCTGAATACCCGCAATACCGCCGCCGATAACGAGCGCGCGCTTGGTTACGGGAGACTCACCGGGGGTGAG
>JAZOLQ010000101.1:0-2870 GCA_045653185.1 Eubacteriales bacterium
CTTTAAACAAATTGAATACTGAATAGTCGCTTATAAAAAGCAAATTCTTAAACTAAATGCAACAGTGCAATTTAGAAGTTGCATTTACTTTGCGAATTTATAGCTTTCTAAACAAATCACCTGTTAATCAGAAAACAAAAACAAATCTTTTAAAAAAGATTGATATTACAGCGAGAATATGTTATAATTATTACGATATCAAATATAGGCAGGTAAAAATTATGCAAATGACTCTTAGATGGTACGGTTCAAAGCATGACACCGTCACATTAAAGCAAATTCGCCAGATTCCCGGTGTTAAGGGAGTAATAACTACACTTTACGATACTCAACCCGGTGAGGTTTGGACGCGGGAAAGAATCCGCGCAATGAAGGAAGAGGTGGAAGCAGCAGGTCTTAAGGTTGCAGGTATAGAGAGCGTTAACGTTCACGATGCTATCAAAACGGGCGCTCCCGACAGAGATATGTATATTGACAACTATATCCAGTGTCTTGAAAACCTTGGAAAAGAAGACATTCATATGGTTTGCTACAACTTTATGCCGGTGTTCGACTGGACAAGAACCGAGCTTGCAAGAGAAAGAGAGGACGGCTCTACCGTTCTTGCATACACACAGGAAGCTGTTGACAATCTTGTTCCCGAAAAAATGTTTGAGTCTATTGCTGGTGATATGAACGGAACCGTAATGCCCGGATGGGAACCCGAAAGAATGGGCAGAGTAAAAGAGCTTTTTGCTATGTACAAGGATATTGACGACGAAAAGCTTTTTGAAAACCTCGTTTACTTCCTTGAAAGAATTATGCCCACGTGCGATAAGTATGACATTAATATGGCAATTCACCCCGACGATCCTGCGTGGAGCGTTTTCGGACTTCCGAGAATCATAATTAACAAAGAGAACATTCTTCGCATGATGAAGGCTGTCGACAACAAGCACAACGGCGTTACCTTCTGCACAGGCTCTTACGGAACAAGCCTTAAAAACGACCTTCCCGACATGATTCGCTCCCTCAAGGGTAGAATTCATTTCGCTCACATCCGCAACCTTAAATTCATTACTCCCACAAATTTTGAAGAGGCGGCTCATCTTTCTTCCGACGGTACGTTTGATATGCACGCTATTATGAGAGCACTCTACGACATCGGATTTGACGGTCCTATCCGTCCTGACCACGGACGTATGATCTGGGATGAGGTTGCAATGCCCGGTTACGGTCTTTATGACAGAGCTCTCGGAGCTTGCTATCTACAAGGACTTTGGGAAGCGATTGAAAAAGAAGCAAAGAACAAATAACATAAAACGATATAATCCCCTCGGGGTATCCTTGAAAACTTTTCCGGGAACCTACCTCGAGGGGATTATATCGTTTTTATTTTTGACACTTGGGGTTTATAATCTGTTACCCCGTTTTTATTGTTTATCAACCATAAGAAAAGCCTTTGTTTTCTCACTCCTTGGGTTCAAAAACACCTCTTCGGCAGTTCCCTCTTCCTCGATCTGACCATCGGAAATAAAGATAACGTGATCTGCAACGTTTCTTGCGAATTCCATCTCGTGAGTAACTATTATCATAGTGCGCTCGGAATCCTTAAGGGAGCGAATAACGCGCAAAACCTCGCCTGTAAGCTCGGGGTCAAGGGCCGAGGTCGGCTCGTCAAAGCAAAGAATATCAGGAGAGAGCATAAGGGCTCTTGCTATTGCAACTCGTTGCTGCTGACCGCCCGAAAGCTGACACGGGTATGCATTTGCCTTTTCGGCAAGTCCTACCGTTTCAAGAATGTCCGTCGCGCGCCTCTCTATCTGCTCTATCGATTCGACCTCATCCGAAGGAGTCGTTTTCCTTTTTGCGCGGAGCTTAGGCGCAAGCATAAGATTATCTATTACACTGTATTGAGGAAAAAGATTGAACTGTTGGAAAACAAGTCCGAATGAAAGCTGAGCCTCGGGTGTAACGACAGGCTTCTCGCCTTCAGTCGCTGAGAAAACGCTTCTTCCGTTAACAATTATTTCTCCGCTGTTTGCGGTTTCAAGAAAGTTAAGGCAACGGAGGAGTGTGGTTTTTCCGCCACCGGACGATCCGATTATAACGAGGACCTCTCCCTTTTTAACCTTTAGGTTGATCCCCTTAAGCACTTCAACCTCGCCAAAGCTTTTTCGTAGGTTTTTTATTTCAAGCATATCCATAAAATGACCTCCTACGATTTAAAATAATCGAGCTTCTTTTCAATCCTACCAAAAACAATAGTAAGAATACCGACAAATATAAGATAAAATCCGCCAGCAAGGAAAATCGGCCAGATAAGACCTTCAAGCATAAATTCGTTTGCTCTGAAAATCAACTCATAAACGGCAATAGTATTAGCAAGCGAGGTATCCTTGATAAGTGTGATTATTTCGTTTGACATAGGCGGAATAATTCTCTTCACAACTTGAAGAAGAATTACTCTGAAAAAGGCTTCGGTCCTTGTCATACCGAGAACCTGACACGCCTCGTACTGCCCCTGTGATATTGACTGTATTCCGCCGCGGAATATTTCAGAGAAATACGCAGCATAATTTATTCCAAAAGCTACAAGTGCTGCAATAAAGCGACTTGTAAAAGTGGTATCAAACCATATCCAACCGGTACTCATAACCGGCCATTTGAATGTACTTATAAGAAGTCCCGGAAGATAGAAAATCGCAAAAATCTGTAGCATCAACGGCGTTCCTCTGAGCACCCACACAATAACCTTTGAGAGCATACTTAAAGGGGCAAACTTACTCATCGTGCAAAACGAGATAAGAAGCCCCAATGGTATCGCTATTATCAGCGTAAGTGCAAAAAGGAGTACCGAGGAAACAAATCCATCTGCGAGCCGGGAACAA
>JAZOLQ010000102.1:0-3283 GCA_045653185.1 Eubacteriales bacterium
TATGTACTTAACAGCATCTGCGAATCTGCCGTATGTACCCTTAGACTTTTCGTATGCGTCGTTAGGCTCCATGCCCTTCTTGATGAAGTCGGTCATCTGGCCGGGAGAAACGATCACATAACCGAGAACCTGTTCGTCTGCGTCAAGAGCCATTCTTGTGCAGTATCCCTCTGTCATCTCAAGGTATCTTACGCCCTTTGCCTTTGTTCCGTACATTGTACCAACCATCGAGCGCTCGCCCTTACCGAGATCCTCCATACCTGCGCCGATAACGAGACCGCCCTCAGAGAATGCCGACTGCGAACGACCGTAAACGATCTGAAGGAAAAGCTCTCTCATAGCTGTGTTTATAGCGTCACAAACAAGGTCTGTGTTAAGAGCCTCAAGGATGGTCTTGCCGGGAAGTATCTCAGCAGCCATAGCGGCGGAGTGTGTCATACCCGAGCAACCGATAGTCTCAACGAGAGCCTCCTCGATTATACCGTTCTTAACGTTGAGAGAAAGCTTACAAGCTCCCTGCTGGGGTGCGCACCAGCCTACACCGTGAGTGTAAGCGGAAATGTCGCATATCTCTTTAGCCTGAACCCACTTGCCCTCCTCGGGAATGGGCGCGGGACCGTGGTTCGGACCCTTTGCAACTGTGCACATTCTGGCAACGTCTGCACTCATTGCGTATTCGCAAGAAAATTCTTTGCTCATTTTTTTATCTCCTTATTAAAGTTTTACAAATAGATTATTTTACGATCTCGCCGTAAACAGTTCCGCCTGCGCAAGCAGCGTTGCACTCGTCTGTATCGATATGCATAGCGAGAGCGAAGCTGTCGCTTACTCTTACTACAACGTCGCCGAAGATAAGTGCTCTGGGAGTGTCAAGCTTAACGCTTACTATCTCCTTGTCGCTTACTCCAAGCGCCTCTGCGTCAGCGGGAGTCATGTGGATGTGTCTCTTAGCGGCGATAACGCCCTCCTCAACGGTAACAGAACCGCAAGGACCTTCAAATACGCATCCGGGAGTTCCTGCAACGTCCCCCGACTCACGAACGGGAGCTACGATACCGATAGTACGCGCATCGGTAAGAGAAAGCTCAGCCTGGTTAGCCTTACGTGTAGGACCGAGAACGCTTGCTTTAAGCGAGCCCTTAGGACCTACGATAGTAACCTTCTCCTCACATGCAAACTGACCGGGCTGGCTGAGATCCTTCTTGTTGGTAAGCTGATGTCCCTTACCGAAAAGTATCTCAACGGCTTCTTCCGTAAGATGTACGTGTCTTGCAGATGTTTCTACCAAAAACTTGTTAGACATAATCAATACCTCTCAATGTATAAAATTTATTTGATAACCAACATTTATTATATCACACTTTTTTTCGATTGTAAAGAATTAATTCGTACAATTATGTAAATAATATTTCAATAAATGACACCGATATCACCATATTTTAGTTTGAAAGGCGATTATTATGGACGAAATTACAAACGAACAAGAAAAAAACGAGCAAAATGCCAATTCCGAGCAATTTGAGAATATCATAAAAAGCGGTTCTGTCGTGACTAAAAATTCAAACGAGACGATACACACCCTCTCAATAATCGGACAGATAGAGGGTCACTATATACTCGGGGACTCACAGAAGGCAACGAAGTACGAGCATATAATCCCCCTGCTTGTAGCCATTGAGGAAAGCGAGGAGATAGACGGACTTCTCATCGTGCTCAATACCATGGGCGGAGATGTAGAGGCGGGACTTGCTATTGCCGAGATGATAGCCTCTATGAAAAAGCCCACCGTGACGCTCGTGCTTGGGGGCGGACATTCAATAGGCGTGCCTCTTGCCACCTCGGCTAAGCGCTCATTTATAGTTCCCTCCGCCACAATGACTATCCACCCTGTAAGAATAAACGGACTTGTCGTGGGAGTGCCTCAGACCTTTAGATATTTTGAGGAGATGCAAAAAAGAATAGTGAAATTCATCTGCGACCACTCAAACGCATCGAAGGAAAAGATAAACGAGCTTATGATGCGCCCTGACGAAATGGCGACCGACGTGGGCTCGATAATCGACGGTGACGAAGCGGTGAAGTACGGCATAATAGACTCGGTCGGCGGTCTTTCGGACGCCCTCGAAGCATTGAGAGATATGATAAAAAATAATAGGTAAAATAAGTTAAACTCTCAACTACAAGTAGAGCGTTAATGTATTGACATAGGATTTGGAATATGTTAGAATAAAAACGTATCGAGCGACGTGTGCTGCAGACGCGCCTGTCGATAACCTATTTTGAATGAAAGGAGGCGAGTATATTTATGTATTCAACAAAAAGAATGCCGTATTGCTCGCCTATTGCACAAGCATAAGTGCGAGCAACCGTGACAGTCCCGTTACCTTGGGGCTGTCACAGACAGGTTTCCTGTGACGGCGGATAAATTACAGGAGGTTAGATCTTGGAAATTCCGCTTGGTCAAAATATCCGACGTTTGCGCATAGAAAAGAATATGACACAGCGCGAGCTTGCCTATCACCTGCACGTAAGTGCGCAGGCGGTATCAAAATGGGAACGCAATTGTGCTTATCCCGACCTTGCGTTGCTTTTACCGATCGCCCGCCTGTTTTCCGTAAGCATAGACGAGCTTTTCGAAAACAAAAACGTCGGATAAAATGAAAAGAGACTGACTCAAATTCACATTTGAGTCAGTCTCTTTTCTGTTTTTTCTTTTTTTCGGACTTTTTCGGGCTTGCCAAATATGACAGCCCATCTCATCAGGGATAGGCAGATTTGAGCAAGAAGCGTCGTTCTCGGTGGCGTGAGGCGTACAAATGTACGTCGAGCCTCCGAAACGGCGGTAGAAAAAATCCTTTAAAATTGAAGAATTTCGAAGAAATTCAACCTATTACTGTCTAATTTATCATTTTCGACAGTCTTTGGATTGCTTTTTATTCCTTTTCGGACTTTTTCGGTCTTGCCAAATATGACAGCCCTGTATTATCTTATACCGTACTGGCTGATTATGTAATCCATATCCTTATCGCCTCTGCCGGAGAGATTGATAAGAACCGAGCCCTTGCCCATCTCTTTTGCGAGCTTTATGCCGTATGCGACAGCGTGCGAGCTCTCGATAGCGGGAATTATTCCCTCAAGTCTTGAGAGCATAAAGAAAGCATCTATGGTGTCATCGTCGTTCACAACGTCATATTTTACTCGTCCAAGCTCGTGCAAAAATGCGTGCTCGGGACCCGAGGAGGGATAATCAAGTCCGCTCGCTACCGAATATACGGGAGCGGGG
>JAZOLQ010000103.1:0-23014 GCA_045653185.1 Eubacteriales bacterium
CGGCTCAGGTCCTTGCGGCCCCTGCTCCGAGATCTATTTCGACCGCGGTGAGAAGTACGGCTGCGGCGATCCTAACTGCAAGCCCGGTTGCGGGTGCGACCGCTTCATGGAGATCTGGAACAACGTTTTCTCCCAGTTCAACAACGACGGAAACGGAAACTACAGAGAGCTTGCTCAGAAGAATATAGATACGGGTATGGGACTTGAGAGACTTGCTTGCGTTATGCAGGGAGTGGACAACCTCTTTGAAGTCGACACCGTAAGAAAGATACTCAACACCGTTTGCTCGATAGCAGACAAGGAGTACGGCGTTGACGCAAAGAACGACGTTTCTATCCGTGTTGTTACCGACCATATCAGAAGCGCGACCTTTATGATATGCGACGGCGTTATTCCCTCGAACGAGGGCAGAGGCTACGTTCTCCGCAGAATCTTGCGCAGAGCTTGCCGTCACGGAAAGCTTCTCGGTATAAACAGAGCCTTCCTTACAGAGCTTTGCGAGGTGGTTATCGGCGAGAATATTTCCGCATATCCCGAGCTTGGCGAAAAGAAAAATTACATTATTAAGGTAATAGAGAACGAGGAGACCAGATTCGATGCTACTATCGATGCGGGACTGAATATCCTTTCAAATATTATCCGTGATGCGATAGCTGAAAACAAGACTGTTATCGACGGCGAGGACGTATTCAAGCTTTACGATACCTTCGGCTTCCCGATAGACCTTACCCGTGAGATAGTTGAGGAAAAGAATCTGAGTATCGACGAGGATACCTTTACTGCGCTCATGACGGCTCAGAAGGAAAGAGCAAGAGCGGCTAGAGGAAATATCGGAGGTTGGGATGAATCCTCAAAGCAGATGCTTGCGGACCTTCCCAAGACCGAATTTGTTGGATATGACGCGTTTGAGTCCGAGGCAAAGGTTCTCGCTATAATTATCGAGGATGAGGACGGAACTCGCTCTGTCGAGACTGTCAGTGAGGGCGAATTTACCGTAGTTCTTGACAAAACTCCTTTCTACGGAGAGGGAGGCGGACAGGTTGGAGACACAGGTGTTATAAGCGCTGAAAATCTCTTGATAAACGTAATTGATACAAAGAAGAACGACGGAGTTTATCTCCATATATGCTCGCTTACAAGCGGAACACTTAACGTCGGAGACGGCGTTAAGGCGGTGCTTGACGAGGTAAGACGTAAGGCTGTTATGAGAGCTCACTCGTCCTGCCATTTGCTTCAGGCGGCGCTTCGCAAGGTGCTTGGAAACCACGTTGAGCAGGCAGGCTCTTACGTTGATAACGACCACGTTCGCTTTGACTTTACTCACTTTGCGGCTATGACAAAGGAGGAGCTTGCTTCTGTCGAGGCTCTTGTTAACACTTATATACTCTTTGGCGAGAATGTTTCTATGAAGGAGATGGCGCTTGACGAGGCTAAGAAGCTTGGCGCTATGGCTCTCTTTGGAGAGAAGTACGGAAAGATGGTGCGCGTTGTAAAGATGGGCGATTTCTCGGTTGAGTTCTGTGGAGGAACACACCTTGACAACACCGCAAAGATAGGTCTTTTCAAGATAGTATCTGAATCCTCTGTTGCGGCAGGTGTCAGAAGAATAGAGGCGAAGACAGGTCTTGGAGTGCTTTCTATAATCGCAGATCAGCAGAAGCTTATCGCTGACACAGCGGCAGAGCTTAAGGCGCAGAACCCCTCTGATATCGCAAAGCGCGCGTCTATCGTACGCGAGGAGCTTCACGCGGCTAAGGGCGAGATCGACGCTCTTAACTCTAAGCTTGCGGCTTCTAAGCTCGGAGATATTCTTGCGAGTGCGGTGCAGGTCGGCGGAGTCCGTCTTGTTTGCGCAAAGCTTGACGATATGCAGCTTGACGCGGCTCGTACTCTTGCTGACGTGCTCAAGGCAAACAACTCTGATATGGTGGCAGTTCTTGCTGTAAACGCAAACGGAAAGCTCAACTTTATAGCTGTTGCGGGCAAGGATGCGGTATCGGCAGGCGCTCACGCAGGCAAGCTTGTAGGCGCGGTTGCGGCTGTTACAGGCGGAAAGGGCGGCGGACGTCCCGACAACGCTATGGCGGGCGGAAGCGACGTATCCAAGATATCCGACGCGCTTGATATGGCAAAGACAACACTTGAGGGTATGATAAAATAATTTAATATAGTTTTAATGAGACTGTTTCAAAAGTAATTTTGAGACAGTCTCGTTTTTTTATAAGTATAGCTCTCCAAATAAAATCGAGTGCTATAAGCCATACTATCAAAAGAGGTGATGTTATGAAAAAAATGGCAGACAGGTTTTTTATCGCTGGGTGCGCCGCAGTTGTCGCGGCCTTTGGAATTTCGGTTATTCTTCGAGAGCATAAAAGCTTTTCGGAGGACGAAAACAGAGTGCTGAGCCGATTTCCGAAAATATCAGCTGAGAGTATTCTGAGCGGGGATTTTTCGTATCGGCTTGGAAAGTTTTATGAGGATCAATTCCCACTCAGAAGAGCTTTCACGTCATTCAAGTCGCTTAGCGAACGCGCTATGCTGAGGGGAGAGAACAACGGTGTCATTTTTGGCGCGGACGGATATCTCATAAAAGCTCACAGATATGAGGATTTTGCGCTTTATATCGAAAATCTTAGCGCGATAGATACATTTTGCAAAAAATACGGCGCTGAGGGGATAGAAACAGAGGTCTTTTTCGCTCCGCGAGGGGTCGATGTGCTGAAGGATAAATTGCCAAAGTTATATTCAAATTCCGAGGACAGATATCTGTGGGATATGGCAAGCGACAAGCTTCCCGAGCTCCTTTCAGCCAACTCCGAGATAGAGACGGCGGCAGGCGGAGGAGAATACGTTTGGTACAGAAACGACCACCATTGGACGCCTTTTGGGGCTTACGAGGGCTATAAAAAAATAATCTCACGCCTTGGCGACGAGGCAAAAGATATATCGAGCTTTGATTATGAATGTATAAGCCGCGAGTTTTTCGGCTCTGTATGGTCTGAGTCGGGGATTTCGGGCGGAGTTGCTGACGAGCTTTTCGTACTTCGCGGAGAAGGGGAATATTCGGTAATAAATTATGACACGGGCGAGATATACGATGACTTTTATTTTATGGAAAAGGCATCTACAAAGGATAAATACGCCGTCTTTCTGGGAGGTAACTTTGGGCATATAGGAATATATCGAGAGGGAGCGCGAGATACGCTTGTGGTAATAAAGGACAGCTTCGCAAATTGCCTTGTGCCGTTTCTGTCTTGTCATTTTAATATCGAGATATACGACCTTCGCTATTTTGAGGGAAGGATAGGAGAGGAAATAGAGAAAGAGAAGGCGGATAAAATACTGATAATATACGGCATAGATACAGTAGCTACCGACGCTTCCTTGAGACTTCTCGGGCGGTAGACTGAGATTTTTGCTTCAGCGAGAGTATCCCTGAGGCTACAAGCATAGCGCCGAATATTTTTCTGAGAAGCGTTTGCGGAACTGCCGAGGATAAGAGTGACCCCAAGAACCCTCCCAAAAGTCCGAATATTATCATGGTGATAACGGCAGAGGTGTATATAACGCGTTTCGTAAGGTGAATGCAGACAGCGCTGCCCGATGAAAAAAGGAAAAACAGAAGATTTATTCCTTGCGCCGTAAGCTGAGGCGTGTCGGTGAAGATGTTGAGAAACACTACGAAAAGTCCGCCTCCGCCCACGCCCATTCCCGAAAGCAGAGCAATAAAGAAAGAAGCTATAACCGTAAATATCAAAATATATCCTCCTATTTTATCATAAGTGTTATTCCCGAATAAATGACCAGGGCCGCAAAGAGCTTTTTGAGAAAGCCTGTGTTTATCCTTCCAAGTATTGCGCCGCCCGCAAGTCCACCGAGGATGGCGGGGAGTATATAAACGCCAAGTCCCGAGACAGATAGGTTTCCTGCTTTTGCGTAAAGGATACAGGAGAGTACAGAGATGGGAAGCATAACGCATAGCGCATTCGCGAATATGTCTCGCGGGTCACAGTCAAGGTCGCGGAGCTTATATTTCAGGGCGTAAACAATGATTATTCCGCCCCCTGCTCCCAAAAGACCGTTGGCAAGTCCCGACAAAAATCCCATTGCGGACAGAAAAAATTTATCTTTTACTGCTTTTTGCATAAAATCTCCTTAAAAAACAGAAATTATTGAAACTATTTATTGAAACCGAATTTGAAATGTGGTATAATTACTGTATGTATATTAGTTTCACCTAAGTAACTTAAAATAAACTGTAAAAAACAAGTAAGGGAGATATATCCTATAATGTCAAAAGAAGTTAAGAAAAATAACACAAACAGCCAAAGAGCTAAATCAAATGCTCAAGGCTCGAATAAAAGAGCGTCAAACGTCGCTCCTGTCGCCGCAAAGAAAGAGAATACCGTTATGAAAAGCATAACTCCGTATCTGTTGATACTGCTGGGACTTGTCTTTCTTGTGGCGTTCTTTACCGTTCAGATATTGCATATGGATGACGGAGCGGGAGTTATTGGCGGCTTTATACAGAAGTTTTGGTGCGGTCTTTTTGGCGCTTCGGCTTTTCTTGTTCCGCTTACCTTTATATACGTGGGAGTCAAATGGTGTCTCTTTAACATAAAAGAAAATGACGGAGAAAGCGAAGAGGCTATCAATTCACACAGAAAGAGAAATCTTCTTCAAACCGTTATGGCGTGCTTGCTCATAGTGTTTCTTGCGGCGCTTATCGGAGTTTTCTCGGATGCTCACGACGGAATAGAAATAGTTGATTTTTGGGAAGCAGGACAGGAGCTTGAAGGCGGCGGAGTGATAGGCGGAATTATCGCGGCGCTTATGGTAATGGGCTTTGAAAGCGTCATATCGGTGATAGTAATTATCACGATACTTGCCTTTGTTGTGGTATTTATGATAGGTCTTACTCCCGACAGAATAATAATCTATATACGCGAGAAAAACAGAGTTCGCCGTGAAGAAAGAGAAGCGGAGGAAGATGAGCAGGAGGAGCTTTTGGCGGCAGCCGTTAAGGGCGATAAAAAATCACAGACGGCAGAGCAAAACAAGACTTCCAAGCCCGAAAAGATGCCTAGGGGAATGTCTGTTGACGAAATGATAGACGAGGAAGAAGGCTCGGGAGACGCGGACGACTCCGAGGATAAAGTTTACATAGGACCTTCGGCGGAGTTTGCAAGCAGAACCGCAAATGCGAAGGCAGAGGAGGGCGTGAGCGCTCAAGCCAAGACGAATGACGGTGAGGACGAAGCCGAGCTTATAGGCGAAGATTTTGGCGGAGACCCTGTATTTGATAACACTGAATTTGCGGGAATATCAAGCATTATAGACGAGCTCAAGTCCGAGGAGGAGCGCGAAGCTGAGGACGAAGGACTTGACTTTGAGGAGATAGACCTTGGAGAGATAGGCTCTGACGAGCTCCTTTCCGACCTTGCGGGAGTTGCTCCCGCAGAGGGGGTTGAGGAAGAGATCGCAGAGGTCGCGAAGCCTTACGTATTTCCTCCCATTGACATGCTCGTGATGAACAAAAATACCCAGCAGAACGATTTTACTCAAGAGCTTCAGGAAAATGCGAAGATACTTATGGATACTCTTAAGAGCTTCAAGGTAAGTATCAGAGAGATAACTTATTCACGCGGACCTACGATAACGAGATACGAGCTTAAGCCCGAGGCGGGCACGAGAGTAAGAGCTATCGCCAATCTTGTTGATGATATCGCGCTCAATCTTGCTACGTCGGGCGTTCGTATAGAAGCGCCGATACCGAACAAGCCTGCCGTGGGAATTGAAGTTCCTAACAGAGAAAGAGCCACGGTGTATCTGCGAGATCTTATTGACAGTCCCAAGTTTACCGACTCAAAGAGCCGAATAACCTCTTGTCTCGGTATGGACGTTGGCGGAAATCCCGTTTACTTTGACGTGGGAAAAATGCCACACTTGCTTATAGCGGGTACTACGGGTTCGGGTAAGTCGGTATGTATAAACACGATAATTTTGAGTATTCTCTACAAGGCTCGTCCCGACGAGGTCAAGCTTATACTCATAGATCCCAAGCAGGTCGAGTTTACCGTATACGAGAACATACCGCATCTCTATTGTCCTATCGTCAGCGAGCCTAAGAAGGCGGCGGGCGCGCTTGCATCCGCAGTGGCTGAGATGGAGCGCCGTTTCGAGCTTATAAAGTCGGTGGGCGTAAGAAACATCGAGGCTTACAACGAGGTGACCGCAGACGATCCCGAGAAGGAATATATGCCCAAGATGGTCATAATCATAGACGAGCTTGCTGACCTTATGATGACTGCGCGTGACGAGGTAGAGACCTCGATATGCCGTCTTGCTCAAAAGGCTCGTGCGGCGGGTATTCACGTAATACTCGGTACTCAAAGACCCTCTGTTGACGTTATCACGGGTCTTATAAAGGCAAACATTCCGTCACGTATCGCGTGCACGGTAACCTCGCAGGTAGACTCCAGGACGATAATAGACGTTGCGGGCGCTGAAAACCTTATAGGATATGGAGATATGCTCTTTGCGCCTGTTGGCGCTGCGAAGCCTGTTCGTGTTCAGGGAGCTTTTGTAAGCGACCCCGAGGTAGAGAAGATAGTTACCTTTATCAAGGAGAACAACTCCTCTGTTAAGTATAACAAAGAGTTTATCAGCAGTATGGAAGAGAACGCTAAGCTTTGCGGCATGTCGAAGAAGGGAGCAAACGCGGGCGGCGGATCAAACTTTGATGGCGGAGACGGCTCTGATGTACAAGGAGGGGACTCCAAATTCAGCGAGGCTGTCAAGCTTGCAATCGAGGAAGGCAAGATATCCACGTCTCTTATGCAAAGACGTCTTGGCGTAGGCTACGGAAGAGCCGCGAAGATAATAGATACTATGGAGGAGATGGGATACGTCACAAAGCCCGACGGAAATAAGCCCAGACGAGTTCTTATAACTATGGAAGAGTATATGCGCCGTATAGTTAATAATGAGCTTGGTGGCGAGGAATAATAAGATATAAAAACAAGACCGCTTCTACTATCAGTTTTTGATAGAAAAGCGGTCTTTTTATTTGTGTGTTATTTAGCCGCGGCTAAATTTTTATTAAATCTGTTTTTTCTTATAATACGCTCTCTGGAAGAGCTTTACTATCTCGACAATGGGGATAACAACAAGTCCGAGTCCCATAGCTATCAGATATTCCTTTATTCCGATGGGGACAAATCCGAATGCCTTTGCAAGGAAAGGGATCTCGCAAACCAAGGTCGTCGCAAGGAAAGAAGATATAGCGGCGAAAACGAGGACTTTATTTGAAGATTTCAGCTTAAAGATACTTTCGCGGACAGAGCGCATATTTATGCTGTGGAATATCTCCGAGAGCGAGAGGGTAAGGAAAGCCATCGTCATGCCGTGACTTGCACCGCCAAACGAGTTTCCAATGAAGTAAGAGGTGAGTACCAAAACAGTTACGAGCGCGCCTTGGTAAGCAACGTTTGCTCCAAGTCCGTCAGAGAAGATTCCCGATTTTGAAGAACGGGGAGCTCTCTTCATAACGTTGGGCTCTGCCTTTTCCATGCCAAGAGCGATAGCGGGGAAGGTGTCTGTTACAAGGTTGATCCAGAGAAGATGAACAGGTTCGAGAATGGTAAATCCAATAAGTGTTGCAATGAAGATGCAGAGCACCTCGCTGAGATTAGAGCCAAGCAAGAACTGAATAGCCTTTCTTATGTTGTCGTATATACGGCGACCTTCCTCGACTGCGTTGACGATGGTCGCAAAGTTGTCGTCTGCAAGGACCATATCCGCAACGTTTTTGGTTACGTCAGTACCCGTGATACCCATACCGACGCCGATATCCGCCGATTTTATCGAGGGAGCGTCGTTTACGCCGTCGCCTGTCATGGCTGTTACGTAGCCTGCATTACGCCATGCGGTGACTATTCTTGTCTTATGCTCGGGCTGAACTCTAGCGTAAACGCTGATGTTCATAAAGTGCTTTTCAAATTCTTCGTCGCTCATATCATTCAGTTGAGCGCCTGTGATGGCGTACTGTCCTTCGCCTATAATGCCAAGCTCTTTAGCTATTGCTGTTGCAGTATCTAGGTGGTCTCCCGTGATCATAATGGGGCGAATACCCGCATTGCGACACTCGACGATAGCATCCTTTACCTCGGGACGAACAGGGTCGATCATTCCCGTAAGACCGATAAAGCAAAGATCGCTCTCAAGAAGCTCTGCGTCGTAGGACTCGGGCTCGTTCTCATATACGCGCTCGGCGCAAGCAAGTACGCGCAGTGCCTTGTCAGCCATAGCCTTGTTTGCCGTGAGGATCTCGTTTTTGTATTCCTCGGTCATAGGAAGCATCTTACCGTCGAGGAGATAGTAATTACATCTGTTTATTACCACGTCGGGAGCGCCCTTTGTGAACTGGATAAAATCAGATTCTCTCTTGTGGACAGTCGACATCATCTTTCTGTTCGAGTCAAACGGAGCCTCTCCGCTTCTGGGATGCTTTGATTTGAGGTCGTTTTTGCTCAGCTCAAGCTTATACGCCCAAGCAACGAGCGCCGCCTCTGTTGGCTCGCCTGTTACCTCGCCCGCGTCGTCTATCTCTGCGTCACAGCAGAGCGCCATCGCAGTCGCAAGGCGGTTTTGATCTTCGCCGAAGTGGTCGACAACGGTCATTTTGTTCTGAGTGAGCGTACCTGTTTTATCAGAGCAGATTATCTGCGCGCAGCCAAGAGTTTCAACGGCTGTGAGACGTCGTATGATTGCGCTTCTCTTTGACATGTTCGTAACGCCGATAGAAAGAACGACTGTAACGACTGCCGCAAGTCCCTCGGGAATAGCAGCAACGGCAAGAGATACCGCGATCATAAATGCGTCAAGCGCAAACTCAAACTCGAATGCTCCATGGCGAAGCAATTGAACGCCAAACACGATAACAGATATGCCGATAACCAGCCAAGTGAGTATCCTTGAAAGCTGATGAAGCTTTATCTGCAGAGGGGTCTCGCCGTCTTCGGCGCTTGAAAGCGCGTCTGCTATCTTACCCATTTCGGTATCCATACCCGTTGCGGTAACAACGGCAACGCCGCGTCCGTAAACAACGGTCGAACCCATATAAAGCATATTTTTTCTGTCACCGAGCGAGATATCCTTCTCGCCCTCGCGCAGATTTATAATATTAATAAACTTAGTAACGGGAACAGACTCTCCCGTAAGAGCGGCTTCCTCGACCTTGAGGCTAGCGCCCTCAAGAATTCTTGCGTCGGCGGGAACGGCGTCGCCTGCCTCAAGCATAATTATATCTCCGACAACAAGATCCTCGCTGCGTACTATTTGAAGCTTTCCGTCTCTTAGCACCTTCGAGGTTGCGGCAGACATTTGCTGTAAGGCTTCTATTGCCTTTTCCGCCTTGCTTTCTTGATAAACGCCGAGTACCGCATTTATCAGAACGACTGCGAGAATGATGATAACGTCGGTAAATCCCTCGCCTTCGCCCGGGTGGTTGATTGTTTCATAGACTGCCAGAGCTCCGCTGACTGCCGCGGCGACGATGAGAATTATAGTCATCGGGTCTGCAAGCTGTTCAAAAAATCTTCTTATAATGGATTTTTGCTTTGCCGCTTTTAGCACGTTCTTACCGTTTTCTTCAAGTCTTCGAGCGGTTTCCTCGGAAGAAAGACCCTGCTCGGAGGAATTCAGCTCGGAAAGAACCTTTTCTTTTTCTTCGAGATAGAATTTCATAAGATTCCTTTCTGCATTTTTGCATAAGTTTTGTGATAAAAAAACGAGACTCATGTACGTTAGGCGTACATGAGTCTCGTATATTAAGATAAGCCAGACCTTTCGGCCAGGATGTTGACTTATCACACCTGCGTGTTACTACTCCCTCACGTTATTATAGTAATGTTACCATAAAAAAGCCTTTTTGTCAATAGCATTGAATTAAAAAACAAATATTATTCACCCAAATAAGCTTTTTTGATGCGTTCGTCGTTAATGAGGTCAGACGCTTTTCCTTCTGTCGTAATGCTACCCGTTTCGAGTACGTAGACTCTATCCGATATAGACATTGCCTTTTTTGCGTTCTGCTCAACGAGAAGGACTGTCTTTCCTGCGTCGCGCAGAGTTTTGATGATATCAAATATTTCCGACACCAGAAGGGGAGAGAGTCCCATTGAGGGCTCATCAAGAACTATCAGGTCGGGATTTGAGAGAAGCGCGCGTCCCATAGCAAGCATCTGCTGTTCACCGCCCGAAAGAGTTCCCGCAAGCTGTTTGCGTCTTTCTTCAAGACGGGGAAATTGCTCGAAAACGTATTTAAGGTTCTCAGCTATTTTATTCTTATCCTTCTGGGAATATGCGCCCATCAAAAGATTTTCGTAGACTGTGAGGTTCTGGAATATTCGTCTTCCCTCGGGTACGTGACACATTCCCATAGAAACTATCTTGTGCGCGGGGGTATGGCGAAGGTCTATGCCCTTGTAGGATATCGAACCGTTTTTGGGACGGATAAGACCTGTGATCGTGTGAAGCGTAGTTGTCTTTCCTGCACCGTTTGCACCGATAAGAGATACGATCTCGCCTTTATCGACGTAGAAAGATATTCCCTTCAAGGCGTTGATAACGCCGTAATACACCTCAAGATCTTTAACTTCAAGTAAATGTTCTGACATATATAAAAGTTCCTTTCTTGAGATTTATTCGCCGATGTATGCCTTGATTACGTCGGGGTTGTTAAGGACGGCAGAGGTCTCGCCCTTAGCAAGCTCTGTGCCAAAGTTAAGAACCGTGAGCTTTTCGCATATTCCTCCAACGAGGCGCATATCGTGCTCGATAAGAAGAATTGTGATATTAAACTCTTTACGGATAAATGTTATAACATCCATGAGCTCCTGTGTCTCGTTCGGGTTCATTCCCGCAGCGGGCTCGTCGAGAAGAAGAAGCTTGGGGTTTGTAGCCATAGCTCTTGCTATCTCAAGCTTTCTCTGCTTACCGTAAGGAAGGTTTGAAGCAAGGTAGTCCTTGTATTCGTCAAGACCGAAGACAGTGAGAAGCTTGAGCGCGCGGTCGTAAAACTCGCGCTCTGACTTTTTGTGTCTGGGGAGACGGAGGATAGACTCGGGCAGAGAGCAGGGGATCTGATTTGCAAGTCCGACCATAACGTTTTCAATTACCGTAAGGTTTGAGAAAAGACGTATGTTCTGGAAGGTTCTTGCAATACCCTTTTTGTTGACCTCTGCGGGAGCTTTTCCTGTAAGGTCCTCTCCACAGAGGTAAAATCTTCCCGAGGTGGGCTTATAAACTCCTGTCAAAAGGTTGAAGACTGTGGTTTTTCCCGCTCCGTTAGGACCGATAAGACCGTAAAGCTCGCCCTGCTTTATTTCAAGATTTACGTCATCAACCGCTTTAAGACCGCCAAACTGAATACAGAGGTGATCGGCTTTGAGGACTATCTCACGTCCGTCCTCGGCATATATTTCTTTTGTAACTGCCATATCACTCTACCTCCTTTTGCTCGGTTTCGTCGGAAGTCTTTTTCTTTTTTGAAAAGAGATTTTTAAAGTTGTGGTTTTCTCTGAAGGTTTTAAGCGCGGGAGAGTTGTTATAGATAACTATTGCTATAAGAACGAGCGCGTAAATAATATCCTTGAGAAGCGCTTTCTCTCCTGTAAGCGTATTCGCGAGAACACGGTTGAGCAGGGTTACGAGCACTGCGGCTATCATAGAGCCGTTTATGCTTCCCATGCCGCCGAGAACGACGATAACGAGTATCTCGATAGAGTAGTTATAGTCGAATATCTGGCTTGAGACGTTGAACTTTGTATAGCTGTAAAGTACGCCTGCAAGACCCGCAAAAACAGCGGAGAGGATAAAGCCTATAAGCTTATATCTTGTTACGTTTATACCTGTGGCTTTTGCGGCTATCTCGTTGTCGCGTATTGCCTTTATTGCGCGTCCGTGTTTGCTGCGAATAAGGCTTTGGATAACGAAGAGGGATATAAATACTACCGCAAAGCATATAAGATAGAAATAATCTTTATTAAATCTGGGGGTCGCAAGTCCGACAGGACCGCCAAAGGTGTTCTCGCTTGTGTTCTGGAATATAGTTCTTACTATCTCTCCAAATGCGAGAGTGGTGATCGCCAGATAGTCGCCGCGAAGTCGAAGCGCGGGGAGACCGATAAGAAATCCGCATACTGCTGCGCAAGCTCCGCCGACAATAAGCGCTATGATGAGAGTGAGAATGCCGTTTCCAAGCGGAGCTACAAGCATCGCGGAGATCTTACCGCCAAGGTATGCTCCGACACACATGAATCCGGCGTGTCCGAGAGAAAGCTCACCCAAAAAGCCGACAACGAGGCTGAGAGAGAGGGCGAGAACTATTTTTATGGATATCTCCTCGAGCAGATAGATGGTTGAGGTCTTTAACGCCCCACAGAAAGAAAGTACCACAAGAACCAACATGATCGCGCCGACTATCAAATAGTTGAGGTTGCGCGTCCACTTCATATTGCTGAATTTTTTCATAATTATACTTTCTCCCTTCTCATCTTGCCAAGTAAGCCTGAGGGCTTAACGAGAAGAAGTATTATCAAAATTGAAAACTCTATGGCATCGGTATAAGGCGATATTGCGGGAACTGCCTGCACGAAGCACTCGATAACACCGAGCAAAAGACCTCCGAGCATAGCGCCGGGGATAGAGCCTATACCGCCGATAACTGCCGCTGTGAACGCCTTGATTCCGGGAAGTGAACCGAAGGTAGGAGTCATCGTGGGAGCTTTGAGTAAGAAGAATACACTTGCGAGCGCGGCGAGTGCCGAGCCGATCGCAAAGGTTATCATGATTATGTTATTTACGTTTATGCCCATAAGCTGAGCCGCGCCCTTGTCTTCCGAGACTGCGACCATAGCGCGTCCGGTCTTGGAAAACTTAACGAAAAGGCTTAACGCTATCATAACTACCATCGAAGCGATGAGAGTTATTATTGTGGAATATCCTATCGAAAGTCCGCCTATCTTAAGAATACCCAAATTAGCTATGGTGATAAATTTCGGAGCAGATCCGAACATCATCTGCGCAACGCTCTGTAAGAGGTAGCTCACGCCTATCGCTGTGATAAGTACGGCGAGAGGAGACGAGCCGCGCAGAGGCTTGTAAGCAAGTTTTTCAATAACGATTCCGAGCAGGATACAGAAAATTGTAGCCGCAATTATGGCAACGATAGGGTTTATAGGCAAAAAGAGAAGAATAGCGTATCCGCCTACCATTATTATATCGCCATGCGCAAAATTGAGCATTTTGGCGATTCCGTAAACCATGGTATATCCAAGCGCTATCATAGCGTAGATACCGCCAAGGCTCAAACCGTTTACAAATGTGGTTAAAAATTCCATAGTAAGTTCCTTTACTATCAAGACTTTTTAAGAAACAATTGCCTACGCATTTCTGCGTAGGTAATTGTTTCTCGCTAATATTAAAATCTTACGCCGATTAAGCGTTCTTTTCCTTAACGATGTACTTTATAGCTTCCTTAACGACTGTTCCGTCTTTGCTCCAGCTGATGTGAGACTTTTCGTTACCGTCACACTTACCGGTGATTCCTCTGAACTCGAATGTCTCGCTGTTAAATACTTCCTTGAGTATTTCGCACATATCGGAAGCCGATGTGTCAGCATCAACCTCTTTACCGTTTGCAACGGCAACCTTGAGTGCTTCGTAGATTGCGTATACGCAGTCGTAAGCAGCAGCGCCGAACTGGTTGAGGGGTTCTTTAGCTTCATCGTACTTGTCGTTGTACTTCTTGATGAATTCAGCAGCAGGTCCTTCTGTTGCTGTGGAGTTGAAGTGAGAAAGCATACTTACTTCCTGAGGAATGGAGTTGATGTCGAAGCCTTCAATAGCGTCGATGCCGTCAAATCCGTCGCATCCGTAGTATGTTGTGATCTTGTTTTCAACATTCTTTGCCTGAGTCATGAACTGGGATGCGGGAGTGTAGTAAATAGGCATAAATACTACATCGCAATCCTTGAGAAGAGCGATCTGAGAATCGAATGTGGAAGCCTCGCCTGTGAAGCTTGCTTCAACGAGAGCAGCCTTGAAGGATTCTGCAAGATTGTCCTTGAAGTTCTTGTTGATACCTGTTGAGTATTCGTCGTCAGCCTTGTAGAAGATACCTACCTTCTTGCCAACGTAGTTCTCGTTGAAGAACTTAGCTGCAGCGGTACCCTGATTGGAGTCAGCAAAGCACATCTGGTAACCGTTAGCAAACTCGGGGATAGCATCTCCGGTAGCGGAAGGTGTGAGGAAGAATACGTTGTCTTCTTTAGAAAGACTCTTGAACTCGAGACCGGGCTTTGTGGTAACAGTTCCGAGCGATACCTGCATGCCGTCCTCAATAAGACCGGTGTAAAGGTTAGCAACGTTTTCGGGGTTGTGCTGGTCGTCACGCATGTCAAGTGCGAACTTAACGCCGTTAAGACCGCCTGCCTCGTTGATCTCGTCAACTGCGAGCTGAGCAGAGTTTCTTACTGCGATACCGTAGATAGATGCACCGCCGGTAAGAGGGCCTGTAAGTCCGATTGTGATTACATCATCTTTTTTGCCACAGCCTACAAAGCAAGCTGCAACCATAGTAAGACACATGCAAATCGCAAGGACTTTGCAAATTGTTTTTTTCATGGTTATTCACCTCAAAATAAAAAATTTTTTATTGGCAAACGAGGTTTGTCAATTTTCTACATTATATATTATCATATTAACTTCCTAAAGTCAAGGATTATTTGCATTTATATTGATTTTTTTCTGATTTATACAAACGATTTCCTAACAATGCTCTTCGTTTTGTGATGTTTTTGTGCAGGACAGAGAATAAAAATACAGTTTGTCGAGCTTAATAAGGATAGAATTTGTGTCTAAAAATGCAATATGATTTCAAAAAACAAATCCGTTCATGAATTCGATTGTAAAAATATATATCAAAAAATGCAATTTTCAAGAATTGTGACTGTCTTTTTGCTTGTTTGAGCATCAAGCAAGTAAATTAATAAAAAACAGAGACTCTTTTTCAAGAGTCTCTGTTTTTTATGAAAATACTTTGGTGAGTGTTATTACTCAGCAACCTTTTCTTCTTCAAGGGTCTTGGTCTTTTCAATAAGCTCTTCAGCACGAGCTGTGAGCTGGTAATCCTTGTACTCCTTGTTGACGAGTGTGGTAAGCACCAAGAAAGCGATAAACGCAAGTGTTGCGATTATGAAAGAGGGCATACCTACGAAAACAATAAAGAATGCGAAGGAAACTATGTAAGCGAATATCATCAAGCCCTTCTTCAAAAATACGGTAGCGAAGAGTGTGATAACTGCGATCAGCCAAGCGTAACCGTTGATAACAGAAATAAAGATAGCGATTATGTTGGGCATGTTGATCTTGTCAGACATGATATCGAACAGGGTTGAAAGGTTCTTGAGGGAAAGAGGATCCAATGTTTTTCTGATTTCTTTTACAGAAAGACCGAATTCATCTTCGAGGGCCTCGATTGTTTCATCATCGCTTTCTGCGATAACCTCGTCAATAGCGTCCAATGCGTCATCCATTGCGTCCTCGATCTCATCAACGGCCTCTCCGCCAAGCATAGCGATGAAGGGAATCTTAGTGATCTCGTTATTAATGGCATTGTTAGCGCCGATGAATGCGAGAGCGATGATCAAAACGCCCATTGCGGCAGCAATGATTGCCAGGATACGACTCTTCTGGGAGGCATCCTTGAACAAAAACTTAAGTTTTTTCATTTTTTTCTCCTTATAAAAAATAAATTTTGAAGCCAAATTGATAATAGCACATTTTTCCGTATTTGTCAATAAAAAATTAACAATTTAAAGTAAAAAATGCCCAAAATATTTTTTGGATTTTTTTTGGATTTAATGAGAGAAAAAGTTTAAACAAATCTTTGCGCATAACCGCATTTTTTACACAGCTCCTCGGAGGCTTTTCCGTGCTTAAATCCATCGACTATATCCAAAGCCCGCTTGGAATTGAGTATATCTTTGATGTCCTCGTTGAATATATTGCCAAGATTTATTGTGCCGTCGCTGTCAAGACAACATGGGACTACCGTACCGTCCGCAAGGATACCGAATTGATCCTTGAGGGCATAGCAGAAAAATTTGCTGCCCTTGATATCAGCGTTTAAGTCGGGCCACTCAAAGCGTTCTCCCCATTCAAGATATGTGTTGTCACGTATTTTTATGCCGCGTGGATTTTCTGACCAGTCTCCCGATATATTTTCTTTGAGTATCTTGAGCGCTTTTTCGTTAGATCCGCCGTCAACACCCTTGTTCCAAAGGCGGAAAACGACGATAGTTCCTTGCTCGGCGGCAAGCTTTGAAAAGCTTGCGAGTTCTCGTACGTAGCTTGTGTGTTCCTCGTCGCTTCCATCTTCAAAGCTGTGCAGAGAAAGGTTTAGTTTGTGCACTCCCGCGGATAAAAGCTCATCGCCTCGGCTCTTTAAGAGAGTTCCGTTGGTGGTGATTATCGATTTATAACCTCGCTCGCCCGCTAAGCTTATAAAATCGGGGAGATTTGGGTGAGTAAGCGGCTCGCCCATCAGATGATAATAGATATATTTCGTCTGGTCTTTAAGCTTGTCAAGAATGAGAGAGAACTCGTCTATACTCATTCTTTTTGGGGCTCTTTTGTGACCGTGACAAAAAGAGCAGTTCATATTGCAAATGTTAGTGATTTCTATATAGACCTTGTTATACATAAGCGCCTCTCTGAAAAAGCTTTGACTTGCTACGTTATCAAGATTGCGAAATAGCCTCGCTTTTTGCGAGGCTATTTTATTATTTTAATTTTAGCATAAAAATGGTATAAATACAAGGGGGTTGGAGAATATTCTGTCGGGGTTTTTAAAAGCGCGAATACTTACATAAGATAATTTACAGATAATATAGCAGCACCGCTCAGGATCATCACGATACCGACCACACGGTTAAGCGTTGTAGAGCCATGGCTCATTTCGGAGCGTGTTTTTTTGATATAGTCGCATTTCATGGGATGTACTTGACAGAATGTATTATAAGTGTTATAATATAAATATTATGATAAGAATAAAAAGGTAAGGAGATGACTTTTTTATGGGTAGTGACAGTATACCCTTATGGATCGTATTTATAATTTGCGTTTTGGGCGGTGCTTATTTTGCGGCTACCGAAAGCTCGTTTTCGGCAGTCAATAAAATAAAGATAAAGGCACTCGCAGACGACGGAAATAAAAGAGCCCAAGGGGTTATGTACATCCTCAACAAATTTGACAAGGCGCTGACGACCCTTCTTCTCGGTAATAATGTCACCAAGATCGCGGGCGCAGCGGTGTTTACGATCATTGCAACCGATATTTTCAGTGAAAAATTCGGCAAGTCGCAGGCATTTCTCGATTCGTTCGGCTTTTCAATGATATGCTCGGTAATGAGTACGGTGATCATTTTCCTATTCAGCGAAATGATACCTAAGAGCTTTGCGAATGACCGCAGTGAATCGGTGTCCTTGTTTTTCCAAGGCTCGCTTAGGTTTTTGATGAAGATATTAAAACCTTTTTCTGTATTCTTTGGTTTGATAACCGACTTTGCGTCTAAACTCTTTTCAAAAAAAGAGGCAGAGCCGTCTATTACCGAGGATGAGCTGACAGAGATAATTGATACTGCTGAGGAAGAGGGAATAGTTGACGAGGAGCAGAGCGATATGCTCAAGTCGGCACTTGAATTTGCTAAAACTACCGTCGGAGATATCATGACAATGGAAAAGGACATTGATTTTTTGAGGATCAATGCTTCTCCTGAGGAGATATTAGACGTTATACGTAATACAAATTATTCCCGTTTACCCGTAAAAGCGGAAAATTCCGACAGAGTTATCGGAATTTTGCGTATAAGAACATATTTGATAGAATACAGGCGCAATCCCAAGGTCAAGCTGCGCAACTTGATAAAGCCGCCGTATCTTGTGCGTAAGGACGCCAAGATAGACGACCTGCTTACCGTTATGAGACAGCATAAGCTGCAGATAGCAATGGTACTTGATGATAAGAAAAAGGTCGTGGGATTGGTAACGATAGAGGATATTTTGGAAGAGCTGGTAGGAGAGATATTTGACGAAGAGGATATCGTGGATCAAAACTTCCATACCCTCGGAGGAAATAAATATCTAGTTAATACCCATATGTTGGTCGCCAATGTATATGACCGTATGGGACTTGGGCAAGCTCCCAGAAAGATAGCCGCAAAGCCTTTGCTTTCGTTTATTCTTGAGACTTTAGGTCATTTGCCTCAGGAAGACGAATCCTTCTTGTACGGCAATCTGGAGTTTACAGCCGAAACTATTGTTGATGGCCGTATAACAGAGGTCATAATCCATATACTTGATGAGGAAGCTCTTGCCGCCCGCATGGCAGAGGACTCTGGAGAGGCGGTGACACTATGACCTTTTCAGAGCATTTCGCAAATATGTGGTGGGCATACGTTGTTATCTTCGTGATGATATGTCTGTCAGCATATTTTTCCGCATCTGAGATAGCGTTTAACAGCGCAAACAAGATGCGTTTGAGAAAAACATCCGAGGGCGGTAGTTGTACCGCAAGGATAGCCTATAATATATGTGAAAATTTCACCATGTCACTTTCGACTATACTTATAGGAAACAACCTTGCGAACATTGCTATTTCCACTTGTACCACGCTTATCGTTATGAACTTGTTCAGGAATAACGTTGCGTTGGCTTCTACAATATCTACTATATTTATAACCGTAGTTATCCTCATCTTTGGTGAGATAGTTCCCAAGACCCTCTCAAAGCAGAACGCGGATGCTGTGGCTCGCGTTATCGCGATACCAACTCGTATATTGACGGTCATTCTCAGCCCCTTTGTGTTTGTCGTGATGGCAATATTGTTCGTTTTGCGTAAGATATGGGGAAGCGACCGTAAGGACGATGCCCCCACTGTTACTGAAGAGGAGCTGGTTTCCATTATCGACACAGTCGAGGAAGAGGGAGTTATCAACGAGGAGCAGGGAGAGCTGCTTCAATCGACTTTGGATTTCAGTGATACTACGATTGAGAAGATAATGACTCCCCGTATAGACGTGACCGCTATCGACATCAATGACGACAAAGAAAAGCTTTCCGAGCTTTTGCTGGATATGACTCAGTTCTCGCGCTTGCCTGTGTATGAGGATAGCATTGATAACATCGTGGGCATATTGTCGCTTACCCGTTATTATAAGGCTACTCTTGACGATAGCGAGCCTGATATAAGAGAGCTGATGCTCAAGCCCTACAAGCTTCATAAGACTATGAAGCTGCCTGCGGCACTTGCAAAATTACGTGATGCAAAGATGCATATCGCCATAGTTATCGACGAGTACGGCGGAACGCTGGGAATAGTCACTATGGAAGATATTTTGGAAGAGCTTGTCGGTGATATTTGGGACGATACCGACGTTATAGTTACCGAATTTATCTCTACGGGCGAAAATACCTATGAGGTCGTGGGAGATATGAACATTGACGATTTCTTTGAAGAGATCGACTTTGTAAAGCCCGAAAGCTTCTCTTGCGAGTACTCTACCATGGGTGGATGGGCGATAGAGATGCTGGATGCAGACCCACACGTAGGTGATAGCTTCCGTTATGAAAAATTTTTCGTAATAGTAGCGCAAATGGAAGAAGAACGCGTTACGAAGCTTACCGTTCTCGTAGAAGAAGTAGAGGACGAGGACGAAATAACCGACTAAATGAAAAACGAGACCGCTTCATATTGAAGCGGTCTCGTTTTATTTTTATTGTAGTACAAAAACGCTCAAACGATAAATGAATTTACCTTTTTTGCGATAATTTGTTTTTGCTGTGACAAGTGTATTATTCCCACTCGCTTAAATTAGCATTAAATGTGGTGTATTTAGGTCTTTTTGCGTGATTTTTCGGGGAATTTGACCGTTATTTTCTGCCTCGTCTATGGAGTCTGCGAAAAAACGGTATCAAAATGGTATCAATGATACCACCCGGAAAATACGGTTTTTCTGTATGATTTATTATAACATAAATACGGAATAATTACAAGAGGTTTGCAAAGAATTTTACAGCCAAACCCTTGAATTATCATTCTGGATAGTTTTCTGAAACAAGGTCAAATCTTTCGATATAATAGATTTTGCCATCTTGTATTTCGGTGCGCTCCTTGCCGATAAACTTGAAAACGCCTAAGAATATGTAATGATTATCTTTTTTTGCAAAAATTACACGTTTACGGGTTGTCGCAACAGGGTGATTCGACTCCATCCACCATTGCTCCATATATGTCGAAGATATTTTGTTTTTGACACCAGCGGTATCACTGTCTGTCCAATTGCTATGAGCTAAGAACCAAACGCTATAACCTTCTTTCGTTGCTATCTCACTATAATTGGGTGTTTGCCAACCAAAACATTTTGACTCATACTGATTCCAAGCAAAAGCATCACATCCAGCCTCGAAAATATCTTTTGCCGCAGTGCCGTACACTTGACCTTTGATAAGATTGCCACCAATAACAGTTGTGTTGATATGCGTTCTTTTTGCATGTTTCTTCTCTAAAAGAAGTCTTTCAGCTTCGGCTTTTTCAAACTCTATTCTTGCCTTTTCTTTTTCCTTCTCTATGCGTTCTTTTTCTTGTTCTGCCTTAATATTGCCAAACGCTATTTGAATTTCACTTTGAAGCGTTTCGCTACTTGTTCTTAACAATTTCTCAAAAATGTCCGGAAAGATAAATTTTTTATCTCCAACCTTAAACTCTACAGTAATATGCTTCTGATAGTTTTTAGAACCCTCTTTGACCTCTTTTATTATACCTTCTCCAAAAACGGAATGAACTACTTTTTCGCCTACCATTTTAATATTCCTTTGCTATTCACATCAAATTGTTTAGTTATTATTGTAGCCAAAAACTCTACTTTGCAATGTTTCTTTCCACCAAGACTCTCTATCTAAAATCACATGGTCATCAACTCTTGCATTGTAATTTTCCAAAATTGAATATTGGAAATTCTGTTTTATGTAATCCAAACCTTTCTCGGATACGAGCTTTTTTAATTCAACATTGCCACCGTGTCCGTTTTCCGCATAATTAGACCATCTGGTAAGCAACATACCATTGTCGCTTGTTGCAGAGCCAACATATAGTTTTCCGTTACTCTTGTCAGTAATAAGGTATACTGCTTTTTGATTTTCAAGAGCAGCTATCCAACTTTTCTTCTGCCGTTCAATAAGTGATTGCAACTGCATATATGAAAGTCTAACTTTATCGTATCCGGGAAATTCATCACCATCAAAGACATTAGGAAGAACTTCAAGAACTTCCAACTCATCACAAACCGTGTTATAAAACATTCCTTGTGTCTGAGCGGTTTTATGATATTTGATAATAACTCTTCCAAAATACTGTCTATATTCTTCGAGTTCCTCGCCCTTGTAATTGATTCCGTTAACCACTCCAAGTTCTTCTGTAACTCTTTTGATAGTGGTTAAAAGCCAAGTATCATAGGATAATTTCAAAAGGCAAATTGCTATTTGTCCAACATTGAAATATCTTTGCTTGTTACGCCAAAACAACCACTGACAGTTCACAATGTCAGGATCTCTTAAGTACAGATCCATTGGATCTTCTGTGCCATTATTTTGGTTAAATTTAACTTTTACATTTGTTACATCTGAGGCGGAAATTTTCAATAAATCATCAATCTTTATAGATGTCACTTGTTTGTCCTCCATTTGTGATTTCAATTCTGTTAGCCACTTTTCGATGCAACCGCTTTTGAAGAAATTCAACAATGCACCGTCACAAAATTTTTCTGCACGTACTGCTCCAAGCAATAAAGCGCAAATTGTTTCGGAATTTAACTTTGTTACATCAGCACTACACATTGATTCCGTGTTCCACTCGATATTGTGTCTATTTAATACTTCCACATAATTCTTAATTCCGATTTGCTCTGCGCAAGCGTGAACATCACCAATAAAATCTTCTACCGCACGAGAATACATCACGTATGGAAACTGAATGGGGTGTTCAAAAGAACCATCGTTTTCTGTATCAACAAACCATTTGCCAATGTTATCGTCGGAAAACAAAGACAAGTATTTAGTTAAAATATCATATTTACTCATCCATGTTTCTCCTAACTAATTTCACCTTATTTCATATAATCCGCGCACGCCTTCTCAAGAAGAAGAAAATCGTTGCAGCGTTTGGCGAGAGATGATGCATCGCCATCCTTAATTTTAATCTTATATACATTCTGTGCGTTCTTCCAAATCTTCTCTTGAATAGACTTGATATAACGGTATTCGGCGAGAAGCAGAGCACGGTAGTGCGGATCTCGCTCACTTCTGATATCAACGTACTTGGTTTCGCTCAGCGGCACCGGGAACATATTGTTCAGATTGATAACGGCATAGTCCTTGATCTTAATGAAATCAAGTCCTTCCTTCATCAGCCTATGCTTGTCCTTGAACGAGGAAAGCGGCGCGAAATAATCGAAGCCGTTGATATGTAAAACGATACCGATATATTTCTCTCGTTCTTCTGCCCGGATTTCTTGTTCTGAAACAGATGCGGAGCATATGCCGAGAGATATGTAATATAACTTGCGTTAATTTCGTAAAGCTTAAGGTTATCCATTGAGTCCTCCTAAATAGCAAATGAGGGCAAGTGTGCCTTGCCCTCATCACATAACTTTCGCATTCTGAGTAGCGAAACACTCACTTGTAACTTTCTTGAAAGAACCAAGAGAAGTTCACTTAGTAAGTTTCTCACTTAGGGCTGAGATACACCCGCATTTATATTATATCCTTTTTCTGCTGTTTTGTCAATACAAAAGGACAAATATTTATAAAACAACGGAAAGAATTTTTTTACATTCCTGTCGCTGTTTGTTATTCTTTTTGGTAGCAAAAACTCGCTTTGAGAGCCGAAAGCCCTT
>JAZOLQ010000104.1:0-17922 GCA_045653185.1 Eubacteriales bacterium
TGAGGGTGCTCCCAAGACCGTTAAGGAAGGCGTTTCCAAGGATGAGGCTGAGTCCCTCAAGAAGTCTCTCGAAGAGGCTCGCGCTGAGGGTGGGATTAAGTAATTTAATCCTACTCAACATAGAAAAGACAGAGAACATCTTGTTCTCTGTCTTTTTTCTATAAAACAAAAAACAGGTGTTTTGAAAACACCTGTTTTTTTGTTTTCATATTGTTAGGTACAATCGAAATATACCCACGCAAGCAATGCCTGGACGAGCATCTGAGTCTGGAATGTAAGTCCGAGGAGCGCTGTTATAAAGTTTGCCGCCGAAAGCACACAAACTATTACTGCCATCACTCTGCAGGCTTCTTTCTTTACCTTAAAGAGTCCCATAATTCCCGTTATGAACATAAGAACGCCGACAGCGCAGGACAAAATTCCTCCTATCTCAAGGTCCATAAGGAACTCAAGCGCGCGTATAAACGAATCTATTCCGTAAGCGATAAACACAAGGCTTATAAGCACTCTTGTAAGGTTAGCCTTATTCTTAGCCATAAATCCCTCCTAAGATCGATCAGAACATAATTGCCTTTTCGATATAATCCTTAAGCTCGGATATCGGGATACGAACCTGCTCCATAGAATCTCTGTCACGGACTGTGACACAGTTATCGGTCTCAGAATCGAAGTCGTATGTGATACAGAGAGGAGTTCCTATCTCGTCCTGACGGCGATATCTCTTACCGATAGAACCAGCCTCGTCAAAATCAACGTTGAAGTACTTAGCGAGCTCGTCGGATACCTCAGATGCCTTCTCGGAGAGCTTCTTGGAAAGAGGAAGAACTGCCGCCTTGAAGGGCGCGAGGAACGGATGGAGGTGAAGAACTACGCGGACGTCGTTCTTCTCTGCATCAATAACCTCTTCGTCGTAAGCATCAACAAGGAACGCGAGCGCAACACGGTCAGCTCCGAGCGAGGGCTCAACAACGTAGGGGATATACTTCTCGTTAGTCTCGGGATCGAAATACTGCATATCCTTGCCGCTGTGCTCTGCGTGCTGTGTGAGGTCGTAGTCTGTTCTGTCAGCAACGCCCCAAAGCTCGCCCCATCCAAACGGGAAGAGGAATTCAAAGTCTGTGGTTGCCTTGGAATAGAAGCAAAGCTCCTCTGCGCTATGGTCGCGAAGCTTGAGATTTTCCTCTCTCATTCCGAGGTCAAGCAAGAACTTCTTGCAGTAGTCCTTCCAGAAATTGAACCACTCAAGGTCTGTTCCCGGCTTACAGAAGAACTCAAGCTCCATCTGCTCAAATTCTCTTGTACGGAAGGTAAAGTTACCGGGGGTTATCTCATTTCTGAAGGATTTACCTATCTGGCAAACACCGAAGGGGTGCTTTTTACGAGCCGAACGCTGAATCGCGGGGAAGTTAACGAATATTCCCTGTGCTGTTTCGGGACGGAGATAAAGCTGAGTTGAAGAATCCTCTGTTACGCCCTGATAGGTCTTGAACATAAGGTTGAACTTCTTGATATCGGTGAACTCCGAACTTCCGCAATCGGGGCAGACTATTCCCTTTTCCTTTATATACTCTGCCATCTGCTCAAAGGTGCAGCCCGCAGGGTTGTCGTCAAGACCGTTCTGGAAAGCATATTCCTCGATAAGCTTGTCCGCGCGGTGACGAACCTTACAAGACTTACAGTCCATAAGAGGATCGGAGAAGCCGCCTACGTGGCCCGATGCCACCCAAGTCTCGGAATTCATAATGATAGCGCTGTCAAGTCCCACGTTATATTTGCACTCCTGAACAAACTTCTTCCACCAAGCCTTCTTGACGTTGTTTTTGAACTCAACGCCGAGAGGTCCGTAGTCCCAAGAGTTAGCAAGTCCGCCGTATATCTCGGAGCCGGGGAAAATGAAGCCTCTGTTTTTACACAGGGCGACTATTTTGTCCATTGTTTTTTCAGAATTTTTCATAATTCAAGTCACACCTTTCTTGCTTAAAAGATAAATTTCTTTGATAACAAATATTCTATCACATATATTGATAATTGTCAAGTTATTTATAAGAAAATAACCATATAAAAACAAGAAAGGCTTATACAAACAAAGCCTTTCTTGTAGCATTATCACTCACCCGCAATGCTCATTTTACGAACAAGAATTGCAGGAGCTCCGAACACGGTAAAGCCCGAGGGAAGTCCGTAGGAGACCTCGTTTGAGACAGCCTCGATATCCTTGAGAAGCTCGAAGAAATTTCCCGCGACCGTGAAGGATTTTATCGCCTCACATATCTTTCCGCCGCGTATTCTGAAGCCCTCGCTCTCAATTGAGAAGTCTCCCGTAACGTCGTCAGCGCCCGCGTGAAGTCCCTTCATAGCGGTGAGATATATTCCGTCGCTGACGCCAGCGGTAAGCTCATCGAGTGTCTTTTCTCCGCCCTCGATATAAAAGCTATAAGGTCTTATCGTAACAGGCTCGGAATAGCTTGAGCGCTGTCCGTTGCCGCTCGGCTGGACACCCGCCTTTTTAGCGCTTGCTATATCGTAAAGGAGAGTTTTGAGGACTCCGTTTTCTATAACTGTTTTTCTGCGCGTAGCCACGCCCTCGCCGTCAAACGAGGTCTGGACTCTGCATCCCTCTCTCATCGGGTCATCAACAAGAGTTATGCAGTCTGCCGCTACGCTCTCCCCTTCTTTACCCTTAAGCAAGGAAAGTCCGAGCTGGGCATTTCTTGCCGAAAAGACCGAAGAAAAGGTTGAAAGGAGCGCTCTTACCTGTTTTGCCGAGAAAATAACGTCATATTTGCCGGAGGGTATCGTTGATGCTCCAAGCTTTGAAATAGCGTTATCTACCGCACGCGCGGGGAGGTCGGAGAGCTTTTCAAGCTCTATCTCCTCTTTTGAATCGAAATACTCCTGCGCCTCTCCGTCACGGTTTACGACCGCCTGAACGTACGCGCCGTAAATACCGTATTTATTAAAGAGGTCGAGTCCGTGGGAATTAAAAAGTCTCATCTCCGACTCGCCTGCAAAAACTGCCGACTGAGTTCCCTCGGTCACAAGCTCGCTTGCAGCATAAGTCATTTTCTGAAGCTCGAGCGCGTTGTTTTTTATCTTTGCCGAGTCTGGCATAACAAAAGGAGAGGTATTTATGGTTTTATACTCCTTTGAGCCTTCAAAGATGATAGCTGGGTCGTCGCTCTCGATATTTTTCGCGTTTGAGACGGCTCTTGCGACGATAGCCTTGAGCTCACTCTCCTCAAGGAGCTCGGTGGATGCCGCGCCTATTTTGCCGTCAACTATACAGCGGAAGCAGACTCCGCCCGAAACACCGTAAGCAAACGCCGATATCTCGTCCTTGAGTGTTTCTGCCGAAACCGAGGAATCCGAGCTGTAAAAGACCTCGTATTCATCAAGTCCGAGCTCCTTTGCGGCGTCAAAAAGATATTTCTTTACGTTATCGAAATTCATACCTTATCTTCCTCCTACCGTAATATTTTTAACGCGGATAAGAGGCTGTCCCACGTCGGTGGGAACGCTTCCGCTGACAGAGCCGCAAACGCCCTGCCCTGTCGCAAGGTTCTGACCGACCATATCTATATCCTGAAGTATCTGCGACCCCGTTCCGATAAGCGACGCGCCTCTGACGGGCTCGCATATCTTTCCGTTTCGTATCATATATCCCTCGCGCACCGCAAAATTGAATGCGCCCGTAAGCGGATTTACAGAACCTCCGCCCATTTCCTTAGCATAAAGACCGTACTCTATCGAGGCTATGATATCCTCATTTTTGTCAGGTCCGTTATCTATAAAGGTATTTGTCATTCTCGATGTCGGCTCAAAGGTATATCCCTCGCGGCGGCTATTGCCAGTCATCGCCATTCCCATTCGGCGAGAACCGAGTCTGTCCACCATATACTTCTTGAGGACACCGTTTTCAATCAGAACGTTTCTCTGCGTAGTATTTCCCTCGTCGTCTATATTGACAGAGCCCCAAGCGTTAGGTATCGTTCCGTCGTCTATCGCGGTTATCTTCTCGTTAGCTATCTTCTGACCGAGCTTTCCGCACATTTCCGACATTCCGACGCCCACCTGTGTTGCCTCAAGCGAGTGTCCGCAAGCCTCGTGGAATATTACTCCGCCAAAGCCATTCTCAATGGCAACCGCCATTTGTCCCGCCTTGCAATAGCCCGCGCTGAGATTTACAAGCGCCTGCTTTGCCGCGTGAGTACCCACTTCCTTCGGGTCAAAGAGCTCAAAAAGCTCAAGTCCCATTCCGCGTCCGGGCGAGCAAGAGCCCGACTGATTTTCGTTTCCGTCCGACGCCGTCGCGTTGACTGCTATTCTTGTTCTCATATGTCGGTCGCAGACAAAAAGCCCCTCGCTGTTAGCGACCATTATAGAGTGGTCAACGCCCGCAAGCGTTCCCTGCACCTGAGATATACGCTCGCTATGCTCCTTTGCCGCAAAGCAAGCCTCTTTCAGTATATCGCTCTTTATTTTGGTTTCGGTCTGACAAAAATCCACCTTTACAGGATGGATATCTATTACCTTTCTGGGAGTGAGGACTATCGATATCTCGGCGTTTCCCTCTCCCATTGCGTCAGAGACCGAACGAGCGCAGCGAAGAAGTCCCTCTCGGCTTATATCTGTCGTTGATGCGTATATCGTACGCGTTCCGAGAAAGGCTCTTATTCCGACTCCCGAAAGGAAATTATCGTTTATTCTATCTATCTTTCCGTCAACAAATCGAATACTGTTATTTCTCGTTCTCTCGGCGTATACCTCGGCAAAATCCGCTCCGCTTGCCATAGCAACTCCGAGGACCTCCTCAATCAGCTTTTTATCAAACATAGCTCTCTCCTTTTATCAGTTTTGGGAACGCTCTCCCAGAATAAGTCTGTACTTCTGATAAAAACTTTCAAAATATCCGCCCTCAAGCGCTTCTCTTATTTTTCTTGTGAGATTATTATAGAAATAAAGATTATGCGCGACGGCAAGTCTCATTCCAAGCGACTCCTTAGCTTTTATAAGGTGTCTGACGTAGGAACGGCTGTAATTACGGCACGCCGGACATCCGCAATTTTCGTCAAAGGGTCTTGGGTCTTTGGCGTATTTTTCGTTAAGCAGATTCATTTTTCCGTGCCAGGTAAAGAGGTTTCCGTGACGCGCGTTTCTGCTTGGCATTACACAGTCAAAGAAGTCCACGCCCATATGCACCGCCTCAAGAATATTACAGGGTGTGCCAACGCCCATAAGATATCTGGGCTTATTCTTAGGCATATGCGGCTCGACCGCATCTATTATGCGGTACATATCCTCGGTTGCCTCTCCAACGGCAAGTCCGCCTATCGCGTATCCCGCAAGGTCAAGCTCTGCTATCTGTTGCATGTGGTTTATTCTGAGGTCCTCGTAAGTACCTCCCTGATTTATTCCAAACAAGAGCTGATTCTTATTTATCGTTTCGGGGAGCGAATTGAGTCTGTCCATCTCGTTTTTGCAACGGACAAGCCATCTTGCCGTACGCTCACAGGACGCTTTTACATATTCGTAAGGCGCGGGATTTTCTATACATTCGTCAAATGCCATCGCTATCGTTGAAGCAAGGTTTGACTGTATCTGCATACTCTCCTCGGGACCCATGAATATTCTCTTTCCGTCTATATGAGACGCAAAACGAACGCCCTCTTCGGTTATTTTACGCAGCTGAGAAAGAGAAAATACCTGAAATCCTCCGCTGTCTGTAAGTATTGGTCTCTCCCAGTTCATAAATTTGTGAAGTCCGCCCATCTCATATATGAGCTTGTCTCCAGGGCGAATATGAAGATGATAGGTATTGGAAAGCTCCACCTGACAGTCAAGGTCTATAAGCTCTCTCGATGATACGCCGCCCTTAATAGCCGCGCAAGTACCTACGTTCATAAATACAGGTGTCTGTATGTCTCCGTGTACCGTGTGTAACACGCCTCTTCTCGCGCGTCCGTCTGTTGCTAAAACTTCAAACATTTCTTTACCTTTCCCTTACTTTTCTTTCGCGAAAGAAAAGTAAGCAAAAGAAAGCACTGTAATAAGTATGCTTTCTTTTACAATTCAACTTTTATGTGTAATTTAACTTCTTTCAAACTGATGGTCTATCTTTTTCTTTGAGAGCTCCATCGCTACGGGTCTGCCGTGTGGGCAGAAGGTTATATCGGGAAGCTCCATAAGCTTGCCGATAAGCCACTCGACGTATTCTGGCGGATATTCCCTACCCGCCTTTATCGCCGCCTTACAGGATGCCTGATAAAGAGCCCTCTCAAAAATGATATCCCTTGTAAGCATTGCCGTCCCCGTATTGCTTTTTATTCTCTCAGCCATAACCGCAAGCATATCCGAAACTGCGTCAAGGCTTATTCCCTCGGGAACTGCGCTCACGCTTACTGTATTTCGTCCGCAAGTAAATTCAAATCCCACCGCCTCTATCTCGGCACGGTACTCGGATATGACTGCCACCTCGTCACAGGTCATCATAACGTCAAGCGGAAGCATAAGCAGCTGTGAGAAGTGTTCTTTCTCGCGCATACCTGACTTAAGCTTCTCGAATATAACTCTCTCATGCGCCGCGTGTTTATCCACGAGCAGCATTTTCTCGCCAAGCTCCACAACAACGTAAGAGTTGAATACCTCTCCCACTATTCTGTATTTAAGGGGATTTGCGCTTGGAGCTTGAGCTTTCATCTCTGTATTTGGCAAAATATCCGCAGTAGCGCTCGCTTTTATATGAGAGTCCTCTGTTTTGGCGGGGACTTTATATTCCGAAACCGATTTTTCTATCCTTTCAAGCTCGCGCTTTATACTGTTGTCAATCTGCTCGGAAGCTGCTGTCTGCTCTTGTGTCTTTTTCTCCGATATCTTTGGAGCTTCTGTGGGTACGCCCGCACCGACAGTTTTTTCTTTTGTTATTCCAACGTATTCTCTCGCATATTCCTCAGCTGTCATACGCACGAATTTATCTATTGGCGCGCTCTTAGCTGTATTTGCCGAATAAAGCTCGGCAGATATCTGCCGTTTTTTAAGAGACTCGGTACGCGCGTCTGCAATAGGCGTTTGCATGTCCGAAACCTTGCCCGCGAAGCTTTGATTCGGCTTTGACTGAATGTTAAAGTCGGGTCTCAGTTTATTTTCCTCAAGCGCGTTTCTGACGGCGTAATATACCGCCTCAAAAACAGGTTTTTCGTTAGAAAATTTAACCTCGAGCTTTGCGGGATGAACGTTAACATCAACTGTTGCGGGGTTAACGTTTATATAAAGCACGCAACACGGAAATTTTTCGGGCGGGATATACGACGTATACGCCTGCTCTATTGCGGCGCACGCCGTTTTACTTTTTACGTAACGTCCGTTTATAAAGAAATTCTGATGATTTCTGTTTGCCTTAACGTTATCTGGCCGTCCTATGTACCCACTTATAGATATGCCGTCCGACTCTCCCTCGACTGCTATAAGTCTTGACGCAAAATCACGCCCGAATACAGAATACACTGTATTTCGGAGATTTCCGTCGCCGACCGTTTCAAGCCGCACATTTCCGTCAACGATAAGTCTGAAAGCGATTGAGGGATTTGAAAGCGCTATCTTCTCAACAGAGACGCATATTGCCGTTGCCTCGGTAACGTCCTTTTTAAGAAATTTTCTTCTTGCGGGAACGTTTGCGAAAAGGTCCTCGACGATAACGGTAGTACCGTTTGACGCGGCTCTTTCATAAAGTCCGACTATATCTCCGCCCTGTGCTTCAAGCATAGCGCCGTTTTCCGCATCCGCCGTTTTAGATATTATTCTCATATGCGAGACCGAAGCGATAGCCGCAAGTGCCTCTCCGCGAAATCCGAGAGTTACTATTCCCTCAAGATCCTCCGCCTCTTTTATCTTACTCGTTGCGTGTCTCCTGATAGCTATGGGCAGATCCTCAGGCTCAATGCCGCAGCCGTTATCCGAGACGCGCATAAAGGTAACACCGCCGTTTTGTATTTCGACAGTTATCCTGTCAGCGCCCGAATCTATTGCATTTTCAAGCAGCTCCTTTATCACCGACGCGGGTCTGTCAACCACCTCGCCCGCGGCGATAAGGTTTGCCACAGCAAACGAAAGCACGTTTATCTTTCCCATTATCCACCTCTATGGATTATTTTAATCTCTTCTGTAAGTTGAACAAAAAGCTCATCGCCTCATAGGGAGAGAGCGTATTTATATCGACAGCCTTAAGCTCCTCGATAACCTGATCGTTTATGCAGTCGTCGAAGGTTATGAGTGTGTCGTCAACTGCCTCTGCGGGCTGATTTGATGCGCTTATCGCCTTTGAGGTCGCCTCGACAGACGCGAGCACCTCTTTAGCGCGCTTTATTACCTCGGAAGGAATTCCCGCAAGCTTTGCCACCTCTATTCCGTAGCTGTCGTCGGTAGAGCCTCTTACTATCTTACGAAGGAAGGTTATATTATCCCCTCTCTTCTTTGCGGCAATATTATAATTTACGACTCCGTCTATCTCATTCTCAAGCGAGGTAAGCTCGTGATAGTGTGTCGCAAAGAGCGTCTTTGCTCCTATCTTGCGGCTGCTTGTATATTCAACGATAGCCTTCGCTATGCTCATTCCGTCAAAGGTAGACGTTCCTCTGCCGACCTCGTCATAGATGATAAGGCTCTTTTGGGTAGCGTTTCTGAGTATATACGCGACCTCGTTCATCTCAAGCATAAAGGTAGACTGTCCTGACGCGAGGTCATCGGACGCGCCCACACGTGTAAAGAGCTTATCAATAACTCCTATTCTCGCCTCGTTTGCGGGAACGAAAGAGCCTATCTGAGCCAAAAGCACGATTATTGCCACCTGACGCATATAAGTCGATTTACCCGCCATATTAGGACCTGTGATAAGCATAAGTCTGTTATGAGAGGTATCAAGCTCGGCATCGTTCGGGACAAAATAAGTGTCCTTCACAAACTGCTCTACGACAGGGTGTCTTCCGTCCTTGATAGAGATAACGTCGCTGTCATCGTCCTCGGGACGAACATATTTGTTTCTGACCGCAACGGTAGCAAGGCTGAGATATACGTCTATCTTAGCTATATTCTCCGCCGCCTGTCTTATGCGAGAGCCATTCTCGGCTACAAAATCTCTTACCGAGCAGAATATCTCATATTCGAGAGAGGAGAGCTTATCCGCCGCTCCGAGTATCTTTGACTCCATCTCCTTAAGCTCCTGCGTTATATATCTTTCGCAGTTAGCAAGCGTCTGTTTTCTTATATATCTGTCGGGAACGAGGTTTACAAAGGATTTTGTGACCTCTATGTAATACCCGAACACCTTGTTATAGCTTATCTTGAGATTTTTTATTCCGGTCGCTTCTCTTTCCTCAGCGGCTATTCTCTCAAGCCAGCCCTTTCCGTCGCTCATTATCGAGCGAAGCTCGTCAACTCCCTCGTCGTATCCGTCGGCGATTATTCCGCCCTCACGGAGCGTAAACGGCGGAAGCTCGCATATCGCGCGGTTTATCTTTTGAGAAACGTCCTCAAGCGTATCGATCTCACTATATATTCTCGAAAGCTCCGAGCTTTTGCACGCGGACAGCTTTTCCTTAAGCTCCGGCAATATAGCGGTGGTTGCCGAGATAGCTCTCAGGTCCTTACCGTTAGCCGTTCCGTAAATCGCCTTTGTGAGAAGTCTTTCAAGGTCGAGCACGTTGTCGAGAAGTATTCCTATCTCCTCGCGGAGCATATAGTCTCCGAAAAACTCCTCTACCGCATCCTGTCTCGCCGCTATCCTCGAAGTACTGAGAAGCGGATGCTCAAGCCAATTGCGAAGCAGTCTCGCTCCAACTGCGGTGTGAGTTTTATCAAGCACCCAAATAAGCGAGCCCTTCTTTTCCTTGCTTCTCATAGTCTCGGATATCTCAAGATTTCTGCGCGTGTTTATATCCATTCCAAGATACTGAGAATCGTTATATACCGTCAGATTTTTTATATGAGAGATGTCGCTTTTCTGCGTATCCGCTATATACGACATAAGAGCGCCGAGCGCGCATACAAGTGAGTGATCCGAGAGAACGCCGTCGCGCAGTGTATCGCCAAACTGCTCCTCTACGATCCTCTTTGCGCTCGCGTGGTCAAATCTTGCGCTTTCCCTGTCTCCAAGCATAGCCGAAAGTCTGTCGCGTATAATTATCTCCGCGTCTCCGAGCTTTGCGGACGAGACGTTTGTTATTACCTCTCTCGGCTGATAAGTTCCTATCTCGTTGGAAAGGCGGCTTATAACCTCGTCCCCCGAAAACGACGTGGCATATATCTGCGCCGTCGATATATCGGCAAAGCAGAGTCCGCACTCGTAATCGCTAAGGTAAACCGAGCATAGATAGTTATTCTTATTTTCGGTGAGAAGATTTGTCTCAATAAGCGTTCCGGGGGTAACTACTCTTATGACCTCACGCTTCACAAGTCCCTTTGCAAGCGCGGGGTCTTCGGTCTGCTCGCAGATAGCTACCTTATAGCCCTTTTCGATAAGCTTTCCGATATACCCCTCAGAGCTGTGAAACGGCACTCCGCACATCGGCGCTCTTTCTGCCTCTCCGCAGTCTCTGCCCGTAAGCATGAGCTCAAGCTCGCGCGACGCCAGAATGGCGTCGTCAAAAAACATCTCGTAAAAGTCACCGAGACGGTAAAACAGGAGGTAGTCCTTATATTGATTTTTTATCTCAAAATACTGCTCCATCATTGGAGTCATAAAAATATCCTCCGAAAAATAGATTTTTTATCGGCTTACGCCAAACCTTAGTGGCAACCGCCGCAGGTAGAACAGTCGTGTGTGCAGGAGGAGGGTGTTTCTCCCGTGATGTTTGCCGTTATAGTAGCATTGACGGCATTCATAAGCTCGTTGACCTCTGCCTGAGTTTCGCTGAGCTTTATAAACACAGGGGATTCTGTTATCTCCTTGTAAAGCTGGTCTATTCTGTTCTGTATTATTTCAATGAACATAGTATCTCTCTCGGGCTTTGTCATCTCTGCCTGAAGCGCTCTCTGCTGTACCTCGTATTCAACGAGCTTCTTCTGAAGCTCTGCATCAGAGGTGTACTCCTTTTTTGCCTCTTCAAGCTTTATAAGTCTTTCGTCCTCTTTAAGTGTTTTGCCGAGAAGTGCGGCAAGCTCCATAATATCCATATTTTTATCTCCTTGAATTTATTTTACTATTTTTCCATAGAGCGCAAAGGTATCTGCTCTCTCAATGTATACGTTCAGGAATTTTCCCGTATCAGAATCGTCTCCGTCAAAGAAAACTATCTTGTTTCCCTCATTTCTTCCGCTGAAGACATCGGAATTATTCTTGCTTCTTCCATCACAAAGCACTCTGAGCGTCTTTCCTTCAAGCTGCTTGTTCTGCTCAAGCGATATCGCGTTCTGAGTTGCGAGCAGTCTGTCAAATCTTTCGCTCTTGACCTTGTCGGGTATCTGTTCCTCCATCTCTGCCGCGGGAGTTCCTTTTCTTGGCGAGTAAATAAAGGAATATATCATATCAAATCGGGCTCTGCGAAGCGCTGCGAGTGTATCCTCAAAGTCCTCCTCGCTCTCACCCGGAAATCCGACCATTATATCCGATGTGATGGCGGCGTCGGGCATTTTTTCTCTGATATAATCGACTATCGAAATATATTTTTCAAAGGTGTATCGACGGTTCATGACCTTAAGCACCTTATCGCTTCCCGCCTGCATGGGAAGGTGGAAATGTCTTGCGATATGCTTTCCTGACGCCATAACGTCGATAAGCTTATGCGTCGCGTCCTTCGGATGACTTGTCATAAAGTGGAGCATATAATCGCCCTCTATCGTATCAAGAAGCGCAAGCAGGTCGGCAAAATCGTAATCGTATCCGCTGTCCTTGCCGTATGAATTTACGTTCTGACCCAAGAGCGTGATATCCTTATACCCCTCGGCTACAAGCTGCGAGACCTCTTTGTATATAGCTTCCTTTGTTCTGCTTCTCTCCCGCCCTCTCACGTAAGGCACTATGCAGTACGAGCAGAAATTGTTGCATCCGTACATTACCGATACCCAAGCGCGAACACGGTTCTCGCGGTATATCGGAAGTCCCTCTGCAACAAGGTACTCGCTCTCCTCGGGACAGTAGAGTCTGCGCCCGCTTTCCCGCTTTTCGACTATAAGCTCAGGAAGCCTGTGGATAGACGACGTTCCAAAGACAAAATCGACGTAAGGATAGCTGAATTTTATCTCATTTACTCTATGCTCCTGAGTGACCATACAGCCGCAAACGGCTATCATCAGCTCGGGGTTTTTATTTTTGAGATGCTTATACTGACCTATAACAGAGAGCGCCTTTTGCTCGGCATGCTCTCTTATCGCACAGGTGTTGACGACGATAAGACACGCCTCGGCGGCAGTCTTTGTGATATCGTATCCCATCGCCTCTGCCATACCGATCATCTTCTCGCTGTCCGCCTCGTTTTGCTGACACCCGAAGGTCATAGCGAAGGCGCGCGGACGGACACCGTGTGTCTGTGCATATCTATCATTCTCAGCTTTTATGCGTTTTATATATTCAAATTGCTTCTCTATCTCGGAAGAAGGTAAAATATTGTTCCTTTTCTCTGCCATATTTAAAGCTTTCCATTCATCGTAAATTAGAAATTCCTACAAAATCTCAATATACTATTATAATACAAATAATATAAATTGTCAAGAGAATTCGACGTCTATTGGCAACAAAAAACACCGCGCCGCGAAAAAGTTAGCGACACGGTGTTTTTATATTTGGTTTTATACGTTCAACATGGCATCATAAGCCTGGTATCTCTCGTAGCACTCGCTGTAATCAGCGCCTGACGGCACGTACGCCTTGCTTATCTGTATCTTCTCGCAAGCCTTCTCTACCGACTCAAATACGCCTGTACCGACGCCCGCAAGAATAGCTCCTCCAAGACAAGCAGTCTCCTTGTTTTTAAGCGTTACAAGCTTCTTGCCGGTCATATCCGACTTCATCTGACACCAAAGCGGACTTGTAGCTCCTCCGCCCATAGCTCTTATCTCATCTACGTCAAGGTCGAGGTAATCGAGGTTTGATTTGAGCGTGCAGTCAATAGCCTCCATAACGCTTCTTACAAAGTGAGCGCGTGTGTGCTCTGTTGTAAGTCCCGTAAAGCTTCCTCTTGCCGAGGGGTTATACTTGGGCATAGTAGAACCGCAGAGGTAAGGAAGGAATGTAACTCCGTCGCTTCCCGGAGCTATCTGCTCTGCAAGCTTATCAAGCTCGGCAAAGGAGAAGTTCTCGCAAAGCGCGTTCTTTATCCATTTTAGCGCCATTCCCGCCGTGGGAGACCACGAGAGAAGGCAGAACTTTCCGTCATAGTTATAGTGGCAAGGAACGATGCTTGCTTCGTTATATTCGGGCAGGTCGTCAGCGGGCGTGAAGATTACCATTGTCGTTCCCGTCATAACGCTCACTATTCCCTTTTTAACTATTCCCGCGCCAATTGCTCCCGACACCTGATCCATAGCGCCCGTAACGACCTTGATACCTTCAAAATCGCCAACGTAAACTCCGCTGTCAAGAAGCTCGGGAAGCATTCCCTCATCGACTCCGATAAAGTCGAGCATCTCCTTCCACCAAGAGTTGTTCTTTATGTCAAAATATATAGTCGAGGACTGGAGAGTTTTTTCGGTTATAAATTTACCCGTCATCTTATAGAGTATGTAATCCTCAAGCAAAAATACCTTTTTGGTCTTAGCCCAGATTTCAGGCTCGTTTCTCTTTACCCACAAGAGCTTTGAAGCGGGCCAAGTAGCCGTTACCTCGGGCTGTCCCGTTACCTCGTAAACCTTTTTTCTGCCGAAGCGCTCCTCTATCATCTTAGCTTCCTCGGTAGCGCGGTTATCGAGCCATACTATCGCCTTGCGAACAGGATTTCCATCTGCGTCGGTGAGAATGAGCGTTTCGCACTGAGTATCTATCGCAAGAGCGTCAATATCAAGCTCCGCCCTTACTTTAGCTATCTCGCCAGAGACTATATCCCAATATTTTTCAGGCTCAAACTCTATGATATCGCCCTTGCTCTCAAGGGTATAATCAGCCGTGAGCCTTATTTTTTCTTCAAGATTTTCGTTAAAAACCGCCGTCTTTACAGAAGTAGTTCCCATATCGATTCCCATTAAATTCATATCTCTATTCCTTTCAGCATGTGCGATTTAATTCTTCCGTCTTATAGATTTTATCATAACAAATATATCTGTGTCAAGGGATAAGAATAATATTTCCCTATTCTGCCAAAGAAAAAACCTCCAAATCTTGAATTTTGCGGCGTAATATGATATAATCGAGATACAAAGTTTTACAGAAAGGTTTATGATATGTCAGATTTAAAAATTACCGACGTAAGAAGCATAGCGGGCGACAGCGCGTTTCTTATAGATGACGGCAAGACCGCCATTCTCTACGACACAGGCTTTGCCTTTACGGGATACGACGTGGCAAAAAAGATAAAGGCGGAGCTTGGAGAAAGAGCGCTCGATTACATCTTTTTGACTCACTCTCACTACGACCACGCGCTCGGCTCTGTATACGTACTCAAATACTGGCCCGACGCCAAGGTGGTAGCAGGCGAATATGCCGCAAAAATATTCGCTAAGGACTCCGCAAAACAGCTTATGCGCACCCTTGACAGAAAATTTGCAGAAAAGTGCGGAGTTACCGAATACGAGGACCTTATCGACAATCTCAAGGTTGATATTGCGCTGGAAGATCAGGACACCATAAAGGCGGGAGACATGACCTTTACCGCGATAGCGCTCCCCGGGCACACAAAATGCTCAATAGCCTTCTATCTGAACGAAAAAAAGCTGCTTCTCGGCGCTGAAACACCCGGAATATTCGACGGAAAGGAGCTTATATTCCCTACCTATCTTGTAGGATATCAGATGACACTGGATTCGATAGATAAGCTTTTGGAGTTCGACATCGATAACATTCTCATACCTCATTTTGGCGTTCTTGACAAAGAGGCTACGAGTTTTTATCTCTCAAACATGAAAAAGAGCACGCTTGAAATTGCAAAGGCGGCGGCAGAGATAATAAAAAAAGACTCCAAGGAAGCCGCCGCGGAATATCTCAAGCAGATGGTACGCGCAAGCGATCTGAGCGAGGGCTATCCCCCCGACGCGCTCGAACTTAACACTTCTATTATGGTCGGCGTGCTTGAGAAGGAGCTTGTCTTGTAAAAAAACGCGACAAGCCAACAGAAATTTTGAAATAAATTCGTCTTTTTTGTGTCAAAGTGCTCGTTATTTAGTTAAAATATATTGACAATTAAGGTAAAGAGTGATAAAATGTAGGTGATAAATTTTCGGAAAAATTATTCCCGAGACTTTAGGCTTATAAACAACTTATGAAAGGAATGAAAGAAAATGGCAACAGTTGTAATTATGCCCCGTCAGGGACAGAGCGTTGAAAGCTGTATCATAACCGCTTTTAACAAAAAGGTCGGCGACACAGTCGAAAAGGGTGATATCCTCTTTTCTTACGAGACCGACAAATCATCTTTCGATGAGCCCGCTCCCGAAGCAGGTAAAATTCTCGCAATATTCAGAGAGGAAGGTGACGACGTTCCCTGTCTTGAGAATGTTCTTGTTATAGGAAACGACGGAGAGGACTTTTCCGCATTCGTTCCTACCGATGCAGAAGCTCCCGCAGCAGTTGAGGAAAAGCCCGCAGAAGCTCCCGCGGCAGCTGAAGCAGCTCCCGCAGCAGTAGCAGATGAGGCTGCTCCCACAGCAACAGAAGGCGTTGGATCTATATCTCCTCGCGCAAGACTTCTTGCTGAGAAGACACATGCAGATCTTCTTAAGGCTGTACCCACAGGTCCTAACGGCAGAATAATCGAGCGTGACGTTCAGAAGCTCGTTGATATGGGGCTTACCGTATCTCCCGCAGCTAAGGACGGCTACTCTCAGGCTTTGGCTGGAAGCGGTATAAACGGCAAGGTAGTTCTTGGCGATCTCAATGCTAGCGCAGTAGCTGATGCAGCTCCCGCAGTAGCAGCAGCTCCCGTAGCTGAATATGAAGACGTTAAGATCCCCAACGTCAGAAAGATCATCGCAAAGGTTATGTGCGAGTCGCTCACTTCTATGGCTCAGCTCACATTTAACTCTTCCTTCGACGCTACAAAGCTTCTTGAACTCAGAAAGTCTCTCAAGGCAAACGGCGAAAAGCTCGGCCTTGGCAATATCACCATAAACGATATGATACTCTTTGCTGTATCCCGTGTTATCCTCAAGTACAGAGGCGCTAACGCACACATGCTCGGCGACACAATGAGATACTTCAACACAGTTAACCTCGGTATCGCTGTTGATACAGAGAGAGGACTTCTCGTTCCCACTGTATTCGGTGCTGAAAAGATGTCTCTCGGTGAGCTTTCTAAGAACGCAAAGACTGTTATAACAGCGGCTCAGAGCGGTAACATCAATCCCGATCTTCTCAAGGGCGCTACATTCACGGTATCCAACCTCGGTTCTCTTGGAATCGAATCCTTTACTCCTATCGTCAACCCGCCTCAGACATGTATCCTTGGCGTTGACTGCGTATCAAAGAGAATAAAGGAAGTAAACGGAGAGGACGTTATCTATCCCTCTATGGGTCTCTCTCTCACCGTTGACCACAGAGTTCTTGACGGCGCTGATGCTGCAAGAATCCTTAAGGACATCGGATTTGCACTTGAGAACATCGATCTTCTCATGATAAAATAATTTGAAAGAAGGAAAATACAAATGTATGATCTTATCGTTTTAGGCGGCGGTCCTGCAGGCTACAATGCAGCTGAACACGCAGGTCACGCAGGCTTGAAAACTCTCGTTATCGAGGAAAGAGCTCTTGGCGGTGTTTGTCTTAACGAAGGCTGTATCCCCACAAAAACTCTCCTCTACTCCGCAAAAATTTACGATTACGCAAAGCATGGCGCTGACTACGGCGTAAAGTTCGATTCTGCGGCTATCGACCACGGCTTCGTTGTTGAACGTAAGAACAAGGTAGTAAAGCAGCTCGTTTCGGGCGTTGGCGCTAAGCTCAAGAAGGCAGGTGTTGAGGTCGTTAAGGCTTCCGCTCAGATCAAAGAGAGAAACGCTGAGGGCTTCGTTATAGTAGCTGAGGGCAAGGAATACGTTGGTAAGCAGATACTTATCTGCACAGGTTCTTCCCCTGCTCTCCCCCCCATCGACGGACTTGCTGATTCTATAAAGTCGGGCTTTGCTCTTACAAACAGAGAAGTCCTCGACCTTAAGGAGCTCCCCAAGACCATCGTTATCGTTGGCGGCGGAGTTATCGGACTTGAAATGGCTTCTTACTTCAACTCGGTAGGCTCTGAGGTCTACGTTGTTGAGATGATGGATCACATCGCAGGTCCTGTTGACCGCGAGATATCCACAATGCTTCAGAAGGACTACGCCGCAAGAGGTGTTAACTTCATTCTTGGAGCAAAGGTAACATCCATCAAGGACAAGGCTGTTACATACGAAAAAGACGGCAAGAGCACAGCTATCGCTTGTGATTACGCTCTCGTTTCTATCGGACGCCGTCCGAGAACTGCGGGCATCGGTTGCGAGAATATCGGACTCAAGCTCGAAAGAGGCGCTATCGTTACAAACGAATACGGCAAGACAAACGTTCCGGGCGTATGGGCTGCAGGCGACGTAAACGGCAAGTCTATGCTTGCTCACACAGCGTACCGCGAGGGCGAAGTTTGTATCAACAACATCCTCGGCAAGAAGGATAGAATAAACTACAACTCCATTCCCTCTGTAATCTACACCAACCCCGAGGTTGCATCTGTTGGTGAAACAACAGAGTCTGTTAAGGAAAAGGGTCTTGACGCATCCGTTCAGACCGTTACTCTCAAGTACAGCGGACGTTACATAGCT
>JAZOLQ010000105.1:0-7533 GCA_045653185.1 Eubacteriales bacterium
GTCGGGAGTAGAGCCTGTCTTCTTGCCGTATACGACGTTACTTGTTATCGTGAGCACCGAGAGGGTATGTATAGCGCCGCGGTAGGTGGGATTCTTTCTGAGCTCTGTGATGAGTCTGTCAAGAATCTCCTTTGCGATAGAGTCAACTCTTTCGTCGTCGTTTCCGAATTTGGGGAAATCTCCCTCGGTCTCAAAGTCGCATATAAGTCCGCGCTCGTCGCGTATCGGGCGGACCTTTGCGTATTTGATAGCCGAAAGGCTGTCTGCGATGACCGAAAGTCCCGCAGCGCCAAACGCCATAAGACGCTCAACGTCGGTGTCGTGAAGCGCGAGCTGAGTCTTTTCGTACGCATATTTGTCGTGCATATAGTGAATTACGTTCATCGTGTCCACGTACTCAGCCGCAAGCCAGCCGAGGTAATAATCAAGACGTCTGCGGACATTGTCGTAATCGAGAACTTCGTCCGCCATGACTTCCATCTCAGGACCTATCTGCATATTGTATTTCTCCTCGCGTCCGCCGTTGAGGGCAAGAAGGAGTATCTTGGGAAGGTTGCAGCGAGCGCCGAAGAACTGCATCTGCTTTCCGACCTTCATCGCGCTTACACAGCAAGCGATAGCGTAATCGTCGCCGTAGCTCTTTCTCATAAGGTCGTCGTTTTCGTACTGTATAGAGTCTGTGTCGATAGACACCTTAGCGCAGTATTTCTTGAAGGGCTCGGGAAGCTTTTCGGACCAGAGCACCGTGAGGTTAGGCTCGGGAGCGTAGCCGAGGTTGTAGAGAGTGTGAAGGAAACGGAACGCCGTTTTTGTAACGAGAGTTCTTCCGTCCTTGCCCATTCCGCCGACAGCTTCTGTTATCCACATCGGGTCGCCGCCAAAGAGCTCGTTATATTCGGGCGTGCGGAGATGTCTTATCATACGGAGCTTTATTACGAACTGGTCGATAAGCTCCTGAGCGCCCTTCTCGTCAATAAGACCGCGTCTCATATCTCTCTGGAGATAGATATCAAAGAAAGTGCCAACGCGTCCGAGCGACATAGCCGCGCCGTTCTGCTCCTTGTTAGCCGCGAGATAAGCGAAGTAGGTCCACTGGATAGCCTCTCGGGCGTTCGTTGCGGGCTTTGATATATCAAAGCCGTAAAGCGCCGCCATATCCTTGAGCTTCTGCAGGAAGTCTATCTGCTTGAAAAGCTCCTCGGAAAGACCGATCACTTCCTCGGTCATTCTCTTTTTGCCGAGCTCAGCCTTGTCCTTCCGCTTCTGCTCCATAAGGAAATCTATACCGTAAAGGGCAACACGGCGGTAGTCGCCGATAATTCTTCCGCGGCCGTAAGCATCGGGAAGACCTGTGAGGATTCCCGTGTGTCTCATAGCGCGCATAGTATCGGTATAAACTCTGAAAACACCGTCGTTGTGCGTGGTTCTGTAAAAGAACTCCTGTTCTATCTTGTCGGAGAGCTGATAGCCGTAAGCGCGGCAGGCGCTTCTCGCCATTCTGATACCTCCGAAGGGGTTGACTCCTCTCTCAAGGGGAGCGCCTGTCTGAAGACCGACGATAAGCTCGTTCTCTTGATCGAGATAAGCCGCGGGATAGCTGAGAAGCGAGGATACGTTGTGCGTGTCGATGCTTATAACACCGCCCTTTTCCTTCTCCTCCTTGAGCTTTGCCTCAAGAGCGGTTCTTAGCTTGAGCGTTCTCTCTGTGGGGGATTCGAGAAAGCTCTCGTCTCCTATATAAGGTGTATAGTTCTTCTGTATAAATTCTCTGACGTTTACTTCATCGCACCATTTTCCTTCGATGAAGCCCTTCCATTCAACAGCAAATCTTTCCATAAAATACCTCTTTCTTGAGAAAATAAAATAAGGGTCAGTTTCGTTTTCCGCAAAACTGCCCAGACGGTCGGCAAATATTATTCCCCGTTCCACGCAGGTGACCCTGCTTTTCCGTCAGTCACGCGGGAATTTCATATTACGGTACTATTATAACATCTCAAAGCGCAAAAGTCAAGATACAAAAAATACAATTTCCGCATTTTTAAGTACCGACTTTTCTGTTTTTTTAACAGAATTTATCAATACTTATTATATAGCGCAAATTATTGTTGACAACTCAACGTTTTTGTGATATACTGAAATTCAGTGCATATATTTATTTCTTTATGAAAGGAGAAAAAATTGGATCAGGATAGATTTATACTTTTCAGCACCCTGCTTGGCGACGCGCAGAAAAGCATATCCCGTATAAAGCAAAAGAAAATGGACCAATACGGGCTTGGAAGCGCGCATACCCTATGTATGTGTATTCTGGCGGAGCATGCCGACGGGCTCACAAAGACCGAGCTTGTGAGGTATTGCGGAGTCGACAAGGCGCAAATTTCACGCGTGGTGTCGGATATAGTTGAAAAGGAATACGCGTCGATAGTCAATCCCGAATGCAGTTACAGACAGAGATACGTGCTTACCGACGATGGAAAGACGATAGCCTCTGATATGCGGCAGATAATACTTGATATCAACAACTTTGTAAGCGACAGTATATCGAAAGAGCAAATTGAAAATTTTTATGAAACGCTCAAAATAATATGCGGCAATCTCAAAAAAGCCGAAAATCAATTTTAAATAGGATACGGAGGATAATATTATGAAGTTACCCGGATTTAACAAGGCAGAGAAAACAAGCGAAGAAAATACAAAGATAATACCCTTTGAGGTAAAGACCCATACCCGCCCCAAGACCAACAGATATTACGAAAGAGTTTCCGACGCGGTTGACTTTCATAACGTAATATCAAAGCACGGCGACAGAATTGCGTACACATATTTCGACAAGCAGAGAAATCTCCACGACGTTACTTATGCCGAGCTTAGCAAAAAGATAAAGAATATCGCGGCGGGCATTGACGCGCTCGGACTTGCGGGCTCAAGAATTGCCATTATCGGCGAGACCTCGGTCGAGTGGGTAGCGTCCTATATCGCGGTGCTTGCGAGCGGAAGCGTAGTCATTCCTATGGATAAAGAGCTCGATATTACTCAGATAGAGGGATTTCTTGAGAGCGTTGACGCAACGGCGATAATCTATTCCGCGCCCTTCAACGGCAAGTTTGACGCTGCAAAGAAGTCGCACAAGACACTCAAGACCTTTATTCCGATATCTCCCGACGAGAACGAGCTTAAAAACACGAGAACCAAGAAGTCGATAGCCTTTGAGAAGCTTATTGAGAGCGGAGAGGCGGCAGTGGCTGCGGGATATGCGTTCCCCCCTGTTACCGACAGAGAAAAGCTTGCAGAGCTTCTCTTTACCTCGGGAACTACGGGAACGAGCAAAAAGGTAATGCTCAGCCAGAAGAACATCTTCTCGGTCGTCTCGGCTGCGGCGGCAACCGTTGAATTTACCCCCGCTGGTACAATAGTATCGGTCCTTCCCATACACCACACCTACGAGCTTGCTTGTATGATAGCGGGACTTGACTACGGTATGCACATCTGCATCAACGACAGCCTTACAAGAGTTCTCAAGAACTTCCAGATATTCAAGCCCACAGGACTTGTGCTCGTTCCTCTCTTCATCTATACTATGTATAAGAAGATATGGTCCGAGGCTAAGAAGTCGGGCAGAGAGAATAAGCTCAAGCTTGGAATGGGAGCTTCCCGCGCAATGATGGCGATGGGAATAGACAAGAGACGCGAGCTTTTTGCCGACGTTATAAACGCGTTTGGCGGCAGACTTGAGAAGATAGTTTGCGGGGGAGCGGCGCTCAATCCCAAGATGATAGAATTTTTCGAGAACCTCGGAATATCTATATACGAGGGCTTTGGAATAACCGAGTGCGCGCCTCTTACCTGCGTGACCCCATACTACGCGAGAAAGTACGGCTCTGTCGGACCCGCAGTGCCTTGCTGTCAGGTTCGTATCGCGGGAGACGCGAAGAACGATTACGGCTTTGTTGAGGGCGAGATACAGGTCAAGGGCGACAACGTAATGATAGGATATTACGAAGACCCCGAGGCTAATGAAAACGCATTCACCGCTGACGGCTGGTTCAGAACGGGAGATATGGGATTCCTCGATGAAGAACAGTATCTCTTTATCACGGGCAGACTTAAGACTGTCATCGTTCTTGAAAACGGAAAGAACGTATTCCCCGAGGAGATAGAGGAGTATCTCTCCAACATCGAGGAGATAGCAGAGGCTGTCGTTGTCGGACGTGACACCGAGACCGAAAAGGTTGACCTTGTAGCTATCGTTTACCCCGATAATACCAAATTCCCCGAAAATACTCCCGCAGAGGAGATGCTTTCCGCAATCGAAAAGCTCGTTGACGCTTTGAACAAGACTCTCCCGACCTATAAGCGTATCGCAAGAATAGAGCTCAGAGAGACCGAGTTTGAAAAGACTACATCCAAAAAAATCAAGAGACACCTTGTAAAATAAGAAAAGGCTATTGACATTTTGAACGATATGGTATATAATAGTTTTCGTTACTACATTTAAGAGTAACGACTACATACAACATTAAGGAGAATAATATGAGCAAATACGTAATAATAACCGATTCATCATCTGATCTTACAAAGGATGTTCTTGGTGAATACGAGCTTTTAGCGGTCCAGCTTGACGTGCTTGTCGAGGGCGAAGAGCCATGTCCCAACTGTGAGCTTGACGTAAAAGAATTTTATGAAAAGCTCAGGAAAAAGAAAAACGCGAGCACATCGGCGGTGAATATCGACAAATTCCACGAGGTATTCGAGTCTTATCTTGCAGAGGGCACAGACGTGCTTTATCTCGGATTTTCCTCGGGACTCAGCGGAACTTACAACGCGGGACTTGTTGCGGCGAAAGAGCTTTCCGACAAATATCCCGAAAGAAAGATATATGCGCTCGACACGCTTGCGGCGTCTCTCGGTCAGGGACTTTTAGTCTACTATGCTCTCAAGCTTCAGAGCGAAGGCGCGGATATTGAGACGGTACGCGACTTTATCGAAAGCAAAAAGCTCAATCTCTGCCACTGGTTTACCGTTGACGACCTCTTCTTCCTCAAGAGAGGCGGACGTGTAAGCGGCGCAACGGCAGTTGTTGGAAGCATGCTGAGCATAAAGCCCGTGCTTCACGTTGACAACAAGGGCAGACTTATCAATATGAGCAAGGCAAGAGGACGCAAGGCGTCTCTCGACGCTCTCTTTGACAAGATGAAGGAGACTGCTATCGACCCCGAAACACAAACGGTCTTTATAAGCCACGGCGACGCCCGTGATGATGCTGAATATCTTGCTGGGCGAATAAAGAACGAGCTTGGCGTCAAGGATATCAGAATAGACTACGTTGGACCGGTTATCGGCGCGCACGCAGGTCCGGGTGTTATCGCCCTCTTCTATCTTGGAACTGAGAGGTAATTTTAAATGCTTATAAACGGACAAACGTTTTTTGTTATGATGCTGTCTGCTGCCAACTCGCTTGACAATACAAAGACGCTCATAAACAATATGAACATATTTCCCGTTCCCGACGGTGATACGGGAATAAATATGTCGCTCACGATGAGCACCATTAAGACTGTCGGAAAGTTTGACGGAACTATATCCGACTGCGCCGAGAAGGCGTCTCACCTTATTCTCCGCGCGGCGCGCGGAAACTCGGGAGCGATACTCTCGCTCTTCTTCAGAGGAATGTCAAAGTCGCTCAGAGGGCTTGATATAGCCGATTCCGCCGATATCGCCGCCGCCTTCAGGAGAGGCACGGAAGAGGCGTATAAGGCTGTGATGAAGCCCACCGAGGGAACTATTCTGACTATAATGAGATGCTGCTCCGAGAGGGCGGACGAGATAAAGGACAGATACCGCGGAAATCTTGAGGGAATGTTCAAGAAGCTCGTTGCGACCGCCGAGGAAGCTCTTGCGAAGACCCCCGACCAGCTTCCCGTGCTCAAGGAGGTAAACCTTGTTGACGCGGGCGGATACGGATTTGTTACTATACTCAAGGGTATGCTTGCGGCGCTCAACGGCTCTCCCGTTGCGGCGGTAGCTCCGCAGTCTCAGTCCTCGGGCTCGGTTTTCACCGAGTTTGAGAGCGAGGACATCACCTTTGGCTACTGCACCGAATGTATTGTTGAGAAGTCGGAGGAGTATAGGGGAGAGGGAACTGCGTCTGAGTTCAAGGAATTTATCTGTGAGATAGGAGACAGCGCCGTATTTATCGACGACGACGACATAATCAAGCTCCACGTTCACACAAACAATCCTGGACTCGTTATGGAAAAGGCGCTCGAATACGGAGCGCTTGCGACGGTCAAGGTCGAGAATATGAGAAAACAGCACACCGAGATAATCGAGGGCGTTGCCGAGAGCGGCGCGGTGTCGGTCTCTGTGCCTGAGATAGCGCCGATAAGCAAGAAATACGGCTTTGTGGCTGTCTGCATGGGCAAGGGAATAACCGACGTCTTCTGCGACCTCGGAGCTGACAAGGTGATATTTGGGGGACAGACGATGAACCCCTCGACGCAGGATATTATCGACGGAATAAACCTCACTCCCAGCGAGTATGTCTTCGTTCTTCCTAATAACAAGAATATTTACATGGTTGCCGAGCAGGCGGCGAAGCTTGTGAGCGACAAAAAGGTGACCGTGCTTCCCACAAAGAGCGTTCCGCAGGGACTTTCGGCTATGATGGTGTTTGACCCCGAGGCGAGCCTTGAGGATAACCTTGCGGCTATGAACGAGGCTATCGAGGGCGTTACCTCGGCATCGGTAACTCAGGCGGTAAGGGATACCACCCTTGACGGTGAGAAGATAGAGAACGGTCAGTATCTGGCGCTTCTTAACGGAAAGATATTCTCGGTTGAAAATTCGAGCGCCGACTGTGTCGCAAAGCTCGCCGACGTCGCTGAGGGAAAGTCCTTTATAACGGTATTCTTTGGCGAGGAAGTCACCAGAGAAGAGGCTGAAAGCGTCTGCGCTTGCCTTGTCTCAAAGGCAGATAAGTACGCCGAGTTGAATATTATCAACGGCGGCCAGCCGCTTTATCCTTATATAGTGTCTATTGAATAAGTTAGTTTTCAAAAAAACCGAGGACGGAAAACCGTCCTCGGTTTTTTTAATTATTATTTATGCTAAAATTAAGCACCGATCTCCTTAATGTCTTCCATGAGCTCGTTGATCTTAGTCATAGCAGCTTCGCTGTTTGCAGCGTAGAGAGTAGCATAAGAATTAGCATTGCCCTCTTTGGGAACTTGACTTGTCATAATGCCCCTGAGTCCGCCAAAGTCAGCGATGATAGCCATGTCATAAACGGGGTTAGAGAAGATAATGTCATACATGTCATACATTCTCTGGTCCGAAGATCCCTGAACCTTACACTTTGTCTCGATGTATGCCTCGTAGGTAGAACCGGGAGCAGCCGAATACTCAGCAAGAGCCTCAAGTCCAAAGCCTGCGAATGCAGGATCCATAACTGTGTAGGGAACAGAACAGAGAGAAGAGTAACGGAAGTTTACTGTGGAGTAGAATGTTTCCTGGTCGCTGTTGAGCTTAGGAGAA
>JAZOLQ010000106.1:0-3538 GCA_045653185.1 Eubacteriales bacterium
AATTCCAGATAGTCGGCGGCGGAGAATTTTCCATATTCACCACTTGTATAGAGACTATTTACGGTATCACCTTTATGGTTCTTGCTCCCGACGGAGAGATAGTAAAGCAGCTTATGCCGAGGATCGAGAACAAGGCAGAGGTCGAGGCTTATATAAACGAGACACTCAAGAAGAACGATATGGACAGAACCGAGCTCAATAAGACCAAATCGGGTTGCGAGCTTAAGGGCGTTTCTTGTATCAATCCCGTAAACGGCAGAGAAGTAAGAATGTTTATCGGCGATTTCGTTCTTGCAAGCTATGGTACTGGCGCTGTAATGGCAGTTCCGTCACACGACCAGCGTGACTTTGAGTATGCCATAGCTCATAACATAGATATGCTTCAGGTAATAGACGGAGACGAGGCTCTCGGTCACGTTGAGGTGTCCGAGAAGGCGTTTGAAAAGGGCGAGTATCTCGGAAAGGGATACAGACTTGTAAACTCCGAGGAGTTCACAGGCCTTACCGTTGAGGAAGCAAAGGAAGCTATCACCTCAAAGCTCGAAGGAATGGGAGTCGCAAAGAGAACTGTGAACTATCATTTCAGAGAGTGGATATTCGCGAGACAGCGTTATTGGGGAGAGCCTGTTCCCGTGGTTCACGGAGAGGACGGAGCGATCCATGTGCTTGACGATTCCGAGCTTCCGCTCGTACTTCCCGAGCTTGAGAACTACAAGGGAGTAAACGGAAAAGCTCCTCTTGAAAACGCGACCGAGTGGAAGGCATACGACAGGGACGGAGTAAAGGGCGTCAGAGAGACCTCAACAATGCCAGGCTCTGCGGGATCAAGCTGGTACTTCCTGCGTTATATAGACCCCAATAATTCCGACGAGTTCGCAAATCAAAAGCTTCTCGAACATTGGATGCCTGTTGACCTTTACATAGGAGGTCCTGAGCACGCAGTGGGTCACCTTATGTATTCGAGAATTTGGAACAGATATCTTTACGATAAGGGACTTGCTCCCACAAAAGAACCCTTCAAAAAGCTCGTTCATCAGGGAATGATACTCGGCTCTAACGGAATAAAGATGGGCAAGAGATTCCCCGAGTTCGTGGTAAATCCCAGCGACGTCGTCCGTGATTACGGAGCTGATACTCTCAGACTTTACGAGATGTTTATGGGCCCGCTCGAAGTATCAAAGCCTTGGAGCAATCAGGGCGTCGACGGAGCGAGAAAGTTCCTCAATCGTGTGTGGGCGTTCTTCACCGAGCCCGAAAATCTCACAGAGGGCGAAGGCGGACCTATCGAGAAGGTATACCACAAGAGCGTAAAGAAGATAACCGAGGACTTTGAAAAGCTGGCGTTTAATACCGCTATTTCTCAGATGATGATATTCGTGAATGCTGTATATAAAGAAGGCAAGTGCCCCAAGGTATATGCCGAGGGCATTATCAAGATGCTGTCCTGCATCTGTCCTCATATATGCGAGGAAATGTGGAGTATTCTCGGACACAAGGACACTATCGCGTTCGAGCCGTGGCCTACTTATGATGAGGCCAAGACGGCTGACGACGAGGTAGAGATAGTCGTTCAGATAAACGGTAAGCTCAGAGCAAAGATAAAAGCACCCGTTGATACTCCCGCGCAGGAGGTTATCGAGCTTGCAAAGTCAGAGCCTGCAATTGCTGCCGCTATTGAAGGAAAGACGATCGTAAAAGAGATTGCAGTTCCAAACAAGATAGTTAATATAGTAATCAGATAAGAAACAAAAGAGGAGAGGGCATAGCGCCCTCTTCTCAGTTGATTTTTTCGCTATCTATACTAAAAAAATCAATAAATTCAGAGAGAATAACACAGCAATTTTTTGTTAAAATTAAAAGTGTTATCTCGACAAAAAAGTATTGACAAAGGAAAAAATTTGTGATATAATATCATTCGATTAATTGTCTTTGGCAATATGCGGAGGGAGGGAAAAAGAAAATGGCAGAGATCAGAGTTAAAGAAGGCGAGTCTTTGGACAGCGCACTCCGTCGCTTTAAGAGAGCTACTGCACGTGACGGCACACTTGCCGAGCTTCGCAAGAGAGAGCATTATGAGAAGCCCAGCGTAAAGCGCAAGAAGAAGTCGGAAGCAGCTCGCAAGAGAAAATATAAGTAATTTTCTAACAATTAAGGAGCATCGCAAGCGATGCTCCTTTTTTCTCAAGATAGCTATTGAAAATTTTTTGATTTTGTGTTAAAATTGTAGATATAAAAACTAAGGAGATTTGGCAATGAGAGAAAAACTTGGAAGCCGACTCGGCTTCATATTGCTCAGCGCGGGATGTGCCATCGGTATAGGTAACGTATGGAAATTTCCGTGGATGGTCGGACAGTATGGAGGAGCTATTTTTGTTCTTATATACCTGTTCTTTTTGATAGTTCTCGGAATACCCGTAATGACTATCGAGTTTGCGGTAGGACGAGCATCGCAGAAGAGTCCCGTAAAGATGTATCAGGAATTAGAGCCGCCAAAAACAAAATGGCATTGGCACGGCAAGCTTGCGCTTGTGGGAAACATAATCCTTATGATGTTCTATACGAACGTATCGGGCTGGATGCTTCAGTATTTCTTTAAGACTGCAAAAGGCGACCTCAGCGGACTTGATACAGAGGGCGTTGGAAATGCCTTTGGCGGAATGCTTGGAGACCCGATATGGCAGACGGTATTTATGGGAATAATCGTTTTCTTTGGCGCGTTTGTTTGTATGCTTGGCGTTAAAAAGGGAATTGAAAAGGTCAGCAAGTACATGATGCTTGCGCTTCTCGGACTTATGGTAGTTCTTGCCGTAAACAGCATATTCCTTGACGGTGCATCAGAGGGACTTAAGTTCTACCTTGTTCCCAGTATGGATAATTTCCTTGAAGCCGGAGTTTTTGACGTTATTGTTGCGGCAATGAATCAGGCGTTCTTTACCCTTAGCCTTGGTATCGGCTCTATGGCTATTTTCGGAAGCTATCTCAACAAAGACCGTTCGCTTATGGGCGAGGCTGTCAACGTTGCGGCGCTCGATACATTTGTTGCGTTCACGTCGGGACTTATCATTTTCCCCGCTTGCTTTGCATACGGCGTTCAGCCCGATGCAGGACCTTCGCTTATCTTTGTAACACTTCCCAACGTATTTAACAATATGCCTCTCGGCAGACTTTGGGGAAGCTTGTTCTTTATATTTATGACCTTTGCGGCACTCTCAACCGTTATCGCGGTACTTGAAAATATAATTGCCTGCATTATGGACCTCACCAACTGGGAACGCAAAAAGACAAGCCTTATCGTAGGTCTTGGCATTTTCGTTCTCTCGATTCCTTGTGTGCTTGGATTTAATATCCTTTCTGGCTTCGTACCCTTTGCGGAAGGTTCTTCTATCCTTGACCTTGAAGACTTTATCGTAAGCCACCTCCTCCTTCCTATAGGTTCGCTTATTCTCGTTTTGTTCTGTGTTATCTCTCGTTACGGCTGGGGATGGGACAACTTTGTCAAGGAAGCAAACGAGGGCAAGGGACTCAAGGTTGCAAGATG
>JAZOLQ010000107.1:0-2367 GCA_045653185.1 Eubacteriales bacterium
CGTCGTATACGGCAAGAAGACAGGCTCTACTCCCGACGGACGTAAGGCGGGCGAGCCCTTTGCTCCGGGCGCTAACCCGATGCACAACAGAGAAAAGTGCGGCGCTCTCGCGTCTCTCAACTCTGTCGCAAAGCTCTCCTACGACTCCTGCCGCGACGGTATCTCCAACACCTTCTCGATAGTCCCCGCGGCTCTCGGCAAGGACGACGAGGAAAGAAAAGAAAATCTTGTAAGCATTCTCGGCGGATATTTCGCGCAGAACGCTCACCACATAAACGTAAACGTGCTTGACAGACAGAAGCTTATCGACGCTATGGAAAATCCCGACCTCTATCCCAACCTCACTATTCGTGTTTCGGGATACGCGGTAAACTTCCACAAGCTCTCGCGCGAGCAGCAGAAAGAGGTTATCAGCCGTACATACCACGAAACGGTATAAAGCTATGAAGGGGTATATTCACAGCTTGCAATCCCTCGGCACTGTTGACGGACCGGGCGTGCGCGCCGTGGTCTTTGCCGAGGGCTGTCCCCTCAGATGCGCTTACTGTCACAATCCCGATACTTGGGAGTGCAAGGAAGCAGACCTCTGTGACGCCGACGCGCTTGCAGAAAAGATATTTCGCTTTTATCCCTACATCAAAAACGGCGGCGTGACCTTTTCGGGCGGAGAGCCCTGCCTTCAGGCAGAGTTTTTCGAGTATCTCGCGAAGCTTCTGAAGAAAAGAGGACTTCATATCGCGCTTGACACCTGCGGAGATGCGGACGGCGAGGCTGTGGACAGGCTTCTCGAAGAAGTGGACCTCGTTCTCCTTGACGTCAAGATGAACGACGAGGAGAGCTATAAAAAGTACACGGGCGGCAGTCTTTCACGCGCTCTCGCTTTCCTTGACAAGCTTGAGAAAATGCGCAAGGACGTCTGGATAAGACAGGTCATCGTGCCAAATCTCAATGACACCGAGGGGGATATCGAACGCCTTGCAGACCTTATAAGCTCCTATACGTCGGTCAAAAAAACAGAGCTTCTTCCCTTCAAAAAGCTCTGCGCCGAAAAATACAAGGCTCTCGGAATACCCTTCCCTCTCGCAGACACTCCGCAAATGAGCGAGGCGCGAGTCGCCGAGCTTCAGGAGTATTTGAGGAAGATAGTTAGTGTTGTAAAAAGGACGTGAGAACCTTTTGAGGAAAGGTTCTCACACTCTCCAAACCTTTTTAAAAAGGTTTTTATCTGTCTAAATATTATCTTGCTTAATGGGATGTTTTTCTCTAAGGTGGCAACACGTCGGACCCTTGCGTACCGACGTGTTGCTTTTTCATTTAGTAGCTAATTGCTTCCTAAAGATACGGGTAAATATACACAAACAAAGACGCCAAAATTTGTTAAACATTTTCCGTTTTTTATTTTGTCTTTCGGACTGAAATATGATATAATTAGCGAAAGAGCTTTGATTGACAATTCACATAAAAGGAGAATATTATGGGCAGACTTTTTGTTCCTGTATCAAGCCGTAACGATCAGGATTTCAACTTTACCGTAAGGGAGCTTCAGGAAATGGGCGCTGAGCGTGTCTATCTCGCCTGCGGGCGCTTCCTCTTTGAGAGAAGCCCCGAAAGAGCGGCAAGAATGGACGAGCTTCGCGAAAAAGTAGCCTTTTATACAGAAAAGGGATTTGAGGTCGCTATCTGGATAACCTCCCTCGGCTTCGGCACTCCTATGGGCGGCAGAAACGCCGAGATAGCAAAGGATTACGCCAGGATAACCTCTATATCGGGCAAAACGCTTGACGATGCGCTCTGTCCTATGGACGAAAATTTCCGCGCCATGATGGCTGACACACTTGAGGATATTGCGCGGACAGGCGTGCGAATGATTATGCTTGACGACGACCTCTGCCTCTCTGTCCGCCCGGGTATCGGCTGCGCGTGCGACTTGCACATGGCGGAGATACGACGCCGTCTCGGTGAGGATATTGCCAGAGAAGAGCTTGCGGACAAGGTCTTCACGGGTGGCGCAAACAAATACCGCGACGTGTGGTACGACGTTATGGCTGACTCGATGAAGGATTTTTGTCAAGCGCTCAGAGACGGAGTTGACAGAGTCGACCCCACCGTGCGCCTCGGCTTTTGCTCGGGCTTTACCTCATGGGACCTCGAGTGCGCTTATGCCGTCGAGCTGACGCATATCCTTGCGGGCAACACAAAGCCCTTCGTTCGCCTCACAGGCGCGCCGTACTGGGTATCAAATCAGCGCTTCGGCAGACAGACTATGCAGACGATACTCGAATTTCTGAGGGCGCAGTATGCCATCTGCAAAAAGGAAGGAATCGAGGCGTTCACCGAGGGAGACACCTATCCGAGAAGCAATTATCA
>JAZOLQ010000108.1:0-5593 GCA_045653185.1 Eubacteriales bacterium
GCCGAGAAGATAATCTCGGACTATGACGGAAATATAAGCATAGCGTCGCTCTTTGTCGGCGACGACGGAAAACTTAGAGTTGAGTGTATTTAATAATGAACGAAAAATGGTTTTTGAATGACGTCTCGGACGTCGAGAAAAAATTAAAGACCAACGCCGCCTCAGGACTTTCTCCAAAGGCGGCTCGTTCTCGTTACAGAAAAGAGGATTCGAGATTTTTTATAAAGACGAGAAAAAAGGCGTCCTCGCTTCTCGGCGAGATATTGGCTGATTTCTCTCTTATTCTGCTTATCATATCCTCGGTCATAGCGCTCTGCTTTACCGAGTACACGACGGGAGTCACGCTGATAGTCATAATGGCGCTCAATCTCGCTGTATGTCTTTATCTCAGCTTCAGAACGCAGAGGACCTTTGAGTCGCTTTCAGACTTTTTCTGTCCGTCGGTGACGGTAATACGCTCGGGCAAGGTGTTTTCGATTGACGCCGAGCACGTCGTAAAGGGAGACGTGGTGCTGATAGGCGAGGGAGATATCCTTCCTTTTGATGCCCGTCTTGTTACATCTGACGCGCTGAAGGTCAGCGTAAGAGTGGATAGAAATCGAGAGGAGATACGCGAAAAGCTTGCCGAGGGACTTGTCCGCGAGGGCGAGAACAATATCGCGGGTATGGTCAATATGGTCCACGCGGGCTCACGGGTCATATCGGGAAGCGCTAGAGCGATAGTTACCGCCACGGGCAGATATACATATTACGGAGCTATGACGGGCGGAGTCAAATACCCCTCGCGCTCGGATATGCCCCGAGGACTAAAGCTGCTCAGGAAATACTGTCAGTCCTTTGGGCTCGTAATAACCGCGGCGATATTGCCGTTCAGTATACTGAGCCTTATTTTCAGCCACGGAAATGTGACTCTTATGGCTACCTTCACAGCCTCTCTCGCTATTGCCGCGTCCTCGCTCTCACAGCTTGCGTGTACCGCGTGCAGAATATTCTTCGCAAAACAGGCAAAGCTCTGCCTTAAGGGGCGAGACCCCTCGGTGTTCAGAGGGGCGGAGATAATGGATAGACTCGTATCCTCCGAATATCTCTTTTTGCTTGACGGAAGCGCTGTGACCGACGGAGTTCTCCACTTTCATAAGGCTATATGCGCCGAGGGCGAGATACTCACGCTGGCTGCCGTAAGCCGTTCTGTTTCGGCTCTCTCGGAGCTCGCCGCGCTCTATAATTCGGCGGAGAACAGAACGCTCACCGTCGGCGTTCACGCCCCGGGCAGATACAGAATAGCTCTCGAGGAGTTCGTAAATAGGACGGGAGCCGATGCCGAGGCGCTGAAAATAAGATGTAACATAAACGGCTACGTGCCGGGAAACTCTCTTGATAAGACCGATAAGCTATTTTATAGCGATAGGGGAGAAAAGAGAGTCCTTAACGTGTCGCAGTCTGCCGATACAATACTCAGATGCTCAAGGTGCTATATATCAAACGGCATCTCGCCTATAAGCGAGAAGGGAAAGAGGGACCTTGCGGCAGAGTATGAAAAATACAGTAAATCGGGAATGAGAGTTCTCGCCTTCACTCTTTCCGAAAACGAATTTTCACAAAATGATATATTTGTTGGAATATTGGTGTTCTCCGAGATGCTTGACCCCGCATTTTCGAGCGCCGTCGCGGGAATGAAGGCTTTTGGCGTAAAGACGGTGTCATTCTCCGATTCCTTCAGAAGCGCTTACGGCGAGAGGCTTGAGATACCCGCGCCAAACTTCGGCGTGTCGGCATCGCTTCTCGATTTTGAAGCTACAAATAAGCCGATAACCTATAAATTCGGCGAGATAGATACTTATAAGGACCTTCCTGTCGAATATATAGACAAGCTCATAGCGCACGTTCATTCTATGAACAAAAAGGTGGCGGTGCTTTGCTTCTCCGATAAATACAGAGAGCTTCGCGAGAAGCCTGACGTCATAGTAAGCTGTTCGCCTTTGCAATATCGCTTCTCGGGTCGATTTGAGGAGGCTGTCGGGGCTATCGAGGTTGCGGGAAGCGCAGAAAGCCTTTCGGCAAGACAGGACGTAAAGGCAGACGCCGATATGCTCATTCCAAGACCGAGCAAGCAAGGCGGGGGACTTGCGTCACTCAGACGCGCTTTCGTATTCTCGGGAGCGGCGTACTCAAACCTTACGGGATTTTTCAGATACGTGCTATGCGCCCAGTTCGTAAGAATAGTTATGGTAATGCTTCCGATGATCTTCAGCGATGCTTTCCTTGACGCGAGACACGCGCTCTTTTGCGGATTTATCATCGACCTTATGGCGATGCTCGTATTCGTCACCGATAAATGCGGAATCGAAAATGCCAGGGGCTTCAGAAGCATATCGGGCGAATTCAAGACTCCGCTCCGCAATAACGCGGGCATCATCGCCGCGGGCACTCTCAGCGCAATGTGCGCGATAATCCTTCCTAATATAATAGGATATCTGGGAATAATGGGGCAGTATCTCTATCAGACCGAATGCCGCTTTCTCGCTATGGTATTCCTACATATAACCCTTGTTTACTGTATCCGTATCGATAACCTCAGGCGGTTTGGCGCGGCGGATATCAATAAGGCGGCGATAGCGCTTGATATCCTCGTACCGCTTTTCCTTGTCGCGTGCTTCGCGATAGAAGGACTCGGAGCGTTTTTCGAGATATGGACTATCAGCGTGGGATATTTCTTCCTCGCTCTGATTCCGTCTGCCGTCTGCATAGCGCTCTATTTTCTGCTCAGCGTATTCAGACTTCACACAGAGGATTAAAAAGGACAAACAAATAAAGAATATAAATATTCCGTGAGCCATAGATTATAAATGACTCGCGGAATATTTTTATGGAGGAGAGCTTATGGAACGCTTCAACACCTGTGAGATACGTCAGAAGGAGGTAGTAAATCTGTGTGACGGAGTAAGGCTCGGATGCCCGATAGACTTTGAGTTCAACGTTTGCGACGGAAGGATAACGGCGATAATAGTGCCGCGCGGAGGCGGAGTTTTCGGACTTTTACGGGGCGGAGATATAGACATACCGTGGAGCAAGATAGAATGTATAGGTAAAGACGCTATACTCGTCAAAATATCGCCCGACGAGTACAGAGACTGCGAGAAGGATAAAAAGAGAATGGGATTCTGGTAATTGTAAATAAATTGTAAATTATCCAAAGGCGTCTTGAAGTGTAATAAATAATATGGTATAATATCGGTTGCGTCGGTTTGATTGACCGACGACAAAAAAATACACACACATTGCCGTTTTGCGTGACGGTGTTATCCGTGCGGATGATAAAAACGCGAGGCTATGTGGTGGAAAAAACCGAAGGAGGACATTAAAAATGTCAGTAATTTCAATCAAACAGCTGCTTGAAGCAGGCGTCCATTTCGGACATCACACAAGAAGATGGAACCCCAAAATGCAGGAGTACATCTTTACCGAGAGAAACGGTATCTACATCATCGACCTTCAGAAGACCGTAAAGAAGTTTGAGGAAGCTTACAACTTTGTACGCGACATATCTGCTGAGGGCGGCAACATTCTCTTTGTTGGAACAAAGAAGCAGGCTGCAGACGCAATCAAGGAAGAGGCAACACGTTGCGGAATGTACTACGTAAACGTTCGTTGGCCCGGCGGAATGATGACAAATTTCAAGACTATCAAGAAGTCCATCAGCCGTCTTAACAGCCTTGAGAAGATGCAGGAGGACGGAACATTCGACCTTCTTCCCAAGAAGGAAGTTGCTATAAAGCAGAAGGAAATGTTCGACCTTGAGAAGAACTACGGCGGTATCAAGACAATGGATACCCTTCCCGCAGCAGTATTTATAGTTGACCCCAAGAAGGAAAAGAACGCAGTTCTTGAGGCAAAGAAGCTTGGTATTCCGGTAATCGCTATCGTTGATACAAACTGTGACCCTGATGACGCTGACTACGTCATCCCCGGTAACGATGATGCTATCCGCGCAATAAAGCTCATCTCCGCAGCTCTTGCAGACGCTGTTATCGAGGGCAGACAGGGCGAGCAGACCGTTGAGGCTGAGGTTGAGGCTGAGACTGAAGCAGAGGCTGCTGACGCAGAGTAATAAATTTTAAGATTACTATAACGAAAGGAAGATATAAAGATGGCAAACATTACAGCTAAGGACGTTGCTGCGCTCAGAGCAAAGACCGGTATCGGTATGATGGAGTGCAAGAAGGCACTTGTTGAGGCAGAGGGCAACGTTGAAGAGGCAATAAAGATACTTCGTAAGAGAGGCGAACTCAAGGCAGAGGCAAAGGCTGCAACAAGAATTGCCTCTGACGGTATCGTTGATATCATGAAGGAAGGCAACGTAACAGCTATGATCGAGGTTAACTCCGAGACAGACTTCGTTGCAAAGAACGCATCCTTCCAGGAGTTCGTAAAGAATATTCTTAAGACGATCATCGCTAACAAGCCTGCAGATCTCGACGCGCTTCTCGCAAGCACATACGTTGACGGCAGCGCTACAGTTGAGGCTAAGCTCAAGGAGATGATCTTCGTTATCGGAGAGAAGCTCAGCATTCGCCGTTTCGTAGTTGTTGAGGGTATCACAAGCACATATATCCACGGCACAGGCTCTATCGGTGTTATAGTTTCCTATGACGTTGATGCAGCTGTTGCAGAGAAGGACGAGTTTGCTGCATTCGCAAAGAACATCGCTCTTCAGGTTGGCGCATACCCCACACCTTACCTCAATCGTGAGTCTGTTCCCGCTTCGGTTATCGAGGAAGAGAAGAACATTCTCATGGCTCAGATCGCAAACGATCCCGCAAACGCAAAGAAGCCCGCACAGGTCATCGAGAAGATGGTATCCGGGAGAATCGGCAAGTTCTACGACAACAACTGTCTGCTTGATATGGCTTACGTCAAGGACGATGAGATCAAGGTTGGCAAGTACGTTGAGAACACAGCTAAAGAGCTTGGCGCAGCTATCAAGGTTACAGGATTCCACCGCTTCGAGAAGGGCGAGGGCATTCAGAAGAGAGAAGATAACTTCGCTGAAGAGATCGCAAAGCTCACAGGCCAGCAGTAATCACTCTGATTTAATATCAAAGGGAGAGACTTTTCGAGGTTTCTCCCTTTAAAAATGAAAAAAAGTCAAATATTTTAATAATAAAGATAAAAAACTCTTGACAAAAGTGAAAAAATATGGTTTAATATAAGATGTCATTGAATATTTGGCAGTGCAAACAAGCAACACGCTTCCGGAAAAGTCCGGATATTCGTGTCCGGAACTAATAAGAACAAGGAGGTGCACAAGAATGCTCAGAACATACCAGCCCAAGAAGAGACAGAGAAAGAAAGAGCACGGATTCAGAAAGAGAATGGCTACCGCTGATGGAAGAAACGTACTCAAGAGAAGACGCGCTAAGGGTAGAAAAAGATTGACCTATTGATCAAGTCTCACTTTGATATAAAAACCTCCGATGACAAAATGAAAGCATAACTGTTTTCCGGGTACATCGGGGTTTTTACTATGTTTTAAGGAAACACAAAGATGAAGGAAATAGCAATAAAAGAGAACCATCTGTATAACAAGACGTAT
>JAZOLQ010000109.1:0-6456 GCA_045653185.1 Eubacteriales bacterium
GTATCCCTTTGTAGGAACCTTGCAGCCGAAGGTGGGGAGCTTTCCTGTCCACATATCCCACTGAACCTTCTGGTGAGTGTTATCAACGTAGCACTTTACGTCAACGAGGGACTCGAAAGCCTTGATGGATGCGCCCATACCATAGATGATAACAACAGCGCCGCTAGCCATCTTCTCTTTTGCTGCTGCGATAGCATCAGCACTCATGATGTCTTCGATAACACCGGTCTTGTTAACCTTACCGAAACCGGGGTCGTCAGTTACGTAGGGCTGGTTGTACGCAACGATCTCTTCTCTTGAAACGAAAAGCTCGTCAGCGGGAAGCATAACAACTTCTCCTCCAACCTTTGCAGCAACTGCGTTAGCGATCTTTTCATAATTGATTCCGTACCAACCGTCGATAGCAACGACCTTAGCGCCTGCTGCAACCTTGTCAGCCAAAGCGGTAACGACCTTGTCCCAACCAAATACAACGGAATCCTTGTTCTGCGCGGAAATTACAATTTTGTTGTCCGCATTTTTAATGGACTCATATACTGGCATGTTTTTTTCCTCCTTAATTTACATTTCGTCAAAGCAATAACTAATGCAAGCTACATTATATTATTACATATCACGACCAGTTTGCTATAATGATACCATATTTTAGCCATTTTATCAATTACTTTGCAAAAAAAAATTCAAATTCGTAATTATACCCAAACCGGTTTACATTTTTTGCGATAAAATGCACAATTTTATATAGTTGAACACCTATAAAATCCTGATTTTGCCCTCGAAAATCAGAGCTTTGTATTTTTTTGACGGAAATGCTCGAAAAGTTTGAAAAAAATATAAGCTCAACCATAGCTTTTCTGCAAATATATTTTTCAGAATTTGAACTCGCAATAAACAGGTCGCTTTTCTTTATTATCCTTCTTTTATCCTTGACAGTACGACGGTATTATATTATAATAGTGAGGAACAGATATTTTTATTGATTTTGGAGGAAAAAATGCCCGAACTTTTGTCACCTGCGGGGAATTTTGAAAAACTAAGATCAGCTTTACTTTACGGTGCTGATGCCGTATATCTTGCGGGAAATTGCTTTGGAATGCGCTCTGCGGCAGATAATTTTACCGACGAAGAGCTCTTTGAAGCGGCAGAATACGTTCATGAAAGAGGAAAGAAGCTATATCTTACAGTGAACACCATGCCCCACGGTCACGAATATCCGATACTCAGAAGCTATCTCAAAAAGATAGCGGGCGCGGGAATGGACGCCTTTATAGTCGCTGACCTTGGAGTGCTTGGCGAGATAAAGGATATAATTCCCGATGCCGAGATACATATATCGACACAGGCAAGTATAGTCAGTCCCGCAGCGGCAAACGCGTACGCCGCTATGGGCGCAAAACGTCTTGTGCTCGCAAGAGAATTAACTCTTGACGAAATAAGAGAGATACGCGCGTCTCTCCCCGGTGACGTTGAGCTCGAAGCCTTTGTTCACGGTTCTATGTGCGTGTCGTACAGCGGAAGATGCTTGCTTTCAAACAGCCTTACAGGCAGAGACGCAAACCGAGGCGCTTGCACACAGCCTTGCAGATGGAATTACAAAATAGTTGAAGAAAAGCGCCTTGAAGAGCCGTATCCGATAGAGGAGAACGAGCTTGGCACTTTTATTATGTCCTCAAAGGATATGTGCACTGTCGGTATAGTTCCCGAGCTTATCAAGGCGGGAAACGACTCCTTTAAGATAGAGGGAAGAATGAAGAGCGCGTATTATACGGCGGTGGTAACGAACGCATACCGTATGGCGATAGATTCCTATCTCAAAGACCCCGATGGATATGTTTTTGACAGCCGTCTTATGAACGAGCTTGAAAGCGTTTCTCACCGAGATTACGCAACGGGATACTATCTTGACAAGCCTATTTTGAACGCGCAGACGGCAAGTACGACGGGCTATATAAGAGACAAAGCATATTTTGCTACCGCTGTTGAATATAATCCAGATAAGCTTCCCGAGTGTCTTGAAGCGCAAAACGAGCGCGGAAGACTTTATAAATTTATTCAAAGGAACAAGGTCAGCGTCGGAGACGCGGCAGAAGTCATCTCTCCGGGTCTTATAGGTCAGCCCTTTGAGGTCTGCGAGATATATGATGAAAAGGGCAACGAGCTTGCCTCAGCCCCTCATCCCGCGATGCTTTTCTACGTCAGAGTTCCGTTTGAGGTACGTGTTGGAGATATAATGCGCTCGGGAAGATAGTAATTATCTTTATTTGGGGCGTGTTGGATGCTTGTTGAAATATTTAAGGCGATATTTTTCGGAATAGTTGAAGGTGTGACCGAGTGGCTGCCGATAAGCTCTACGGGACATATGATACTTCTTAACGAATTCTTGAGGCTCGACGTTTCAGAGAGCTTTTGGGAGCTTTTTGAGGTCGTCATACAGCTTGGAGCAATATTTGCGGTGCTTGTGTTGTTTTTTGATAAGCTCTCTCCCTTCGGGCGAGTAAAAAGTGCCGCTCAAAAGAGAAGTACATGGAGGCTTTGGCTCAAGGTCGCATTCGCTGTTCTGCCCTCGGCTATTGTCGGGGCGTTGCTTGACGATTTTCTTGATGAGCATTTTTATAATTACCTTACCGTTGCTGCGGCACTTATTGTCTATGGTATAGCGTTTATCCTTATCGACAGGAAGAAAGATAAAGCGGGAATTTGCGTAAATTCAGAGGAAATAGGCTTTGGGCGTGCCTTTCTTATCGGTTCTTTTCAGATGCTCGCGCTTATCCCGGGGACTTCGCGTTCGGGCTCTACGATACTTGGAGGTATGATGTTCGGTCTTTCAAGAAGCGTCGCCGCTGAATTTTCGTTTTTTATGGCAATACCCACCATGGCTGGGGCGAGCGCTTTAAAGGTGTTGAAATTTACACTTGAGGGCGCAAAATTTACACCTTATGAAATCTTGTTGCTTGCCGTAGGCTCGATAGTTGCATTTTTGGTATCTCTCGTTTGTATAAAATACCTTGTCGAGTACGTAAAGCGCCACAGCTTTTCGGCTTTTGGCGTTTACAGAATAATTTTGGGTACGCTTGTACTAGCTTATTTTTTGCTTTTTTGACAGAGGAATGAAATGGATAAATTGAAGATACCCTATACCATCGTGGTAGAGGGAAAATACGACAGACTTAAGCTTATCAATATTTGTGACGCGAGGATAATCACAACTGAGGGCTTCGGGATATTCAAAAAGAACGAGAAGCTTGCGCTTATCCGCAAGCTCGCCGAAAAGCTTCCTATAATAGTGCTTACGGACAGCGACGGCGCCGGCAAGCTGATACGCTCGCATCTTTCGTCGGCTATCCCAAGCGACAGGATAATACAGCTTTATATCCCACAAATAAAAGGAAAAGAAAAAAGAAAGAGCGAATTTTCCGCTGAGGGAACGCTTGGCGTTGAGGGAATGGAAAACGAGCTGCTCTATTCACTTTTGAAACCTTATGAGAATGAGGAGCTGTTCAAGGCAGCGATTGAAAATCCTCTTTCAAAGGCAGATCTTTACGAGGACGGTCTTATGGGCAGAGAGGACAGCGCGCAACGCCGCGACACACTTGCGCTGAGTGTGGGGCTCCCCGTCGGAATGACGTCAAACGCGCTTCTTGCCGCATTGAAAATAATATGCACTTACGACGAGTATCTGAAGATAGTCGGACGTGATGCGCAAATATGAAAAACCTACAAAACGCTTTTACCGTCATATTTTGATGTAAGAGCGTTTTTGTTTTTTTATACTTTGTTGAAAAACGTGAAAAATGGTTTTGTACAGACAAAATTAACGTATAATTCACAATTTTGTGACATAATAGTGTTATAATAAGTCACGACAAAATTGTTGAGCGCTCAACTTTATCGAGCAAGAAAGGTGAAAAAATGGCAAATTATAAGCTTTATAAAACAAGAAAAATACACGACCTCAGAGAGATGCTTGAGGAGTCGGCGGCGCTTTACGGCGAGAACACCGCGTTTTATCAGAAGATAGACGGAAAGTACAGGGGGTACAGCTTTAACCGTTTTAAAAACGATGTTGACGCTCTCGGCACAGCTCTTGCCAAAAAAGGATTTCTTGGAAAAAGAGTAATCGTTACGGGCGAGAACTCTTACTTGTGGTGCGTCTCTTATATGGCGACGGTGTGCGGACTTGGCGTGATAGTTCCCGTCGATAAAGAGATACCGGCCGAGGAGATAGCGAATATCGCGAATATATCCGAGGCATCGCTCGTGCTCTATTCGCGCAAATATGAAAAAAAGGTCGAGGCTATCGACAGCAGTGTAGAGAAAATAGCGTTTGATGAGATTTCCTCGCTTATCGAGGATGGGAAGCTTCTTATTGAGTCGGGTGAGAGAAGTTATTTTGAGTCTTCGATAGATATTGACGCTCTTTGCTCGCTCATCTTCACCTCGGGTACTACGGGAGTTTCCAAGGGGGTAATGCTCTCTCAGAGAAATATCTGCTGTACCATAGAAAATCTTGCCCGAATGGTTCACGTCACTACAGAAGATACTGCACTTTCTGTGCTTCCTTTGCATCACGTTTACGAGTGCACCTGCGGATTTTTGTTCCCTGTGTTTATGGGAACGTCGGTGGCATTTTCCGAGGGCGTACGATATATTATGAAGAATATGAAGGAGATACGTCCCACAAAGATGCTTTGTGTTCCGCTTCTTATAGAAACCATGTATCGCAGGATATGGGCAAATATAAGAAAGAAGGGAATTGAGAGAAAGGTAAAGACTATCATAGCGGCTACCAATAAGGTACAGCCGTATTCGGCAAGAATGGCGCTTAAGAAAAAGGTGTTCGGTGAGATACACGAATCACTTGGCGGCAGACTCGATCTTCTCGTTTCGGGAGGAGCGCCGATAGATCCCGCGATAATCTCGGGAATGAGAGACTTCGGTATAAATATAATTCAGGGATATGGACTTACAGAGAGCGCACCGCTTGCGGCAGTAAATCACGACAGATATTTCAATGATCGCTCGGCGGGACTTACGCTTCCCAACGGAGAAATTAAGCTTATCGACGTTCAGGAGGACGGAACGGGAGAGATTTGCTACCGCGGAGACAACGTCATGCTCGGATATTACCGCCGTCCCGATCTTACGAGCGAGGTCAAGAAAAACGGTTGGCTTCATACGGGAGATATCGGATATATCGACGAGCGCGGCTTCCTTATCATAACCGGAAGAAAGAAGAACGTTATAGTTCGTTCGAACGGAAAGAACGTTTTTCCCGAGGAGCTTGAGTCTTATCTTTGCCGCGATCAGCTTGTGTCGGAGGCGGTTGTTCTCGGTATTAAAAACGAGAAGAAGAACGATTACGATATCGTTGCGGCAGTATATCCCGATGCCGATTACGCAAAGGAGCTTTTCGGAGATGATTGCAGCGACAGCGCTATAAGCGAGGCGATCTCGAAGAGAGTTGCCGAAGTAAACGAGATAGTTCAGACCTATAAGAGAATAGACGTAGTTCTCATACGCAACGAGGAATTCCCAAAGAATACCTCGAAAAAGATAAAGCGCTTTGAAATACCCGCGCTCATTATGGAAGATTATCTTGAAAAGATAAAATAATGAGATATAGCCTTGCGGCAGGGGGATTTTCCCTTGCCGCAGAGCTCTATGAAAGCAGATATCAAAGATTGAAAAAATTTTTTAAAAAACTATTGACAAAGTGAATTTGTTGTGGTAAAATGTCAAGGACAATAAAGCAGAGCGTTCTCCGTTCTCACCCTGCCGCAAGGCGCGCATGGGTTGATATTCAGATACTTGCCTACTTGGGCGAGGTTTGTTTGCGCGGGGAACTTGTCTTCCCGCTTTTTTGTTGCAATTATTATTGTGCCGTAGAAAAACGGTTTACACAATGGGGGTGTATTTAACATTAGCGCAAAAGAAATGACCATCAATGAAGACATCAAGGCAAAAGAGGTAAGAGTTATCGGTCCTGAGGGTGAAACACTTGGAGTAATGCCGACGAATGCCGCCTTGAACGCAGCTTACGAGCAGGGCTATGACCTCGTTCTTATGGCTCCGCAGGCTGAACCGCCTGTCTGCCGTATTATGGATTACGGCAAATATCGCTTTGAGCGAGACAAGAAGGAAAAGGAAGCTAAGAAGAAGCAGCAGATAATAGAGCTGAAAGAGATACAGCTTTCCTGCAGAATCGATACGCACGATTTTGAGACTAAGCTCAGACACGCGAAGAGATTTTTGACAGACGGAAACAAAGTAAGAGTGGTAATGCGCTTTAAAGGACGTGAGATGAGTCACGTTTCTATCGGACAGGAGATAATGACGAAGTTTCAGGAAGCTTGTTCCGAGCTTGGCAACGTAGATAAAGCTCCCGTGCTTGACGGAAGATTTATGAGTATGGTGATAACACCTCTCAAATTCAAAGCAAACTAATTTTTGTTCATA
>JAZOLQ010000110.1:0-2068 GCA_045653185.1 Eubacteriales bacterium
TTTCAGGCGAGGCGCTCAAGGAGGCTATCTCCGCAAGTATCCGCGCAAAAGAGGGAAATCTTGTTGGAAATATGGCGTCTCAGGGAACAACTCCAAGACAGCTTACAGACCTTATCGGTTCGCTTTGCGACCTTACGAGCGGTTCGGGAGACAAGGGAACACCCGTAGTTCTCGTTCAGGGATACTTTGATAACTATACAAACTAAAAATATACCGTCGGAGGCTTATTTGGTCTCCGACGGCTTTTGATTTAAAAAATTTGGCGATAAAAGAGCTATTTAAATGGATTTTATTCTTGACTTTACATAATCTGTATGTTATAATAAGATGTTTAAGTATATACTTTGTGCTGTAAAATAATTTTTTTGCGACCCGACACGCTTTGTCGGGCGCGATATTCAAAATATTTTGTTAAGGAAGGTAAGAGATGAAGTACGAGGAATTGTCACCAAAGCCCGATTTTTCTGAGATACAACCATCAACACTTGGTTTCTGGATGGAAAACAAGGTCTTTGAAAAATCTGTTGAAGATAAGAAGGGGGATGAAATAGTATTCTATGACGGACCTCCTTTCCCCACAGGAAAGCCTCACCACGGCACTGTGCTCGTTTCCTTCATAAAGGATATGATAGCAAGATACTGGACTATGCGCGGTTACAGAGTGCCCAGAGTATGGGGCTGGGACTGCCACGGTCTTCCGATAGAAAATCAGGTGGAGACCCTGCTCGGTATCAACGACAAGAACCAGATAGAGAAGGTTCTCGGAATAGATAAGTTCAACGAAAAGTGCTTTGAGGTCGTTTCAAACAACAACGATGCTTGGAGAGAGTACGTTGAGCAGATGGCTCGTTGGGTAGATTACGACGGCGCATACAAGACCATGAACACAAGCTTTATGGAAAGTGTTATGTGGGCGTTCAAGACCTGTCACGATAAGGGGCTTATCTACCGCGATTACCGTGTAACTCCTTACTGTACCCACTGCGAGACCTCTCTTTCTATCTCTGATACGAGAGAGTCGGACTCTACCCGTCCGAGACAGGACAGATGGGTAATAGCTCAGTTCAAGAGCAAGCTTCGCGAGGCTGGCAAGGACGTTTACTTCCTTGCTTGGACCACGACACCGTGGACGCTCCCCTCAAACCTCTGCCTTGCTGTCGGCGAAAAGCTTGATTACGCATTCGTTGAGGTCGAGGACAGAGTTCTCGTTGCTTGTAAGAACGTTCTTCCCAACTTCAAAAAGGTATTCGGCGATGAGCCTGTGATACTCAAGGAAGTAAAGGGAACAGATCTTATCGGCGAGACCTACGAGCCCTTATTCCCGTATTTTGCGGACAAAGCAGCCGAGGGCGCATTCAGAGTTGTCAGCGCTGACTACGTAGGCGCTGAAGAGGGTGTCGGTATCGTTCACACAGCTCCCGCGTTCGGTGAAGACGACTATTGGACCTGCAAGAACTTCGGCATTCCGCTTGTAAATCCCGTTGACGCAAAGGGAAGATTTACAGAAGAGATAACAGATTTCTATCCCATTCAGGGCGAAAAGACAGTTATTGAAATGAACCCCGTTATTATCAGATTCCTCTATGATAACGGAAAGGCTGTCGCTGACGGCACTATCGAGCATAACTATCCTCACTGCTGGAGATGTAAGAGACCGCTTATCTACAAGGCGATGGACGCTTACTACTTCAACATAGGTAAGATAAAGGACAGACTTGTAGAGCTTAACGAGGAAGTCAACTGGGTTCCCGATACAGTAAAGCACGGAAGATTTGGAAACTGGCTTGAGGGTGCAAGAGACTGGAATATTTCGAGAAACAGATATTGGAGCACGCCTATCCCGATATGGAAGTGCGACGAGTGCGGCGAGGAAGTCGTTCTTGGAAGCATAGAAGATATCTATGAGGCAAGCGGAATACGTCTTGACAATCTTCACAGACAGTTTGTGGACAAGGTAACCTTTAAGTGCAAGTGCTGTAACGGAACGATGCAGAGAGTTCCCGAGGTCCTTGACTGTTGGTTCGAGAGCGGAAGCGTTCCTTTCGCGCAAAAGCATTATCCCTTTGAA
>JAZOLQ010000111.1:0-3588 GCA_045653185.1 Eubacteriales bacterium
CGCGTTGTCTTTTTAACTTGCCTTACGGCATCCTTTCTCGTTATTATTTCATAACAGCGCCGTTTTCAGCACCGCTGACAAGCTTCGAGTAGCGGGAGAGCCAGCCTGTCTTTATATTGGGTTCTCTCTTTACGTAGGTCTCTCTTCTCTTAGCGAACTCTTCATCGCTGACCCTTGCGTTAAGAGATGCGTTCGGAATATCTATTTCTATGATATCGCCCTCGCGAAGAAGCGCGATATTTCCGTCGTCAGCCGCCTCGGGACTTACGTGTCCGATAGAAGCTCCTCTTGAAGCGCCCGAAAATCTTCCGTCTGTAATAAGCGCGACCGTCTTATCAAGCTTCATTCCCGCAAGCGCGCTCGTGGGATTGAGCATCTCTCTCATTCCAGGGCCGCCCTTAGGACCTTCGTATCTTATAACCACAACGTCTCCGTCAACTATCTTGCCCGAATATATTGCCGCGATCGCCTCGTCCTCGGAGTCAAAGACTCTCGCAGGACCGCTGTGAGTAAGCATTTCGGGAGCGACAGCGCTTCTCTTTACGACAGAGCCATTCTGCGCGATATTTCCCCAAAGTATCTGAATACCGCCCGTAGCGCTGTACGGAGTCTCAATAGGTCTTATAGATCTTGTATCCTTTATGTAAGCGCCCTCGATATTTTCCGCAACCGTTTTTGTGGTAACGGTGAGCGCAGAGCCGTCGATAAGTCCCTTCTTAAGCAGCTCTGCCTGAACTGCGGGGATCCCGCCCGCCATATCGAGATCCTGCATGTGCGTAGGACCTGCGGGAGCGAGGTGACAGAGATTTGGCACTCTGTCGCTCATCTTGTTAAAGAGATCAAGATCAAGCTTAACGCCTGCCTCGTTGGATATCGCAAGAAGGTGAAGCACGCTGTTCGAGCTGCATCCAAGCGCCATATCGCAAGCAAGCGCATTCATTATAGATTTTTCATTGATTATGTCACGTGCCGTGATATTGTTCTTAACAAGCTCCATAATAGCCATACCCGCGTGCTTTGCGAGTATAACCCTCTTGTTGCTTACAGCGGGGATCGTTCCGTTGCCTGGGAGCGCAATACCGACTGCCTCGCAAAGACAGTTCATACTGTTTGCGGTATACATTCCCGCGCAGCTTCCGCAACCGGGACAAGCGCCTGTCTCACATTCATTGAGCTTACACTCATCAATTATACCGGCCTTGTACGCGCCGACAGCCTCAAAAAGCTTTGAAAGGCTGACCTCTTCTCCGTCATATCTGCCCGCAAGCATAGGTCCTCCGCTACATACGAGTGCGGGAACGTTCATTCTGACCGCCGCCATTACCATACCGGGAACTATCTTGTCGCAGTTGGGGATAAGCACAAGTCCGTCAAGCTGATGAGCCATAGTCATCGTTTCAACACTGTCGCAGATAAGCTCTCGGCTGGCAAGTGAATATTTCATTCCAATGTGTCCCATAGCGATACCGTCGCAAACTCCTATTGCGGGTATAAGCACGGGTGTACCGCCTGCCATTCTGACGCCTGCCTTTACAGCCTCGGCTATCTTATCAAGGTGAATATGACCCGGAACGATCTCACTGTGAGCGCTGACCACACCGATAAGCGGTCTTTCAAGCTCCTCCTTTGTATAGCCCATAGCGTAAAACAGACTTCTGTTAGGCGCTCTCTCCGCGCCCTTTGTTACGTTATCTGAACGAAGTGACATAATTTTTCTCCTTAGAAATTTAGAAAATTTTTATTCTTATATTTCGGTCTTTTTTGCCGCCTTGATTATTCTGAGTATCGCGGGGGCAAAAACGGCGTTGATTACAAATTCAATAATAAAGTTTATTCCTGCAAGTACCGTAAGACAGAAGATAAGCGCGTTGCTTCCGCCTGCCCACTCAACGAGAGTGTTGTTGAAAAGCAAGAGCATGCCTATACAGAAGATACCTGTGTTGACCACGGGAGCGCAAAGCGCGGAAACCGTTGCAGAAAGATAGCTCTGTTTCTTAAAGAGCTTTGAAACAAGCGCGGGCACAGCGCCTGCGGCAATTCCCTTTACCATACATATAAGTATTGTAAAGAAGGGATTTATTCCCCACAAAATAAAGCCTGAAGGATCTATTCCCGTTGCGCACTGTATAACTACGATAAGTCCGAATATTCCTCCGAGAAGCGCGCCCGAGCCAGCACCCAGCAAAAGCGAGCCGACGACTATCGGTATGAGAACGAAGGAAAGGTTAAAAGGAAGTACGGGAATGAGTCTGTTAAGTGCCGCTCCAACTATCTGAAGAACGACGATAAGTGCTGTAAGAAGTGCGATCTGTGTGAGGGTGTAAATAGATTTGTTGCGTTTCATAATAATTCTCCTTCGGGGATCTTCCCCGTGCTACCGTCCGTAAAAGGTACAGCGCAGTCAAATTTTATTTCGGTCAGGACCGATTATTTAGAGTTGTTTTTGTATATCTTCAAAAGACCGTTTAAGGTAAGGTCTTCCAAACATATCGTTTCGTGAGTTAAAAGAGGTATGATCAAGGAAGCAAGTCCGCCTGTGATAACCGAGGTGATTGAGCTCTCGCCCATCTCTTTTGCAAAAGCCTCTATCATTCCGTCTATCATAAGCGCGTGTCCAAAGACAAGTCCCGCACGCATCGAATCGTTTGTGTTCTTACCCATGATATTTTTGGGAGCTTCAAGCGAAACGAACGGAAGCTGTGAGGTGGCGTTCTTCAAGGAATCAAGAGAGACTCTCATTCCTGGAGCAATAGCTCCTCCGATTATAGACCTGTCCTTGTTTACGGCAAAAACCGAGGTTGCCGTGCCAACGTCTATCACAACAAAGGGCGGCTTTACGATATCAAGCGCGCCTACCGAGTTGGCAACGATGTCGCTGCCAAGCTGAGAGGGATCGTCGGTACGTATGTTTATCCCGGTTTTAAGTCCCGGTCCGAGAAGGTATATCCTCCCCTTCACAAGCTTTGAAATAGCTTCTTTGATAACGTAGGTAAGCTGAGGCACTACCGAAGAGATCATCACCCCGTCTATATCATCCGCACATACCGAATTGATACTGAGAGCATTATAGATAAGAGCGGCATATTCATCCGCGCTCTTGTGCGTATCGGTAGAATATTTTGATTTGAATATAAGGCTATCGTGTGACCTTTCCGCATTTGCGCGGAATAGACCTACGGTGATGCTTGAATTACCTATATCGGCAATCAAAACCATAATGCTCCTCCTATAATTCGTCAGGGGTATGAGGAGTGCTCATACCCCTGAAAAAATAAACTTATTTCTTATTTCTTGAGCCAGCTCATCATCTGACGAAGCTCAGCTCCCGTCTTTTCAAGCTGATGCTCGCTCTCCTTGCGGCGTGTTGCAAGGAATTTTGCGCGTCTTCCTGCAGAGAATTCCTGCATAAACTCGGAAGCGAAAGTACCGTTCTGGATCTCCTCAAGGACCTTCTTCATCTCCTTGCGGGTCTCCTCTGTGATAAGTCTCTTACCTGTTCTGTAATCGCCGTACTCTGCTGTATTGGAGATAGAATATCTCATCATTGCAAAGCCGCCGTTGTTTATAAGGTCAACGATAAGCTTCATC
>JAZOLQ010000112.1:0-19766 GCA_045653185.1 Eubacteriales bacterium
CTATTCCGTGCCCGAGATATCGGGTGTGGGAATTGTCTGCTCGGGCGGCGGAGATTCAAGTGTAAGGCGTGAGATAATATCTCTTGTCAGCGCTGCCTTTGGGGTCAGCAGCAACAAAATATACGTGACCGAAGGACAAAATTAAAAAGACGGTCATATTTCTCGAAAAGGGACAATATAAATATAGCGTAGAAATTAATTTTTCGGAGGATAGAAAGTATGAAATCTCAAAATTTTAAGGAAAAATTCAGAAGCTTTGCCCAGAAGGTAGGAAAGAGAAATTTTATTATCGCAGGCGCGGTATTGCTTATTGCCGCGGCGGTAATAGTAAATTTTGCGGTATTTTCGGGCAAAAAGGGTGACGGATTTGATTACGATCAAAACACGGGACTTGAAGCACCCGAGACAAATAAGCCCGCCTCGACAGAGTCCTCAAAGAACGAGGGCGACTCCTATTTCTCAAGCGTTCAGATAAGCAGACAGAGAACCAGAGATGAGGCGATACAGGTGCTTCAGAGCGTGGTCGAAAATCAATCCTCTACCGAAACGGCAAAGAACGAGGCTCTTGCAGAGATAAACAAGCTCGCGGGAGTTATGGAGAGCGAAGCGAATATTGAGACGCTCATCGTCGCAAAGGGGTTTGAGGAATGTGTTGCCGTAATCAGCGGAGACAGCGCGAGCGTGGTGGTAAAAAGTGATGGTCTTATCCCCGCGCAGATATCCCAGATAAACGAGATAGTTTATCAGCAGGCGGGAATTCTCCCCGTAAATATCACAATAATCGAAAGATAATGTCATATACAGGCTCTTTTGCATATGCTTTATTGCACAGAAAATTTGCAGGAGGCATATGAATGAGAGAGTGTGATGATAAGCGTTATTTTAAAGCCGATGCGGTATTTGCGGCATCAAACAGCGCAAGTGGCTTTAAAAGCTATTACGATGAGGTTTTCAAGAGGTCGGAGTTTGAGAGACTATACATAATAAAGGGCGGACCCGGCACGGGAAAAAGCAGCTTTATGAAGCGTGTGGCGGAGTACTCAAGGGCTTGCGGATATTACGTAGAGAGCTATCGATGCTCCTCAGACCCCGAATCGCTTGACGGAATAATTATCGACGGCAGAATAGCTTTTCTCGACGGAACAGCGCCCCACAGCTTTGATGCAGAGCTTGTAGGGGCGCGCGACGAAATAATAAATCTTGGTGAATTTTGGGACTCGGATAAGCTTGCGGGGAGAATAGGCGAGATAGATACGCTCTCCGCAAAGAAAAAAGAAGCGTATATCAAGGGATATCGCTATCTTTCGGGTTGCGGCGCGCTTGATGGAATAATGGGTGCTCTCATCTTTCCCGCGCTTAAAGAAAAAAAGCTTATGGGATACGTTTCAAGGATACTCTCCGAGATACCGTCAAGCGAGGGCGGTAAGGTCACACCCGCGCTCGTAGACTCTGTGGGAATGAAGGGCAGAGTGCGCTTTGACAGCTACGAGAAATGCGCCGAAAAACTTTATTCTGTCAGTGATTTTTACGGTACGGCTCATATTTTTCTTGCCGCACTTATTACAGCAGCAAAGAGAAAGGGAATAGATATGCGAATATCCTATGACCCGATAATTCCCGAGAAGCCTGACGGGGTATTCTTCTGCGACTGCGGTACCGCGTTCGTAAAATGCGAGGCGGGGGAGTGCGAATACGATGGTGCGCACCGCATAAATATGAAGCGCTTTCTCGATAAAGATGCGCTTGATAGCGTGAAGAAGGAATATAGGTACGACGCAAAGCTTTATGATGCGCTTCTGGCCTCGGCGTGTGAGTCATTTGCCGAGGCTGGAGAGAGCCATTTCAAACTTGAGAAAATATATTCCGAGTGTATGGATTTTTCTGCCAAGGAGCGATTTACAGCCTCATTTTGCGAGATGCTCGGAGAGCGCTTGCGTAGATAGCAGTCAGTTTATATCCGAGGACCTTCTTTTTTGAAGAAGGTCCTCGCGCTCCCCAAGAAACTTACTGAAAAAAGAAAAAACGACTCGTCGGACGTTTATGCCGACGGGTCGTTTTATATTTTTTAATTATTCTCCCCGAAAATGTCAAGCTGGTCGGGGTTCTTTTTTTGATCCTTCGTGTAGCTTATGCCAAGATGCTCGTAAGCGAGACGGGTCACGCATCTGCCTCTCGGCGTACGGCTGAGATAGCCTATCTGCATAAGATACGGCTCGTAAACATCCTCAATAGTGACTGCTTCCTCGCCGATAGTTGCCGCGAGCGTCTCAAGGCCGACAGGACCTCCGTCATAAAATCTGATTATCGTCTCAAGCATCCGTCTGTCTGTGTTATCAAGACCGAGCTGGTCTATCTCGAGCTTCTGAAGGGCATAATTTGCGATAACGCTGTCGATGGTCTCTTTTTTTGCCACCTGCGCGAAATCTCTCACTCTCTTTAAAAGTCGATTTGCTATTCGGGGCGTTCCGCGTGAGCGCGATGCTATCTCGTAAGCGCCGTCATCGGTTATATCAAATCCGAGTATTCCCGAGCTTCTGCGAACGATTATCGCAAGCTCCTCTGGGGAGTAAAGCTCAAGCTTGAGCACGACACCAAAACGGTCGCGCAAAGGGGTGGTAAGCTGTCCCGCTCTTGTAGTAGCGCCTATCAAAGTAAATTTCGGAAGGTCGATACGAATGCTTCTGGCTGCAGGACCTTTTCCGATAATGATGTCAAGGGCATTATCTTCCATTGCGGGATAGAGTATCTCCTCGACAGTCCTTGGCAGACGGTGTATCTCGTCGATAAAGAGAACGTCTCCTTCGGAAAGATTGGTAAGGAGCGCCGCAAGGTCGCCCTGCTTTTCTATTGCAGGACCTGAGGTAACTCGTATGTTCACGCCCATTTCGTTTGCGATAATATTTGAAAGAGTGGTCTTTCCAAGACCGGGAGGGCCGTAGAGCAGAACATGGTCAAGGCTGTCTCCGCGGAGCTTTGCCGCCTCGATATAAACGCTCAGATTTTCCTTCACCTTTTCTTGACCGATATAATCGTCAAAGGTCTTGGGGCGCAGGGAGAGATCGGTGTCGGAGTCCTCTTTCGTATAGGAGGTCGTCATCATTCGGTTTTCAAAATCAAATTCTTCATCAAACATAGCTGATCCTCCTTATCTCATAAGCTTTTTAAGCGATTCCTTGATAATATCGTCGACCTCGAGAGCCGAGATATCTATCTTCTTGAGGACGGCTTCCGCCTCGCTTCTCGTGTAACCGAGGACTGTGAGAGCGCTGATAGCGTCGGAGCGCTTGTCGGCAATTCCCGAAATATCGGAGCTGTTGTCGAAAAACTCATCAGAGCCTATATCCTCAAAGCCTTTTCCTTTGAGCTTATCCTTGAGCTCAAGCACTATTCTTGCGGCGGTCTTAGGTCCTATGCCGCTCGCCTTGGAAATAGTCTTCTTGTCGTCTGTGCATATAGCCGCCGCAAGCTTTGCGGGGGAGAGAAGCGATAGAATGGATATCGCCGCTTTAGGACCTACGCCCGAGACCGTGATGAGAAGCTTGAAGGAGTCAAGCTCGTCCTCGGTCGCAAAGCCAAAGAGCTCGATACCGTCTTCTCTTACCGCCATATAGGAGTAAAGTGTTACCGTAGGCTTTTCATCAACGCTTCTGTGGGGCGGCATCTGCGCGTGTGTCGAGGCGGAGATCGTGAGCTTATAGCCCACGCCGCCCGCATCTATAACGGCAAAGCTCGGATCAAGATGAGCAAGCTTGCCACTGATATAATAGAACATTTATTTTTCTCCGTTGTCTTTATTTTTGTCGTATGACTGTTCTTTAGTGCCGTTATTTGTGTTATCATCAGAGTTTGCGGCGGAGGTGTCTGTATTAAAGAAGTTTGATACCGCGTGGGTTATCTCCGAAAAGATATCCTTCAAGGGTCTTCCGTTTCTTTCCTCTTCTGTGAGCAACAGCTCCTGCTCGGCATCCTCGTCAAAGTCTTCGAGCAACCAAAGCGTGTCCTCACAGTCGCTCTCCTCAAGCTTCATAAACTTTCTGAAAAGCGCCTTTGAGATAAGCTCGAATATCATTATCGCGATGAATACTATAATGCCCGCCAAAGAGATGGTAAGTCCGAGCTTATAAGCTGTCGGGAAATATTTCATCTCAAGCGTGTGGTCGCCCGCCTCATCAATGTCGAAGGCAATGAGCGCATTCATTACCTCATAGGTCTCGACCTCTTTGCCGTCAACGATGATATGCCAGCCCTTGTCGTAGGGGATAGAGGTAAATATCGTCTGAGAATCCTTTTCGGTGCGAATCGTACCTGTGAGGTGAGATTGCTTAAAGTTCTCGTCTATTGAGTATTGCGGATTTGCCTTGAGACGTGCGAATGCATCGGCAAACACCTCGTCGTCAATGTAGTAGAAGTAATTGCTGGCGGTCTTGAGATAGAGGTCGTCAGAAGCGAGTTTGAGAGTTACAACGACGGTGTCTCCTTTACTGAAGCTTCCAAGCGAGAAAATTCTATCGCCCGTTCCTTCAAAATAATCTCCTAAATTGGCGTTCTTTTCCTTTGTCTTCTTACCGTTGTCCATTTTGAAGGAGTTGACGCTGAGAGTTGTTTTTCTCGTGTACCTACTCGGCGCGTAGAAAAGTATTTCTCCGTCTTTGGGCGCGGTGATTGTGAAAGACACCGAGGCGTCGTTCTCCTTCTCCGCCGCATATTTCGTGTGACCTTCTATCTGAGAAACAGAGGCGTATTTAACAGAGGAATCTTCTATCGGTATGGAGGTGAATACGTTAAGCGTTTCCTCCTCGCCAAGCATATCCGATATAAGCGAATTAAGCCTTACAAAGTGGCTGTCGTAGCTGTTGGGATCAAAATCCTTGACCGAGCTGTCAACGCCGTAGGCGAGTGAGAGCGCATAGGGGTTAAGATAAGCCGTGTTGTTGTCTACAACGTATTCGGGAGAATAGCCGTAAAGCGTTTCAAATTTGGAGTTGTTCCTGTCGATAACATATTTTATTCCGAGCAAGGAGTCGCTGACGGGGTTTCCGCCGTAATACTGCGACCAGTGAGAGCTTGAAGAGTATCCCATAAGGTGCAGGAATTTGATAGTGTCGGCGTTAAGCGTCGAGGTAGAGCCCGAAAGACCGAATGTCGCAAGAGCCATGTTGTCGTTGAGTCGGCGCTGGTCGACCTTTTCCATACGGTAAAAGCCCTTGTCGTTTTCCTGAACCGTTTCGGTTATACTTCTCGTTTCAGTGAGGAAATCGTTGTATCCCGAATAACCCGAATATAAAACGTCCTTATCAAACTGAACCATGCAGGAAATTGAGCTGCAAACTATCTCGATGCACACCACAACGGCAAGAATTGCCGAAAGGCTCTCGCGTGTCTTTACTTTCTTTACCTTCATAAGAGAGCAGAGGATAGCGAGAAAAATGCAGGTAACTATTATAGTCAGCCATATGCACTCGAAAGTAAGGAGCTTTTCCTCGGATTCGACATAGGTCTTAAATGTCTGTTTTTCGCAGACCGCTACAAAGAGGACTATAAACGCCGATATTGCAAGAACAGTTTTTTCACTTACACGTCGGAGATTTCCGAAGCCCTTGTAAGCCAATACGAGCAGGAAGAAGCAGAAAAGGAAGCTATATCGAGCGTTGAGCCAGTTGGGTACTTGGAAGCCGTGCCATATAAGGTCAAGCGTGCTCGCGAAGAAGCTGATGACGAAGAAGCCGATAAGCGCTCCCGACGCAAGTTTTTCACGCAGTGGGATTTTCTTTGACATAAAGAATATCGGCACAAGTATCAAGGTAAGCACGCCTGTGTAAACGAACGGTATTCCCTCGGGGCGCACGGTATCGTACGAGGAGGGAAGGAATTTGGTAAGGAAGTCAAGTGCGTTGAATTTTGCCGTAAGCGACCAATTTGGATTTGAAAATTCGTTTTTACCGAAGCCAAGAGAGTAATAAGCTCCGAGAATTATAAAAGCGCTTATCGCAACGCCTATTGCCGAAAAGACGGCTATTCGTATAAAGGATCTGAGCTTGTGAGCCTTCTCGCCGCGAGGATTGTTTCTTCCGTCGCCGTAGGCATAGAGGTAGAAGAAGAAATACGCCGCAACGTAGATGCAGACCATATAGCCAATATAGAAGTTGCTCCATATCGTGAGCGCGAGAGAAATTACAAAGAGCTTGTATTTTCCGAATTTTACGAGGTGCTCGATACCGAGAGTCAGAAGCGGCAGCCAGATCAGAGCGTCTATCCACATCGTATTGTTCTGATGTATCACAGCGTAAGCGCAGAGCGAATACATCACCGAGAAAGCGACGACCATGATCTTGTTGGTGTTTTTGGAATTTTTGTGCAGATAGAAGCCGAAGGTGTATCCGCAAAGACCTACCTTGAGTATAAACAAAGTCAAAAGAGCTTCGAGAATTCTATGCTTTGGAAAGAGCGCTACGATATAGGAAAGCGGACTCGCGATATAATATGCGTAGATACCGACGAACTCTCCGCCAAGCGCTCGCGAGAATGAATAGAGAAGATCGGCGTCTCCATATACGAAATTTCTGAGCGACTCAAAAAAATATACGTACTGTGCGTTAAGGTCAAGCACCAGAACAGAACCGTCTCCAAACGGATGTATCTCCCGCACAAGATAGAGCAGATACATAAGTATTGCGGGAACTATAAAGCAGAAAACAAGATAGGATGATTTTGCGTTAGTTATCCTATTTTGGATTCTGCGAAGAAAGAAGGTCTTTTTTTCGCCCTTGACGTTTTCATTTATCGTATCGGTATTCATTTTGTCACCTCTTTGTTTTCATTCTGAATTATACGTCTTGTCGCCTTTTCAAGCTTTAGGCGGTCAATGTTCATATCCCGTCCGCAGCCTCGGCAGACTATCCTCATTTCACCGCCCACGCGAAGCACGGTAAATTCCTTCGTTCCGCAGGGGTGAGGCTTTTTAAGTTCGATTATATCTCCGACGTTAAATTTAATTATTTCCATAGAAAAAATCCTTTTTTATGCAATTCTTATATTATTCTATCATAATATCAACAATTTGTAAACAAGTAATCAAAATTTTACAAATTTAATAAAATATATTTGACTTGTCAAATTCTTTGTGGTATAATGTAAGATGAGTTATTTTGCAAAAAAGGAGGAGCTTTTATGATAATACTCGGGATAGATCCGGGACTCGCCATCGTAGGTTGGGGAGTTATAGATTATAAAGCCCCCAAATTCGAGGTACTTGCCTACGGCTCTATTCAGACCCCTGCGGGAATGTCTACAGAGCAAAGGCTTTCTGCGATATACGACGGTATGACCGAGATAATAGAAAAGTACAGACCTGAGCAAATGGCGGTTGAGGAGCTTTTCTTCAACAACAATCAGACAACCGGAATACGCGTCGCTGAGGCGAGGGGAGTAATTCTCCTTTCGGGAACAAGGCACGGTGTATCCTGCTTTGAATATACGCCGCTTCAGGTCAAGCAGGCTGTCGTGGGATACGGAAGGGCAGAAAAAAAGCAGGTAATAACTATGGTCACGATGCTTCTCGGACTCAAGTCCGCGCCAAAGCCCGACGATACGGCAGACGCACTTGCGATAGCGGTCTGTCACGCGCATTCGGGCGTGTCGAGGCTTGCTAAGTATTATAATAACAAATAACGATAAAAGACGATAAAAGGAGAATGACCGTGTGGTGCTCTGAAAATTGGAAGGATTATGAATTGCTTGACGCATCCGATGGAGAGAGGCTTGAGCGATGGGGAAAATATATACTTGTAAGACCTGACCCTCAGGTCATCTGGAAGGATTCTGCAAAGCATCCGCTTTGGAAGAAGGCTGACGCTGTTTACAGACGCTCCTCAAGCGGAGGAGGCGGCTGGGTAAAGAACACACTTCCGCCGCAGTGGAATATCGGATACGGCGACCTTGGCTTCGTTATAAAGCCCATGGGCTTTAAGCATACGGGACTGTTTCCCGAGCAGGCGGCTAACTGGGACTGGTTCTCGGAGCTTATCAGACGTTCGGGAAGGAAGATAAAGGTGCTCAACCTTTTCGCTTATACCGGCGGAGCTACCGTGGCGGCGGCAAAGGCGGGAGCGTCGCTCGTGCACGTTGACGCCGCAAAGGGAATGGTGGCGCAGGCAAAGGAGAATGCCGCGCTTTCGGGACTTGCAGACGCGCCGATAAGATATATCGTTGACGATTGCAAAAAATTTGTTGAGCGTGAGATACGCAGAGGCAACAGATACGATGCGATAATCATGGACCCGCCCTCGTACGGCAGAGGACCGTCGGGCGAGGTTTGGAAGATAGAGGACAGCGCGGACGAGCTTATAACGCTGACGGCCAAGCTTTTGTCCGACGACCCGCTCTTCTTCCTCATAAATTCCTATACCACGGGACTTTCTCCCATGACGATGAAGTACATTCTCGATCTTCGTATATCCTCGAGGTTTGGAGGAAAGACCGAGACTGGAGAGCTTGGACTTCGAGTCAGCGCAACAAAGGGATATCTTCCTTGCGGAGCGAGCGCTCGATGGACAGCTGATTAATTTTAGAAAAAAAGGTGCTTTGAATGAGTTTACCGTTTATAAAGGTTGAAAATATTAACTATTCATACAAAGAAGACGGCGGTGAGGCGATTCCCGTTATCAAGGACTTGAGCGTAGAAATAGAAGAAGGCGAATTCGTGGCTGTTCTCGGACATAACGGTTCGGGAAAATCCACGTTTGCGAAGCTCCTCAATATGATATACACGCCACAGTCGGGGAAAATATATATCGACGGCAAGGATATAACCGATGAGAATATGAGCGAGGACGAGATTTTTTCGCTCAGAAAAAAGGTCGGAATGGTTTTTCAAAATCCCGACAACCAGCTCGTAGCAACGATAGTTGAGGACGACGTGGCATTCGGACCTGAAAACCTCGGCATACCGTCTGATGAGATAAGACGCAGGGTGGACGCGGCACTTGCCACCGTCGGTATGACAAAATATGCGCATCACGAGCCGCACAGACTTTCTGGCGGACAGAAGCAGAGAGTTGCTATTGCGGGTATCATCGCTATGACCCCAAAATGCATAATATTCGACGAATCCACCGCCATGCTTGACCCGATAGGCAGACGTGAGGTGCTTTCGTCAATAAATAAGCTGAACTCTGAGATGGGTATCACGATAATAATGATAACTCATTATATGGACGAGGCGGCTATGGCGTCAAGGGTTATCGTGCTTGACGACGGTAAAATTGCGCTTGACGGAGCGCCTGCGCGGATATTTGAGCGAGAGGCAGAGCTTAAGGCGATGGGACTTGACGTTCCGCAGTGTACGTCACTTGTTCACAGACTGCGCGAGGCGGGAGTGGAGCTTGACGGAGACGCCACGACTCCCGAGCTTTGCGCCGACCTTATAGCGAGAGCGCTGTGAAAGGAGACGTGTGATGGCTGATATATCAATACAGAACGTTTCCTTCTATCACGGCAAGGGAACACCTTATCAGATAAAGGCGCTTGATGACGTGTCGCTTGAAATAAAGCACGGAATCATCACGGGCATTATCGGACATACGGGGTCGGGAAAATCGACGCTTGTGGAGTTGTTTAACGGAATACTCAGAGCTGAGGAGGGCAAAGTGCTCCTTGACGGAGAGGATATATGGGCAAAGCCGAAGGAGATACGAAATGTAAGATTTCGTGTCGGACTGGTTATGCAGTATCCCGAATCCCAGCTTTTTGAGGAAACAATAAGACAGGATATCGCCTTTGGTCCTAAAAATATGGGGCTTTCGGAGGAGGAGATAGAGATAAGAGTGCGAGAGGCGGCAAGCTTTGTCGGACTCGATGAGGATATTCTCGACAAATCCCCCTTTGACCTCTCGGGCGGACAGAAACGCCGCGCGGCTATTGCGGGAATTATCGCTATGCGCCCCGAGGTACTCATTCTTGACGAGCCCGCGGCAGGTCTTGACCCCGCAGGCAGAGAGGCTATCTTCTCAAATATCATTGAATATAAGAGACAGACGGGAAGCACTGTGGTGATCGTGAGTCACAGTATGGAGGATATGGCTCGTTTTTGCGACGAGATAGCCGTTATGTCGGGCGGAAAGCTTCTTATGAAGGGAACTCGTGACGAGGTCTTTTCGGACACCGAAAAGCTCGTGTCCGCGGGACTTGATATCCCCCAGATAACCAAGCTTATGCTGTTGCTTGAGAAAAAAGGACTTCCGGTTGACAGCGGAATATACACCTCTGAAAAAGCTTACAAAGAGATCATAAAGCTGTTTAAAATATAACTTTCAGATAGAAAGGCAATCCAACTGATGAAAAATATAGCACTCGGTCAGTATTATCCTGCCGAATCGCCGATACACAGATTAGACCCGAGGATAAAGGTCGTACTTGCGCTTCTTTATATCGTCTGCGCGACCTTCCTGGCAAAAAATATAATATGTTTCGCGCTTTTGCTGTTGTCTTCGCTCTTGCTTATAGCTATGGGCAGGATACCGCTCAAGATCGTGATCCGCGGAATAGTCCCCGTGCTATTCGTTATGGCGTTTGCCTCGCTCTTTCAGATATTCGGAAGAAGCGGAGAAGTGCTTCTCTTTGAGTGGAAATTTATCCATATATACTTAGAGGGCATATTTGCGGCGCTCTTTATGATAGTGAGGATATTTGCGCTTATCGTGGGTACGAGTATCTTTCTTACCTATACAACGACGCCGATCGAGCTTACAGATGCGATAGAGGACCTTCTCTCACCGCTTAAAAAGCTCAAAGTGCCTGTCCACGACTTCGCCATGATGATGACTTTGGCGCTAAGATTTATCCCGACTCTCGTTGAGGAAACAGAGAAGATAATGACGGCGCAGAAGGCAAGAGGCGCGGACTTTTCAAACGGAAGCATCGCGCAAAGAGCAAAGGCGCTCATACCCGTGCTTATTCCGCTTATCGTATCGGCAATAAGACACGCGGTCGAGCTTGCTGTGGCAATGGAGTGCAGATGCTATCACGGCGACGGCACGAGAACTAGAATGACGGTGAGAAAGATGAGAGTATGGGATATCATAGCCATCTTCATAATGGTCGCCTTCGGCGCATCTCTCGTCACCTTCAACATAATCAATTTTGGATATTCGCTTTAAGGAGAGGCGGTAAACTGATATGAAAATACTGCTTCAGATATCATTCCTCGGAACTCGCTATGCGGGATATCAGGTGCAAAAGGGACACGCAACTGTTCAGGGCGCTCTCTGTGAGGCTGCAGAGAAGGTCTTTGGTGTCAAGTGCGATATCACAGGATGCAGCCGTACAGATAGCGGTGTGCACGCTAACGCATTTTACGCCACGGTATCTGAGCACGGAAAATGCGGACTTGAAACGACTATACCAACAGAGAAGATACCGCTTGCCTTCGTAAGAGCTCTTCCCGAGGATATTTCGGTCATCTCTGCCGAGAGAGTCGGCGACAGCTTTCACGCAAGATATGACGTGAAATATAAGGAATATATATACAAAATATATAATAGGCCGATACCGAACCCGTTTTATGCGGATAGGTCTCTCCATTATCCGAGAGCGATAGACGAAAAAGCTCTTTCGAGAATGAGAGAGGGCGCAAAAAAATTTGTCGGAACGTATGATTTTTCATCGTACATGGCAAGCGGCTCGGATATCAAGGACACGGTGAGGACGGTGTTTGACGCCGACGTTACAAGAGAAGGAGACTTCATCATATTCAAGGTGTCGGCAAACGGATTTCTCTACAATATGGTAAGAATATTTACGGGGACGCTTCTCGGGGTGGCTGAGGGCAAGACAGAGCCCGAGGATATTATTAAAATAACCGAAGCGCGCGACAGACGCCTCTCGGGAATAACAGCTCCTGCAAAAGGGCTTTATCTCAACAGAGTCGTTTACAGAGAGGGCGCAAAATAAAGGATAAAGGAAAGGCTGAAAAACATTTCGCAAGGCGGTGCTTATGAAAACTCCTTTTTGGAAAAAACTGAATAGTGAGGGGCGCGATGAGAAAAAGGCATCGGGCATTGACGGCGGCTTTGCGGAGAAATTTGCAAGTTTTTTCAGCTCTGAGCCTCAAAAGGAAAAGATACTCAGACATGAGGATTTTGCCCGAGCGGGAGATACCTATTATGCTACCGTTTCGGCAAGATTTAAGGTGGCGCAAAGGATACTCGTTCTCTTGCTCGTGGTCTTTCTCCTTTTTTCGATATTCGCTAATATAAGAGAGATAACCTATTCAAACCTCTATTATTTCGTAAGGGATTTTGGAAATGCCGTCGATATGGAGAGTACGAATTACGAAACTCTTTCTTACGACGTTTACAGAGATCAGACCTTTTCGCTTTACAGAGGCGGAATAGCCGCGGTCAGTCCGTCAAACGTGTCGGTCTTTACGGCGACGGGTCGCAGAACACTTAAGAGCCGTTCTGACTATGTCGTTCCGTATGCGGTAACCTCGTCGAATTATCTTCTCGTGTATGATATTTCGGGAAATACCTTTTCTCTCTATAATTCTTTCTCAAAGGTACATACCGAGAGCTTTGATTATCCGATCACCGACGCGGCAATATCTGATTCGGGAGTTTTTGCCCTGCTTAGCCGCTCGTCAGCTAATAAATCAACGATTTACGTGTATAATGATAATATAAAGCTTACGGGAAAGTATTCTAAAAATCTTTACGCGCTCGACCTTTCGATAGACAAAGAGGGCGAAAGAATGGCGGTCATATATTATGACGTTGGCGACGGCCGAGGAAAAAGCACGCTTGTAGTCTATGATATCTCGCAGAGGAAGGCAGAGAAGGGCAAGGATCTCGACGAGGATAGGATACTCTTTGAGACCGAAGCGCCTTACCATTTTCCGCTTTCATGCTCGTTCACAGATGATGGAATGCTATCCTTCATTACAAACGGTTCGGTAATGATATTCGATGAAGAATACGAGCTTTACGATAAATATGACTTCAGCGGAGAGATATCGGCGGTTTATACGGGAAAGAACGGAGCGGCGGTGGCGCTGAGAAGCGGAGCGCTTAACGACGTAAATAGAATAATTGCATTTGACAAAAATGGTAAATTGTTATATAATGAAGTGGTCCGCGAATCTGTAAGAGAGATATCGCTGCTTGACAGATATATCTTCATAAGGTCAGAGCTTGGCGTATCCCGTATTGACACCGACAACGACGAGCTTGAGAGCCATGAGTGTCAGTCGGGCAGAATGCTTGTTTATGATGAGGCGACCGCGATAATCTGCGCCGAGTCAAAAGCGGTTTACGTAAAATTCAAAAAATGATGTCAGGGCTGACATGAAGGCTTTTTATGACGGTGGAATCAATAAGTACGTTTCTCTATTCCGAGCGCTTACTGCTTGAGATTACGGAAGAGAGCGCGCTGTTCAAATATTTTATAAAAAATTGAGGATGAGCGAAAAATGAAGTTTAAACATATTCCAAACATATTATCTGTAATAAGAATACTTCTTGTAGGAGTTTTCGTCTATACCTTTTTCTGCGTAAGCGCCAAAATTTCGATAATCGTATTTTTGACCGCGGGCGCTACCGACGTGCTTGACGGATATCTCGCAAGACGCAATAATTGGATAACGAACCTTGGCAGAATACTTGACCCGATAGCCGATAAGCTTATGCAGTGCACGGTACTCATTTGCCTTTATATCAAGGAAATGATACCGATATGGTTCGTGCTTCCTTTCTTCGCAAAGGAGCTTTTCACGCTTATTATGGGCGGAATAGTTATCCGCAGACGAAGCGTTGTAGTTGTGAGCAAGTGGTACGGAAAGCTTACCGTATGCCTTTTCTATGCTACGATAGTCTTGTCGGTATATATTCAGGATATACTCAGAGAAAATCTTTTGCTCGCAGCCCTCGTATTCCTGCCCGCGATAGTGTCGGCACTTATAACTATCATCTCCTACGTTAAGCATTACGCAGGTCTTAAAGACAGAGAAAAGGCTGCTGAAATGAGAACTAAGGCAAGAGCAGAGGAAACAAAATCAGAAGAGAAAGCAGAGACGGCAGACGCCGCTGAAAATATTTAATTATGACGATGTGTTCAAAATGCCGCAAAAGAGTGGCGGTCGTTTTCGTTGCTAAGGTCGAAAACGGAAACAGAGTAACAGAAGGGCTTTGCATAAAGTGCGCCAAAGAGCTTGGAATCCCTGTGGAAACTATGCTCGGCAACGTTATGGACAAAATGGGGCTTCCGCCCGAAATGATAGAGAATATGGAGAGCATGGAAGGGGAGATAAACGATTATCTTACCGAGACGGGACTCGTTCAAAGCGAGGATGCCGAGGACTCCGATGAAATAGAGGACGGCAGAGCACCCGCGATACCTCTCCCAAAGCTCTTTGAAAACGCCGAGGGGATAGTACCCTCACAGCCCGAGGTGAAGGGCAAGGCTGACGGCAAGAAGGAAAAGGGAAAGCAAGCTCCCAAAAAGTATAAGTTTCTCGATACCTATTGCCGCAACCTCACAAGACGCGCCGCAGACGGAAAGCTTGACAGGATAGTGGGAAGAGACCGTGAGCTCGACAGAGTGATACAGATACTCTGTCGCAGACAGAAAAACAATCCCTGTCTTATAGGCGAGCCCGGTGTGGGCAAGACCGCGATAGCCGAGGCTCTCGCGCAAAGAATAGCAGAAAATAACGTTCCTTATAAATTAAAAGGAAAGCAGATATATCTCGTTGACCTCACGGCTCTCGTAGCGGGTACTCAGTTCCGCGGACAGTTTGAGTCAAGAATACTCGGACTGCTCAACGAGGTCAAGGAGGCGGGCAACGTTATACTCGTAATCGACGAGGTGCATAATATCGTCGGTACCGGAGACGCTGAGGGCGGCGTTAATGCGGCGAATATCCTCAAACCTGCGCTCTCAAGAGGCGAGATAAGGGTCATAGGCGCTACGACGCTCAATGAATACAGAAAATATATCGAGAAGGATACAGCGCTTGAAAGAAGATTTCAGCCTGTTACCGTCAATGAGCCTTCGGTAGAGGAGACTATAAAGATGCTTGAGGGCATCAAGCACTACTACGAGGAATTTCACGCTATAAAAATACCCGATACGGTAGTCAAGAGAACGGTAATACTTTCCGAGAGATATATTACAGACAGATATCTGCCCGATAAGGCGATAGACCTTCTTGACGAGGCAGCGTCGCACCTCTCGCTCTCAAGCTCGCTTCTCAATGAGGCGCAGCAGCTCAGAGAGGAGCTTCTGAATCTTAAGGAGAAAAGAGAAGCGGCTGAGGCAGAAACACCTGCGAGCGACAATGAATCGCAGAAGCTTTACGAGGAGATAATCAAGATAAAGGCAGAGGAGATGAGACTCTCTCAAAGACTTCGTGAGATAGAGCCTTCTTGTGAGAACGTAACTCTTGAGGAAGAGGATATCGCGGAGGTCATAGAGGTCTGGACGGGAATACCCGCATCAAGTATTTCTCAAAACGAATTTCAGAGAATAGACACTCTGGAGGAGAGATTGCTCGGAAGAATAATCGGTCAGGATGAGGCGGTTAAGGCGGTCTCTAAGGCGATAAAGCGTAACCGCGCGGGAATATCCTATAAGAGAAAGCCTGTTTCCTTCATATTCGCAGGTCCGACGGGAGTCGGAAAGACAGAGCTTGTCAAAACTCTTGCCGCCGACCTCTTTAATTCGCCCGAAACTCTTATAAGACTTGATATGTCGGAGTTTATGGAGAAGCATTCTGTATCGCGCATAATAGGAGCGCCTCCGGGATACGTTGGATACGACGAGGCAGGACAGCTTACAGAGAAGATACGCCGCCGTCCCTATTCGGTCATACTCTTTGACGAGATAGAGAAGGCACATCCCGACGTTCTCAATATCATGCTTCAGAAACTTGACGACGGCAGAATAACAGACGCCAGAGGAAAGACGGTCAATTTCGAGAACACTATAATCGTTATGACTACTAACGCGGGCTCTGATAATTCGGCTGTAACGGTAGGATTTGCGGCAAATGCGCAGGCTACCGCCTCAAACAAGACCTTTAAGGCGCTTTCTTCCTTCCTGCGCCCCGAATTTCTCAACCGTGTGGACGAGATAATTACCTTCAACTCGCTTACCGAGGAGAATTTTGCCGCTATCGCAAAGATAATGCTTGGAGAACTCAAAATAGCTCTTTCCGAGAAAAATATCGATTTCAGATATACCGACGAAGCGGCGGCTATTATAGCAAAAGAGTCTTATTCTCTCCGCTTCGGTGCGAGAAATATGCGCAGATATATAAGATCCAACGTAGAGGACGCCCTTGCCGAGAAGATAATATCGGACTATGACGGAAATATAAGCATAGCGTCGCTCTTTGTCGGCGACGACGGAAAACTTAGAGTTGAGTGTATTTAATAATGAACGAAAAATGGTTTTTGAATGACGTCTCGGACGTAGAGAAAAAATTAAAGACCAATGCCGCCTCAGGACTTACTCCAAAGGCGGCTCGTTCTCGTTACAGAAAAGAGGATTCGAGATTTTTCATAAAGACGAGAAAAAAGCCCTCCACACTTCTCGGAGAGATATTGGCGGATTTTGCGCTTATTCTGCTCATCATATCCTCAGTCATCGCGCTCTGCTTTACCGAGTACACAATGGGCGTTACGCTGATAGTCATAATGCTGCTCAATCTCGCTATATGTCTTTATCTCAGCTTCAGAACACAGAGAACGTTTGAGTCGCTTTCGGACTTTTTCTGTCCGTCGGTCACGGTAATACGCTCGGGCAAGGTCTTTTCTATCGACGCCGAGCATGTCGTGAAGGGAGACGTGGTGCTTATAGGCGAGGGGGATATACTTCCTTTCGATGCCCGCCTCGTTACCTCTGACGCGCTGAGAGTCAGCGTAAGAATAGACAGACAGCGTGAGGAGATATGTGAAAAGCACGCAGAGGGACTTGTGCGCGAGGGAGAGAATAATATAGCGGCTATGGTCAATATGGTCCATGCTGGCTCGCGAGTAGTGTCGGGAAGCGCGAGAGCGATAGTTACTGCCACGGGAAGATATACATATTTTGGCGCTATGACAGGAGGGGTCAGATACCCCTTGCGCTCGGATATACCGCACGGCTTGAAGCTGCTTAAAAAATACTGCCAGTCCTTTGGACTTGTGATAACAGTCGCAATATTGCCGTTCAGTATGTTGAGCCTTATTTTCAGTCACGGAAATGTGACGCTTATGGCTACTTTTACCGCCGCTCTCGCTATTGCCGCATCCTCACTGTCACAGCTTGCGTGTACTGTGTGCAGAATATTCTTTGCAAAGCAGGCAAAGCTCTGCCTTAAAGGAAAGGACCCATCGGTGTTCAGAGGCGCGGAGATAATGGACAGGCTGGTCTCGTCCGAATATCTCTTTTTGCTTGACGGAAGCGCCGTTACCGACGGAGTTCTGCACTTCCATAAGGCTATATGCGCCGAGGGCGAGATAATCTCGCTCAATTCGATAAGCCGTTCCGCCGCGATGCTCTCGGAGCTCGCCGCGCTTTATAACTCGGCAGAGAACAGAACGCTCACAGTCGGCGTACACGCTCCGGGCAGATACAGAATAGCTCTTGAGGAGTTCGTAAATAAGACGGGAGCTGATGCCGAGGCGCTGAAAATAAGATGTAATATAAACGGATACGTGCCCGGAAACTCGATCGATAAGACCGATAAGCTCTTTTATACCGATAAAGGCGAGAAAAGGATATTGTGTGTTTCGCAGTCCCAGGAGGCTATACTCAAATGTTCTAAGTGCTATATCTCAAACGGTATCTCGCCTATAAGTGAAAAGGGAAAGAAAGACCTTGCGGCAGAGTATGAAAAATACAGCAAATCGGGAATGAGAGTTCTTGTGTTTACCCTTTCTGAGAACGAGTTCTCTCAGAACGATATTTTCGTGGGGATTTTAGTATTCTCAGAGATGCTTGATCCCGCATTTGCGAGTGCTGTGTCGGGAATGAAGGCTTTTGGCGTGAAGACGGTGTCCTTCTCGGATTCCTTCAGAAGCGCTTACGGCGAGAGACTTGAGATACCTGCGCCAAATTTTGGCGCGTCTGCCTCAATACTCGATTTTGAAGCTACAAATAAGCCGATAACCTATAAGTTCGGAGAGATAGATACCTATAAGGATATCCCTATCGAATATATAGATAAGCTTATTGCTCACGTACATTCTATGAATAAAAAGGTAGCGGTGCTTTGCTTCTCGGATAAATACAGAGAGCTTCGCGAGAAGCCCGACGTTATAGTGAGCTGTTCGCCTCTGCAATATCGCCTGTCGGGCAGATTTGAGGAGGCTATTGAGGCAATTGAGGTCGCGGGAAGCGCGGAAAGCCTTTCGGCAAGACAGGACGTGAAGGCAGATGCCGATATGCTCATTCCAAGACCGAGCAAGCAGGGCGGAGGACTTGCATCGCTCAGACGAGCCCTCGTTTATTCGGGCGCGGCGTACTCAAACCTTGCGGGCTTTTTCAGATACGTCCTCTGCGCTCAGTTCGTAAGAATAGTTATGGTTATGCTTCCGATGATCTTCGGAGAGTCCTTCCTTGATGCGAGACACGTTCTGTTTTGCGGATTTATCATCGACCTTATGGCAATGCTCATATTCGTCACCGATAAATGCGGAATAGAAAATGCAAGGGGATTTAGAAGTATATCGGGTGAGTTCAAAACGCCCTTGCGCAATAATGCGGGAATTATCACCGCAGGCGTTTTAGGGGCACTGTGCGCGATAATCCTTCCAAATATAATAGGATATCTGGGAATAATGGGGCAGTATCTCTATCAGACAGAGTGCCGCTTTCTCGCTATGGTATTTTTGCATATAACTCTCATTTATTGTATCCGCATCGATAACCTCAGGCGGTTTGGCACGGCAGATATCAATAAGGCGGCGATAGCGCTTGACGTAATAATACCGCTGTTCCTTATTATTTGCTTCGCGATAGAAGGGGTTGGAGCGTTTTTTGAGATACGTACGGTCAGCGTGGGATATTTCTTCCTGGCGCTCATTCCGTCCGCCCTCTGTATAGCGCTGTATTTTCTGCTCAGTGTTTTCAAACTTCACACAGAGGATTAAAAAGGACAAAGGAAAAAGAATATAAATATTCCGCGAGCCATAGATTATAAATGACTCGCGGAATATTTTTTATGGAGGACGGCTTATGGAACGCTTCAACACCTGTGATATACGCCAGAAGGAGGTAGTAAATCTGTGTGACGGGGTAAGGCTCGGATGCCCGATAGACTTTGAGTTCAACAGTTGTGACGGAAGGATAACGGCGATAATAGTGCCGCGCGGAGGCGGAGTGCTTGGGCTTTTTCGGGGCGGAGATATAGTCATACCTTGGAACAAGATAGAATGTATAGGTAAGGACGCTATACTCGTCAAAATATCCCCCGACGAGTACAGAGATTGCGAGAAGGATAAAAAGAGAAGGGGATATTGGTAATTGTAAATAAATTGTAAATTGTGCAAAGTTATCTTGAAGTATAATGGGTAATATGGTATAATATCGGTTGCGTCGGTTTGATTGACCGACGACAAAAAATACACACACATGGTCGGTGTGCGTGACGGTGTTATCCGTGCGGATAATAAAAACGCGAGGCTATGTGGTGGAAAAAACCGAAGGAGGACATTAAAAATGTCAGTAATTTCAATCAAACAGCTGCTTGAAGCAGGCGTCCATTTCGGACATCACACAAGAAGATGGAA
>JAZOLQ010000113.1:0-23352 GCA_045653185.1 Eubacteriales bacterium
GGAAGAATTACCATAAAGGGTGTTTCTCTTGGCGACGCAGGCGTTTTCATAGTTGCGCTTCTCTTCGGTGCGCTCTTCTTCAGCGTTAACGAGCTTGGCGGACTTGTCTTCAGCGCTTCATCAAAGCCTTACGATTTTTCAAGCGGACTTTCGCTTATCGAAAGCCTTGGACTTATTCTCTTCGTTACTTCTGTTGGATTTATTGCAGGTCCTAAATTCTTTGGTAACTTCAAGAGAAACTTCAAGTCTTACGTTCTTATCGGACTCGTTGTAATCCTTGCGGGCGGTCTTGCTGCTGCGGGATGCATCGGTCTTGGAGAGCTTATCGGATACGGTTCTTCCATTAAGGATCAGGACGGATTCGTTGCCATGATCGTCGGACTTCTTTCGGGATCTCTTACCTCTACACCCGCATTCTCTGCGGCAAAGGCTACGGTAGATCCCCAATACATGTCGCTCGTATCTGTTGGCCACGGTATAGCTTACATATTCGGTGTTATCGGCGTTGTTCTTTTCGTTCAGATAATTCCCAAGTTTACAAAGGCTAATATGGAAGAAGAAAGAGCAAAGCTTGTTGTTGAAGCAGAGGAGACAAAGAAGGAATATAAGGGAAAGCTTTTCCACATTGACCACATGGGAATTGCGGCATTCTCACTTGCGGCTGTTCTTGGAACTTTTGTCGGTCAGATAAAGATCCCGCTTTCAGGTCAAGGTCTTAGCGGAACTTGCTTCTCGCTTACCACAACGGGCGGATGCTTGCTTGCAAGCCTTCTTCTCGGTCACTTCTCGCGTATAGGCGCTGTAAGCATTATGCCTTCCGCATCAACTCTTAAGCTTTTCAGAGAGCTTGGACTTGTACTCTTCCTTGTTGGCGCTGGTATCCCCGGCGGAGCAGAGTTTGTTGAAAACTTTGACCCGATGTACTTCGTATACGGTATAATAATGACAGTAGTTCCGCTCATACTTGGTTACATCTTTGCAAAGTACGTTCTCAAGCTCAGCCTTCTCAACAACCTCGGTGCTATCACGGGTGGTATGACATCTACCCCCGCGCTTGGAACGCTTATCGGTGTTTCGGGAACAGAGGACGTTGCATCGGCTTATGCGTCTACATACCCTATCGCGCTTATAGCGGTGGTGCTTGTATCGCAGTTCTTGATAATCTTACTTTGATTTAAAATTTTTCAGAGGTTGCTTTGCTGAATAAGCGGAGCAGCCTCTGATTATTTTTTATTAATAATTTCTTATATTGTGTCAAATACTAAAATAAAAAAAGGAGATTTTTTATGATAGAACAAGATACAATAAGATTGCTTCGCGAGTGCGATGCTGGAGTGAAGATGGGAACAAGCTCGATAGATGAGGTACTTGAGTACGTTAGCTCTCCCGAACTGAAAAATTACTTGAATGCTTGCAAGGACGAGCACGATAAGCTTAAGAGAGAGATAGAGGAGCTTTTGAAGAAGTATAAGGACGACGGAAAAGAGCCGAATCCCATTGCTAAGGGAATGTCCTGGATGAAGACCAATATGAAGCTCGTTATGAAAGAGTCCGATCACACGATAGCTGACCTTATAACCGACGGCTGTAATATGGGTGTCAAGTCGCTTAACAAATATCTCAATCAGTATAAGGCGGCGGACGAGGTGTCGAAGGATATAACCAAGAGGCTTATAAATCTTGAAGAGAAACTTACTGTGGATATACGCAAGTTTCTTTAAAAACAATAGGAAATCATCTTTTGCGGTGATTTCCTATTGTTTTTTATACGTCGGCGTGTTATAATTTATAGGAAAGATAACAAGAAAGGAATAGTATGGAAATTTACAAAATTATCGCGTGTGACCTCGACGGGACGTTGCTTAATAATAATGCGGAAATAAGCAGGGAAAACATTGAGGCGATAAACGAGCTTGACAAGATGGGCGTTTTGTTTGTGCCTTGCTCGGGACGTTCTATCTCCGAAATTCCTCAAAATATAAGGGAGCTTCCCTCTGTTAGATACATAATACACTCAAACGGCGCATCGGTGTTTGAAAAAGCGTCGGGGCGGCAGATATCAAATTCAATTCCTTCGGAGCTTAACGAAGAAATATATGATCTTTTTAATTCCTGTGAAGCCCACATCTGTTTTCGCAGTAACGGCAGGAGCTTTGTTGACGCGAATTTTCAAAAGGACGAGGATTATGACTATTATAACGTCTGTAACGAGCATCGCGTGGTGGTGCGAAATTTTGCTACCTATGTTGACGATCTGCGCGCTGCTCTTTGCTCCACAGACAATATCGAGGTTTTTTCAATCTTTTTCAAGAGCTATGAGGAAAAACAAAAATGCAAGGAATATTTGTATCGTTATAAAGAATTGAGGTCGGTCGAGGTGAGCCGACACAATCTTGAAATAGTCAGCATTGACGCGGGAAAGGGAAATGCCCTTTATAAGCTTGCTGATCTTGTCGGTGTTCCTTATTCGCAGACTATGAGTATCGGAGACGGTGATAATGACAGGACTGTTACAGAGGCGGCGGGGCTCGGTCTTGCGGTCTCAAACGCCTGCGAGTCGCTGAAGGCGATAGCTGACGAAATAATCTGCTCTAACGAAGAACACGTTGTGGAATACGTTTTGAAAAAATATTTTTGATAGGAGAATAATATGGATCTTACACCCTTTGCACAGTGGCTTAATACAGCGTTTGCCGATTTTGACAGGGCAATACTGTCATTTTATCACAGACTTGCCGAGAGTGCGGGCGGAATTTTTACGCCGATAAGCATATTTTTTGCGCGCATAGGAGACCTTGGAATTTTTTGCTTTGCCTTGGCGATCCTTCTTATGTTTTTTAAGAAAACAAGAAAGACGGGATTTGCGATAGTGTTTTCGGTACTTATAGGTTCGTTGTTTACCAATGTTACGATAAAGGAGCTCGTGGCACGTCCTCGCCCCTTTGCTATGGAATATAAGGAGTGGTGGGAATTTATAGGCTCTCCTAAGCAGGGAGAATATTCTTTCCCCTCGGGTCACGTCACGTCCGCAATGGCGGGAATGACGGCGGTATGTCTCACACAGAGCAAAAAATGGATAGCTCCCGCGCTTTTCTACGTTGTAATTATGGGAGCTACAAGAAACTATCTTATGGTGCATTATCCAAGCGATGTTATCGGCGGATTTATCGTCGGCGCTGTTGCGGGGATCCTCGCTGTGCTTCTTGCAAATCTTATCTTCAAAGCGCTTGAGAAAAACAATCAAAACAAAGTGTGTAATTTTTTGCTCGAATCGGATATAAGAAATTTGAAAAACAAAAATTGAGATAATAAAACTGGGCTGAGTTGTAAAACTCAGCCCAGTTTTTTATTTGGATCTTAATTTTTGTCAGTATCATCTTCGTCGGATTTTTCTTGGGAGTCGGTATCTTCTGAAGCTTCCTCGGTTTCATCTGATACTTCTTCCTTATCGGAGTCCTCAGAGATCTCCTCGTCCGTCTTTTCGGTGACGTCTTCGTCGGCGTTCTCTGCGATGGCTTCTGCCTTCTCGGCAGCTTCCTTCTCCTCAAGCTCGATACGGCGTCTGCGCTCGTCATTTTCTTCACGGCTCTTGCGCTTTTTCGCCTCGGTCATTTCCTCAAGCTCCTCAAAGGTGGGATTGCCTTCCATAGCCGCCTTGAACTGCTCTCCGTCCATTATCTCGTTTTTGAGCAGGAATTCGGATATGAAATGAAGCTTGTCGATGTTGTCGGTGAGTATCTGCTTTGCTCTTATATAAGCCTCGGAGATTATATCGTGTATCTCGCTGTCTATCTTAGCAGCGATCTCCTCGGAATAATCCTGCGAGCTTGAGAAATCACGACCGAGGAACACCTCGCTGTGTCCCGAGCCAAAGCGTCTCGGACCGAGAAGCTGGCTCATGCCGAGCTGAGTTACCATCTTTTTGGCAATATCTGTTGCGCGCTGAATATCGTTGGAAGCGCCGCCAGAAATGTCGCCGAAGATTATCTCCTCTGCGGCGCGTCCGCCAAGCAGCATAACGATTTTCTGCTTGAGCTCTTCCTTGTAAACGCTGAATTTATCTTCAACGGGAGGATTGAGCGTATATCCGAGAGCGTTGCCGCTGGGAATGATAGATATCTGCTGAACAGGGTCCATATAGGGAAGGAGATGCGCGGTGATAGCGTGACCTGCTTCATGGTAAGCAGTGTTTTTCTTTTCTCTCTCCTTCATAGTTCTGGACTTCTTTTTAGGACCTGCGATGACCTTTATAAAGGCATCGTCGAGATCGTCCATACCTATAAGTGTTTTGCCGCGTCTTGAAGCAAGAAGCGCCGCTTCGTTGAGAAGGTTTGCAAGGTCAGCGCCTGTAAATCCTGCGGTGCTCTTTGCTATTTTTGTAAGGTCAACGCCTTCCTCAAGGGGTTTGTTTCTTGCGTGAACCTTGAGTATCTCCTCACGGCCCTTGATGTCGGGATAGTTGACTGTTATCTGACGGTCAAAGCGTCCGGGACGGAGAAGCGCGGGGTCAAGTATATCGGGGCGGTTAGTCGCCGCAATAACGATAATTCCCTCATGCGAGCCAAAGCCGTCCATTTCGACGAGAAGCTGGTTGAGTGTTTGCTCACGTTCGTCGTGACCGCCGCCGAGACCTGCGCCTCTGTGACGTCCGACAGCGTCAATTTCATCTATAAAGATTATTGATGCGGGAGCTTTGCGAGCGTTTTCAAAGAGGTCTCTTACACGCGAAGCCCCGACACCGACGTACATTTCAACAAAATCAGAACCCGATATGGAGAAGAAGGGAACACCCGCTTCTCCCGCTACCGCCTTAGCCAAGAGCGTCTTACCTGTACCGGGAGGGCCCATAAGAAGCACACCGTGAGGTATCTTTGCGCCAAGCTTTGCAAATTTTGCGGGATCTTTGAGGAATTCAACGACCTCCTCAAGCTCCTCTTTTTCTTCGTCTGCTCCTGCGACGTCCTTGAAAAGAACCTTGTTCTTATCATCCTGCGGCATCTTTACTCTTGCTTTGCCAAAGGAATTTATTTTTCCGGGACCTGCTCCGCTGCCGCCGGCCTTCTTTGAGAATACTACCCAGAAAACTATCAAAAGAATGATAAGTATGAGATAAGGAAGAAATCCTACCCACCACGGAATAGTAGTCTGAGGTTCAAATTCAAAGTTTGTTGTGAGGTTTACGTTTTTGTCAGGACCGCTGTAATATTGAGCACACTCCTCACGGAAGCTGTCGAGATCGCGTATCTGATAACCTATCGTTTTTGTGTCGTTGGTTATCTTTCCTGCCTCGTCAAAGTTCAGGTTTCCTTCAGAGTCAAGCACGTACACGGTCATAACGAGGTAATCGGATTTATCTACCGTGAATTCTTTTACGGCATCTTTTTCAAAATATTCAATAATGTCACCGTATCGTACAGGTTCAGGCTCATCCTTGTTCAGCACAAACGCAATGATAGCGAATATGATAACTATCATAAGCGCATAGGTGAGCAACACCTTCAGATTATTTTTTTTCATTTGCTAATTGCCTTTCTTAGAATATTATCGTATTATCAGCCGCCGTAAACACTGGGGCTCAGCACTCCTACGAAGGGGAGATTGCGGTATTTTTCACTGAAATCAAGACCGTAGCCCACAACAAATTCGTCGGGTATCTCAGTACCGATATAATCTGGTGTAAACTCTACCTTGCGGCGCGAGGGTTTGTCAAGCAGAGTACAGGTCTTTACGCTGTTAGCGCCTCGTTCAGAAAGATACTTGACGAGATGGGAAAGGGTATTTCCGCTGTCTATAATATCTTCCACTACAATGAAATTGATGTCTTCCATATCATCTCTCTTGATATCGAGATGTATGTTTATAATTCCCGATGAAGTTGAACGGGCTCCATATGAGGACACCTTCATAAATTCGATCTCAAGGGGAATATGTATTTTTTTCATAAGGTCGCCGCAGAACACGAGCGATCCCTTGAGAATACAAAGCAGGACAAGCTTTTTAGAGGAATCTTTATACTCCTCGGTTATTTGCGATGCGATCCTAGTAGTGATCTCATCTATCTGTTCTTCCGAAACAAGAATTCTTTCAATATCCTTTAACATAGCACTAACCTTTCGGATTAAATAAATTTGATATCTATGCTTATTATTTTTTTGGTTTCTTTTGTCGGTCTATAAGCATCGCTGACACCTATGAAGGGAACGGCAACGATGCCGTTATCGTCGCAGATAATAGGGAGTCTTGCGCGTATCTCCAAAGGTACTTTATTGTCACAGAGAAGCTTTTTTATACTCTTTCCCATAGAATTGAGTCTTATTTTTTCGCCGCTGCGGCGTTCTCTGGCATACAGCGTACCTATTATTTTAGCAGAATCAATCGATAAGTTGATTGACTTTTTGTAAATATTTATATTATTTTCCGTATATTCTAACATTATATCGGCGTTTATCTCTGCGATATGGTTATTACCCTCTTTAAGTGCGAGAGAGAAGGGCTCGCATGCCGTATTTTTTCCTTTTCCGTCAGAGACAATGAAGCCGAGTCTTGAATTTTCGATGACCGCCCTTATATTCATCGGAAGGTCAATAGAGGAGTGCGGAATATTCTTTTTTGCAAGCTCAAATAAAGCCTTTATATGAGTGTATTCAAGAGACGCGCCGTACGATATTTCTGCATAGAGAGACATAAGCGCGCGGGACGCGATAGAATACGGAGAGCCGCACAGCTTTTCTGTTTCTATAAAAAATCCGTCTCGGGTCTCTTCGAGAAACCAACTTGCCATGCTTTCAAGGCAGAGCGAGTCCTCACGAAGCGTGGCCGAAAGTCTTGCCGCGGCACGTTCAGCGCCGGGACAGATACTTTTTAGCTCGGGGATCACGAAACTTCTTATTCTGTTTCTCGTGTACTCGGTATCGGTATTCGTGCTGTCCGTGACATATTCAATATTATTATCGAAACAATATTTATTTATGTCATCCTTGCTCATTTCCAAAATTGGGCGTATTATCATACCGCCTTCAAAATCTCGTGTTCTCGGTATTCCCGAGACGCCCAAAAGTCCGCTTCCTCTTGAGATATTAAAGAGAATAGTCTCAAAATTGTCGTCGGCGTTATGAGCGACACAGAGAAGAGGGATATCCTTCTCGGTCATAAGCTTTGAAAAGTAGTTGTACCTTACGTCTCTTGCGGCAGTTTCAATGCTTTTTCCGCTTTGTCTTGCGATCTCGGGTACGTCAGCACGAAGAACGAATATTTCTATGCCGTATTTTTCAGCGGCAGCTCTGCAAAATTCCTCGTCTCTGTTTGCTTCCTCGCCGCGTATACCGTGATTGACGTGTGCCGCATAAACCTTGGCATGATTTTTCTCGGCATATCGGACTGTCATATCGAGAAGCGCTCCCGAATCCGAGCCGCCCGAATAGGCAACGAGAAGAGGGGTGCTTTTTGGAAGTCCCGACAAAATATGCGGCGGAGTGAAGGCGCTTGGCAAAACAGATGCCGTGTTCTTTAAATCCATTTCAAACAGACCTTTCAAATCATTCTTGCGTATCGGTTGCAAGAGTTCTGAATTTAGTAAATCTTCCTATCCAACCCATCTTAACGTTTCCGGTAGAACCGTGACGGTTTTTCGCAATGATGATCTCTGCGATGTTGCCTTCGTCCTGATTTCCTTCGGTTTTATAGTATTCATCTCTGTAAAGGAAAATTACGGTATCGGCATCCTGCTCGATAGCTCCCGAGTCACGAAGGTCGGAAAGCATAGGACGCTTATCGGTTCTCGACTCAGGTCCGCGGGAGAGCTGAGCACAGCATATTACGGGAACGTTGAGCTCCTTTGCCATTATCTTAAGAGCTCTTGAAATATCCGCGACCTCTTGTACTCGGTTGTCGGTTCGTCTGTCGCTCTGCATAAGCTGGAGATAGTCGATCACAACAAGTCCGAGATTTTGGATACGTCTGAGCTTTGACTTCATTGCGGTGACAGAAATTCCCGAGGTGTCGTCTATGAGAATATCACAGCCCGCGAGCTTGCTTGATGCCTCAGCGATATCCTGCCACTGTTTAGGATCAAGCTTTCCTGTTCTGAGCGCATAGCTGTCGACCATCGCTTCACTTGATATGACACGCGATACAAGCTGTTCGGCAGACATTTCAAGTGAGAAGATGCAGACCTTTTTCTTCGTCTGCAAAGCTACGTTTGTTGCTATATTGAGCGCAAACGAGGTCTTTCCCATACCCGGACGCGCGCCGACGAGAACAAGATCGGAGTTTCCCATACCCGCAAGGACGTTATCAAGACCCGAAAATCCTGTCTTTGTACCCTGAGCCGCTTCTCCGTCGGTTTCCATAGCGTGAAGATTTTTATATACCTCACCTAAGACTTCACGTATGTGACGGAAGTTTTTGGTGTCGCGCCCTTGCGCGATGTCAAAGATACGGCTTTCCGCGTATTCTATTACTCCGTACGCCTCGCCTTCCTCGGTGTAGGCAGTATCGGTTATATCGGAGCAGACCTCGATTATCTGTCGGAGCAGGCTTTTTTGCTTGACTATCGAGGCGTAATCCTTGATATTAAGCGCGTTAGGCACAGTCTTGCAGAGGGTCATTATATAATCCTGTCCGCCCGATTTGCTGTAAATGCCCTTAGTTACGAGCATATCAATAAGAGTTACGATATCTATTTCTTTGTTTGCAAGAAACAGCTCGTGCATAGCGGTGAATATCTGCTCGTGCTCGGTAAGATAAAAATCGGTTGCCGAAACCGTGTCGGCAATATCGTTCAGAGCATCGGGGTCAATGAGAATAGCCCCTAAGAGCGATTGCTCGGCAATGAGCGAGAAGGGAAGTTTTTTATTTATACGGTCTTCCATTTTATAATATCCGCCTTTATAAGTTTTAAAATTCTGTTCTTTTTATTGAAAAAAGGGAAATTACTGCTTGCTTACGACTTCAACGGTAATTTTGCCAACTATTCCCGAAAAGAGATGAGCTTCAGCTGAAAATCTGCCGAAGGATTTTATCGGAATTGCAAGAGATATCTTTTTCTTGTCTATCGAAATTCCGTGCTTCTTTGCAAGCTCCTCGGAAATATCCTTCGAGGTCACCGAGCCGTAAAGCTTTTTATCAGGGCCTGCGGCATACTCGAATTTGAGAACGATATCCTCAAGCTTCTTTGAAATTTCGATAGCATTCTGCTTTTCGGTGTCTATCTTATGCTGTTTGGACGCCTCTTTGTTCTTCATTTCGTTTATCGACTTTGCATCGGCGGGAATAGCCAGCTTTTTGGGAAGGAGAAAGTTTCTTGCATATCCGTCAGAAACCTCTATCATCTGGTCCTTTTTTCCCTGTCCTTTTACGTCTGCTGTTAATATAACCTTCATTTGTATTTACCTCCGAGGTGAAAACTTTTATTTGTTGTTATTGGTTTGGATTTTTTGTTCGTTGTCGAGATGCTCGTCTATCGCCTCTATAAGCAGGGCTCTTGCTTCTTCGAGAGATTTGTCGGCTATTGCCGCTCCCGCCGAATCAAAATGTCCGCCTCCGCCTATCTTTTCGAGTATAAGCTGAACGTTTATCGAGCCGTTTGAACGAGCCGAGATGTGAATGGTGTTTTCTATCTTTACAAGCGCAAAAGCGGCGTTTATCTTTCTTACGGTAAGCAAGGTGTCTGCGGCTTTAGCTGCGGCTATGCGGTCGTTCGGGGAATTAGTTCCGTTGCTGAGCGTTATGGCAAGCTGGTCGCGGTACATTTCAACTCCCGCGCCGAAAAGCGCCTGAGCGCGATAATCCTCAAAGGCTTCGTTAAAGAAGGTCCTTGCGTTTTCCGTGCTTGCTCCAGCGGCTCTGAGGTAGAGCGCGGCAGAGAAGGTTCTTGTTCCAACCGATCTTGTGAAGTTCTTTGTGTCTACCATTATGCCTGAAAGCATAACGGTAGCTTCTTCTTTTTTAAGAGTTCCGTCGGGAATACTCTGTTCAAGTATTTCGGATACGAGCTCGCAAGCAGATGATGCCGTAGCATCGATATACGAGAGGGTGGGCTCGTTTTTGAATTCCTCTTTTTTGATGTGGTGGTCTATGACTACCGTTTTGAGAGATTTTTCTGCCATTTCGGGAGCTTCGAGAATAGCGAAGTTGTTGGCATCGACGATAACGAGCAGAGTGCCGAAGGAGGTCTCGTCAAGTCCGTCAACGCCGTCCACGAAAATGTTCTTGTATTCCTCAAGCTCGATCAGCTTTTCTGTACAAGCGGCAAAATTGGGATTGTCTCTGTCGGTGACGATCTTTACGTCTATTCCAAGATACATAGCAAGACTTGCAATGCCCACGCAAGCGCCGATACAGTCGAAGTCGGGATTTCTGTGTCCCATAACGATGACGTTAGAGGAGTTGGAAATTTCGGAATAAAGCTTATTGGCTATAACTCTTGAATGAACTCGGGTACGCTTCTGCTGGCTCTTTGTGAGTCCGCCAAAATAATTTATACCCTTTTCGTTTTTAACTACCACCTGGTCTCCGCCTCTCTGAAGCGCAAGGTCGAGAGAGGAGAGAGCATCATGCTCTCTTTCTTCAAGCGTTGAGCCCGTTATTGCAACGCCCATGGATACTGTAAGCGGGATAGTGTCGTCTCCAAGACGCACCTGTCTTACCTCGTCAAGCACGCTGAATTTGTTTTTTATACATAGAGCGAGATGCTTGCGGTCAAAGATCATCATATATTTATGACGGTCATATTCGCGTATGATACCGTTCATGTCGGCTGCAAAATTTTTCAGTATAGACTCGACCTGATTTTCCTCGGCGCGATAGCTTCCTTTTACGTACTGAGCTATCTCGTCAAGATTGTCTATTACGATATATGCTATCGCAGAGGTCTCTGAATAATAACGGTCGGTTATAGAGGCAAGCTCAGTGATGTCGCCAAAGAGTATCATATAATAGATATGTCCGCTTGAACGGATAGTGTGACAGTCAAGAGAATATTTTCTTTGTGCTATCGAAACCGTGAAGGCTTTCGGCTGCGCGACGGCGGTTGCGTTTTCGTCGTCGCTCTCCTCGTTTGATGAGGAAAGCGCGGAAGACGCGTTTTCCTTTTCCTCAACAGAGGATATCAACGCTTTAAGATCCAAGCTGCAGAGCTCGGAAAGCTCGGCGTTGAAATAGGACTCTCTGTCTCCCGTTATTTCTCTGAACGCGCGATTGGCGGTTATGACCTTTCCGTCGTCTGTCACTATAACGTAGGGGATATCCACGCTGTCGCGGAAGGCGCTGATGACACCGCTGTTGTGTTCGTCAGCGGCAAGCTTTTCGTATTTCAATTTTGATATACGTCTGCGTCCGAATATAAATATGGTTAGGGCAAGCAGGATATATACCGAGAGCAATATCAAGCCTATCTTTGCGGGAGATACTGCGCTGTATGAGCATATCAGTATATGGATAGCCATAAAGAGTACCGCGAGAACTATATAAAGTCCCGATGGTAGCTCGTCCATATAGGATTTAAAGTCTAACTTCTTTTTTGACATAATGATCGCCTTTCTTTTTTTGAATTTGAGAAAGCTTTATTTTTTACGGTTAGCGCGATATTTTGAGATGTTGTTAAGAATTATCAGAACAGCTCCCGCAAATGAACCGAGAGGGATCATCAGAGCGGGTATATAGAATATCATCATAATTGAAACGAGATAAAGGAGCGTGCCGAGGCAAGAGCTGTTTTTGAGGAAGATAAATCCTCTGAAGGCGGCAAAAGCGGAGAACAAGAGACCCGGCATAAGTATGATGGCTATGTTTTCTGCCGTTACCGACCAGACCGAGATGCCCGATGCCGAAAGTATGAGCATTGTAAGGAAGCTTACTATAAACACGATAGCCGAGATAAGACTCATCTCAAAGACCAGCATTTTTGATATCTTGGCTTTATCTGTTTCGCCCACTATGAGTATTGAGGTCATCATGGACTGGAGCGCAAACGCGATAATGTTTGCTATGAGCACCGTGAGCGCGGGCAAAAGATTGAAGACCGCGTTTACGGCATAGGTGGATACCTCAAGCGCATCTGTCATACTCATGGAAGCGCCAAGCTCGCCCATTCCGCTGTAAAGCTTATAAAGCGTGTCGGACAAAATATTTACCGAGCTTGTTTTCAAGGAGTCTACAAGAGATGAGAGAACAGAAAAGTCTGTTCCGTATCTCAAAAAGAAATATATCGCCGCGGGAATAATGGCGGTGAGTATTATTGCCGCAGAGGTGCGACAAATGGCGGAGACTCTGTCAAATCCTTTTGAAAAGGCGTATCCAAGGGCAAGTGCCGCGGGAATATGGATAAACACCGCAAGAGAGAGAAGAAAGCTTCCAAGAAGCGCGGATGCCGCAAGATAAGCGACGAGAGACGGCGCTATTGCAAACAGCTTGAGCTGTATCTTTTCTGCTTTTATAAGACTGTAAGAAAGCGCGCATACAGAGCCGATGAATGAAGCGATAAGACCGCAGACGATAGGTCCGACAAGTGTGAAGGAGGCCACGAGTATCAGCGCGTATGAGATCGCGGTCCTTGTTGATCTTGAGAGCTTTGCGAATATGATTATGCTTGCCACGGCGACGGCGATGGATATGACCTGAAGCGGAGTCGTGGAAATATCAAAGAAAAGAGCCATCGGCGCGAAAAATGCGATAAGCAAATACAAAATTTGAGATATTATTATATCCGAAGCCTTGACAGGTTTTATTTCCAAAGGCTTTTTTGGAGCAAAAATATTATTTGAATTCACGGGATTACCTCGTTTAGTACATAATTATCCTATTTTAATAGTATATCATAAATCTTTGCGTTTGTAAACAGGGAAGAATAAAAAGAATTTAAATTATTATGGAGAAAAATTTTAAAAAACTATTGCAATTGGGAAAAATATGTGATATACTATTCACAGTAGATTATGGGAGTGGGTTTGAAAAGACCCACTCTTAATTGTTGATTAGGGGATATTTCTCCAAAATACTCTTGAAAGGCGGAAGAGATATGGCTAAAAATCCAAGCATATCCGAAAAAGTCTCGCTTATAGCAGAGCCTCTTGCAGACTCCCTAGGGTTCTTTTTGTGGGACGTGGAATACGTTAAAGAGGGCGGCAGAAAAGTGCTTCGCATAACGATAGATTCCGAGGAAGGAATAACTATTGACGATTGCGAAAAGATGCACAGAGCGCTTGATCCTTTACTCGACGAGGCAGATCCGATAGAGGAAGCATATTATCTTGAGGTGAGCTCACCCGGCATTGAGCGAGAGCTTAAGTGTGACATGCATATAGATGCGTGCGAGGGCTGGGACGTTGAAGTCAAGCTTTATGCGCCCATCGACGGAGCGAAGACCTTTAAGGGTAAGCTTTTGCCTCTTGGAGAAGGCGGCGAAGTGAGAATAGAAAGTCTTGGAAAGATTTTGGAATTTCCCAGAGCTTCGGTAGCGAAATTGCAGACCTATTATCAGTTTTAAATAAAAAATAAATCGATCCGCCCGGTCTTGTTTTTGACGGGCAACAAAAGAAAGGAATAAGAATTAAGATGAATAAGGAATTTTTTATTGCTCTTGACCTTTTGGAAAAGGAAAAAGGAATATCCAAGGAGTATATGATCGAGAAGATCGAGGCGGCTCTTCTCTCTGCGGTAAAGAAAGAGTATGGAAGCAGCGCGCTCATGCGTGTTGCGATAGACCCCGCAAAAGAGGATATCAAGGTATATCAGCAGAGAGAGGTAGTTGAGGAGGTAACAAATCCTCAGTGCCAGATATCTCTTGAAGAGGCTAAGGCTCTCAGCAGAAGAAATACTCTTGGAAAGATGGTTGAGAACGAGGTAAAGCCGAAGAACTTCCGCAGACTCAGCGCGGCAGCCGCAAAGTCGGTAATAATTCAGGGTATCCGCGAGGGTGAGCGCAAGGCTATGCAGGACGCCTACGAGAGCAAGCGTGAGGAGATAATCACGGCGAGTGTAAGCAAAATAGATCCCGTGAACGGAAACGTAGTGCTTGAGACCGGAACCAGCCATGCAGTTCTTATGAAGAATGAGCAGATCCCCGGCGAGAGCTTTACTGTCGGCGAGAGGATAAAGGTATTCGTTATGGAAGTAAACAGAGAGCTCAGAGGACCGCTTGTAACTCTTTCGAGAGTTCACCCCGGACTCGTTCGCCGTATGTTCGAGCTTGAGATACCCGAGATACAGGACGGAGTTGTTTTAGTGAAGGGCGTTTCGAGAGAGGCGGGATCGAGAACAAAGATCGCGGTATATTCCAGAGACGAGGACGTTGATGCTGTCGGCGCTTGTATCGGTAATCACGGAATGAGAATTTCGGGGATCGTCGACGAGCTTCGCGGCGAGAAGATAGACATAGTTAAGTACAGCGAAGTACCCGAGGAATACGTTGCGGCGGCTCTCGCGGCCGCAACAGTTCGTTCGGTTGAGATGACGGGCGAGCGCTCCTGCAAGGTAATAGTTGATGCGGATCAGCTTTCGCTTGCTATCGGTAAGGAAGGTCAGAACGCAAGACTTGCGGCAAGACTGACGGGAATGAAGATAGATATCAAATCGGAATAATTTCAATTTTTACTTAAATACGGTCAGAAAGGAAGGGCGCTATGGAACAGAAAAAGAGAAAATTGCCGGAGAGGCAGTGTCTGGGCTGTAATCAGCATAAGCCCAAAAACGAGCTTTTGAGAGTGGTAAGATCGCCCGAGGGCGAAATATCTCTTGACTTTACGGGAAAGAAGTCCGGCAGAGGCGCATATATTTGCAGATCGCTTAAATGTCTGCAAAAGGCAAGAAAATCTCACAGAATAGACAAGAGTCTCGATTGCACCGTTCCCGATGACGTATACGACAGAATGGAGACAGAGCTTTTTGAAAATGAGTGAGACGGTCATCAAAGACGAAAAAAAGCTTCTTTCGGCACTCGGCTTTTGTGCGAGGGCGAGAAAGATAGTGGTGGGCGTGCCGATGATATGCGATGCGCTGAGGGGTGGCGGAAAAAATGCTCCCAAGGTGGTTTTTGAGGCGTCGGACACCTCCGATAATACACACAAAAAAATATCCGATAAATGTGAATATTACAAGGTAAAGCTTGTAAGACTCAATGCCGACGGCGAAACACTTGCCAAGGCGATAGGGAAAAGCTCTTTTCTAGCTGCTGTCGCAGTAACAGACACCCAGCTTTCAAATCTGGTAGAGCAATATATCCAATAATGAGATTCGTTTCGATATGAAAGGAGACGCTATAAATAATGGCAACTAATCCACAATTCAAAGTAAGTCAGCTTGCAAAAGATCTTAATATCAAAAACAAGACTATAACCGATCTTCTCTCTAACAAGGGAATAACTGTAAAATCAACTCAGGCAACGCTTGAGCCCGCACAGTTTGATATCCTCTTTGAGACTCTTACAAGAGAAAATCAGATCGACAATATAGCAAATTACATGGCTGGAAAGACCTATATCCCCTCAAAAGCTCCTAAGGCAGAGAAGGCAGCGCCTAAGGAAGAAAAGGCAGAAGAAGCTCCCAAGAAGGAAGAGCCCAAGGCCGAAGCACCTAAGGCCGAGACACCCAAGGCAGAAGCTCCCAAAGCAGATCCTGTTAAGACAGAGCCTAAAAAGGCAGTCGAGAAGCCTGCCGAAAGGGTTGAGAAAAAGCCTTCGGAAGGGCCCAAGAAGGAAGCTTCAAGAGAGGGTGCAAAACCCTTCGAGCCTCAGAGAAGAGAAGCTCCCAAGTTCGAGCGTACAGCGCCTCAGACAAATCAAAGAGACGGAAGACCCGCATATAATCCTCAGCAGAGAGGGGCGGATCAGCGTCCCGCACGTTTTGCTGACGGAAAAGGCGCGCCTGCGCATACAAGAGACGGACAGAGAGATTTCCGTCAAGCGCCCCGTCAGGATCAGAACAGATCTAACGACAGATTTGCAAATCCCTTTGCAAATTCACAGCCTCGTCAGGATAAGAACAAGAGCGTTGACCGTCAGGGCGGAGCTTCTTTGCAGTTCAAGGACAAGGATAAGGAATACGCAACGAAGCAGGGCGGATTTAAAGAGACCTTTAAGGCTCAGCCTATCGTTCGCTCGCAGACCCCCAAGGACGGCGCGGCAGTACAGCGCGGCGCAAAGAGAGTTGTTGATATGAGAGCAGGCTCGGTCGACCTTTCAAAATACGACGAGAAGCTTGATAATTTCGTTCCCGATTCTGTCGTTGACGTAAGAGGCGGAAACCAGAGACTTAAAAAGCAGGCTCCCGTAAACAACCGTATGGGAGCTATGGGCAACAACAAGAATAAATTCAATAAAGGCGCTAAAAAGTCATCCGCGCCCGTTACAAAAGCGCCTACAAGCGTAACCCTTCCAGATGAGATAGTGGTAAGCGACCTTGCTTCTCGCCTCAAGGTAACTTCGGCAGAGATAGTTAAGCGCTTGATGCTTCTCGGAATGATGGTTACAGTCAACCAGACGGTTGACTATGATACCGCCGCTATCGTTGCGGATGAAATGGGTGTCGCGACCACCAAGGAGGTAGTTGTTACTATCGAAGAAAAGCTCTTCGAGGACGAGGCGGACGATGAAAACAATCTCGTTGGCAGAGCCCCTGTCGTATGCGTAATGGGACACGTTGACCACGGTAAGACGTCTATACTTGACGCTATAAGACATACGAGCGTAACCTCGGGTGAGGCAGGCGGAATTACACAGCATATCGGTGCTTATAGAGTTAAGGTAAACGGTGAGGACATCACCTTCCTTGACACCCCCGGTCACGAGGCGTTCACCGCTATGAGAGCGAGAGGCGCGCAGGCGACCGACATCGCAATACTTGTCGTTGCGGCTGACGACGGAATAATGCCCCAGACAATAGAGGCTATAAACCACGCCAAAGCGGCAGGAATAGATATAATCGTTGCTATAAACAAAATGGATAAGCCCACGGCAATTCCCGATGCTGTAAAACAGGAGCTTACAAAATACGACCTTGTTCCCGAGGAATGGGGCGGAGACGTTATCTGCGTTCCCGTATCGGCTCTTACAAAGCAGGGTATCGACGATCTTCTTGAGAACGTCCTACTCGTTGCAGAGGTCAAGGAGCTTAAGGCTAATCCGAACAGACACGCCAAGGGTATCGTTATCGAGGCTAAGCTCGACAAGGGAAGAGGACCTGTTGCAACTGTGCTCGTTCAGAACGGAACTCTCCGCAACGGCGATATAGTTATCGCGGGAACAGCGGTTGGACGTGTAAGAGCGATGACCGACCACAACGGAAAGGTAGTTAAGGAGGCAGGACCTTCTGTGCCTGTTGAGATAATCGGTCTTGCTGACGTTCCGCTTGCGGGTGACGAGTTCAACGCAGTTGAGGACGAAAGAATGGCAAGAACCCTTGCCGATCAGAGAAAGGCAAAGGCGAAAGAGGAGACCTTTAAGGCGAATGCGAGAGCAAATCTTGACGATCTGTTCGCTCAGATCTCGGACGGTGTCAAGGAGCTTAACATCATAGTTAAGGCTGATGTCGGAGGCTCTGCCGAGGCAGTTAAGCAGTCGCTTGAAAAGATATCCAACGAAGAGGTCAAGGTCAGAGTTATACACTCTGCCGTTGGCGGTATCCGTGAAGGAGACGTTATGCTTGCGTCTGCTTCCAACGCTATCATTGTTGGATTTAACGTTCGTCCCGATAAGGCGGCTATCGACAGTGCTGAAAGACAGAATGTTGATATACGCACGTACAGAATAATCTACGACTGTATCAACGAGATAACCGACGCTATGAAGGGTATGCTTGCTCCTCAGTTCAAGGAAAATCTTCTCGGACACGCAGAGGTCAGACAGACTATTCACGTTCCCAACGTTGGAACTATTGCAGGTTCTTACGTTCAGGACGGTAAGGTCATTCGTTCGGCTATGATAAGAGTTGTAAGAGACGGTATCGTTATATTTGAGGATAAGATATCCTCGCTCAAGAGATTTAAGGACGACGTACGCGAGGTAGCTCAGGGCTACGAGTGCGGTATCGGACTTGATCGCTTCAACGATATCAAGGTCGGAGACGTACTTGAGGCATACGTTATGGAAGAGGTAAAGAGATAAGCTTTCCTCGTGCGTAATAGAACACAAATAAAAAACCGCTTTTGCTGTCAAAAATTGATGGCAAAAGCGGTTTTTATATAAGAGAGCGAGTATCGTGCATTATTCCTCAAAATTCGGCGTATAGCTTGAGGTCGCTGAGGATAAGGACTGAAAATATCCGTCAAATCCGAGAGAGATAGCGTGATTTAGAACCGAATTGTATTCAAAGGACGTCAGCTTCCTGTGTAGATTTTTGTATGGAGTGTCGAGTGCAAAATCGGGGGTGTATTGACTCATAAGACTGAGCTTTATTGAGTCGGGAGAGAAAAGCTCTGAGAGGGTGTCAAGCACCTTTATACTGTCGTGTCGGCAAGCCGGGAGCACCAGATGTCGCACTATCATTCCTCGCTTCATTAAACCGTCAGTGTCGAATATCGGAGCGCCTACCTGACTATACATTTCGCAAAGCGCCTTTGCGGCTACTTCGGGATAGTCGGGCGCTGACGAATAGTCCTTTGCAAGCTCGTTTGAAGCATACTTGAAGTCGGGGAGATAAACGTCGATAAGTCCGTCGAGTATTTTGAGCGTTGAGAGCGATTCGTAGCCGGATGAATTGTAAACTATCGGGATATTCAGCTCCCCTCTCACAAGCTTTAGCGCTTCGGCAACCGAGTCGGCAAAATGAGTGGGAGTGACAAGATTTATGTTGTGCGCGCCCATATCTTGAAGCTCGAGCATGAGCGAGGCAAGCTTGCTTACCGAAAGATTTTTTCGGTTTCCGCCGCCGCGGCTTATTATCTTGTTTTGACAAAAAACACAGTGGAGATTACAGCCGCAGAAAAAGATAGTTCCCGAGCCTCGTGAGCCGCTTATAGGCGGTTCTTCCCACATGTGCAGGCTTGCGCGTGAGATGGTTATTTCTTTGGCTTCTTTGCAAAATCCCCTCTCGCCCTGTGCTCTGTTTGCAGAGCAGGCTCTCGGGCATAAAGTGCATTTATCCATTATCTTCACCTCCCATGCGTTTATATCTTATATTATACATTCAAAAGAGCTGTAAATCAATAAATAATTTACAAGAATATATAAAAACAAACAAAAATGTGGTATAATATACGCAGAAAGTCTTGCAAAGCAATCCTTTGGGGCGCAAACGCCCCTACGCGCACAACCGTGCGCCTGCGTAATTGACGGCTTCGCAAAAATGCCCTTGCAAGCAAGCATTTTTGCTTCATGGTAAAATATTTTTAAAATAAGGCTTTTAGGAGAAAAATTATGGACAACATAAAAACTGCAGAGATACTCTGCGTGGGAACAGAGCTTTTGCTTGGCGATATAGTGAATACAAATGCGGCTTTTTTGTCGCAAAGACTTGCCGAGCTTGGAATAAACGTATATAGGCATACTGTTGTCGGTGATAATCAGGAGCGCTTGAAGGCGGCGCTTGAGAGCGCGCTTGCGCGCGCCGACCTCGTTATAACGAGCGGCGGTCTCGGTCCGACCTATGACGACCTGACAAAAGAGACGGTCGCTGAGTATTTTAAGAGAGAGATGAGGGAGGACGCTCATTCTCTTGGCCGTATAGAAGAATATTTTAAAAGGACGGGCAGGGTGATGACCGAAAATAATCGCAAGCAGGCGATGATGCCCGAGGGCGCGGTCATATTCGATAACGATTACGGAACAGCTCCCGCGCTGGCTGTTTGCGGCGGAGAGAATGACTCTAAGACGGTTATTATGCTCCCCGGTCCGCCCAGCGAGATAATACCGATATTCAGGGAAAAGGTTATGCCCTATCTTATGGAGCGCCGCAACAGTGTTATAGCAAGCCGTAATGTCCATATCTTCGGTATGGGAGAATCGGCGATTGAGAACGAGATAGCCGAAATAATGAAAAACTCTGAAAATCCCACAATAGCTCCGTATTGCAAGGAGGGAGAGGTGAGATTGCGCATAACGGCATCGGCGAAAAGCGAAAAAGAGGCGCTCGATATATGTGACGGCGCAATAGAGAAAATCACAAAAACCGAGGTAGGCAAATATATTTACGGTATAGACGTTGAGTCTCTTGAAAAAGCGGCTATTGCGCTTTTGAGAGAAAAGGGATTGACGCTCGCTTGCGCCGAATCCTGCACGGGGGGGCTTATATCGAAAAGGATAACCGATATTGCGGGATGCTCCGACGTTTTCGTTGGAAGCTGTGTAACCTATGCAAATGAGGCAAAGGTGAAGTTGCTCGGTGTGAGCGAGGAGACTTTGAAAGAGTGGGGCGCTGTGTCAGAGCAGACCGCAAAAGAGATGGCAAGAGGGGTGAGGAATGCCCTTGGCACAGACATCGGAGTATCTGTCACGGGAATTGCGGGCCCCGATGGAGGAACTCCCGAAAAGCCTGTCGGAACGGTATTTTTGGGCATCAGCACAAAAGAAGGCGAGCAGGTCAGACGCCTGTCTCTTTCGGCTATGCGAAGCAGAGAATATATAAGATGTGTTTCGGCAAGCAACATTTTTGATATGATAATATCGGCAGAGACTTGAAAATATAAAAAATTATCAAAAAATTGCGAAAAAAGTTAAATTTTTGACAAAAAAACTATTGATTTTTTTGAAGTAATGTATTACAATATTTAATATCGTCAAATTCATGACAAAACGTTTTGCGAAGAGGTTTTAGTTTTTTATGGAAAAGATCAAGAGAATAGGCGTGCTTACATCTGGCGGCGATGCACCCGGAATGAATGCTGCCATAAGAGCGGTAACGAGAAAGGCTCTCGAAGAGGGCATTGAGGTAATGGGTATCATAGGCGGATACAGCGGACTTATTGAAGACAATCTTATTAAGATGAAGTCCGGCAGCGTGTCCAACATTATCTCTCACGGCGGGACTATGCTTTATTCTAATCGTTGCCTTGAGTTTAAGACAGAGGAAGGTATGGCTAAGGCAATAGCTACCTGTAAGAGACATGAAATAGATGCTATCGTTGCGATAGGCGGAGACGGAACTTTCCGCGGAGCTACCGATCTCAGCTTGCGCGGTATTCCTACCATTGGAGTTACGGGAACGATAGATAACGACATAACGGCTACCGACTATACCGTCGGCTTTGACACCGCGATGAATACTATTATAGATACGCTTGACCGTTTGTGCGACACCTGCGAGTCTCACGCTCGTTGTAACGTGGTTGAGGTCATGGGACGTGAGTGCGGACTTCTCGCGCTCAATTCCAGTATTGCGGCAGGAGCTATGGGCGTATGTATTCCCGAGATCGATTATAACGAACAGAAAATGATCCAGAATATCATCAAGGCTAAGAACGACGGTAAGAGAGGAATGATCGTCGTTGTCAGCGAGGCTTTGCTTGAGATTGATGAAAACGGAAACAAGATACGTTACGGCGAGCTCCTTGCCAAGAAGATCGAGGAGCAGACAGGAATTGAAACAAAGTTTGCCCGTATGGCGCACGTTGTAAGAGGAGGTTCTCCCACACTTCGCGACAGACTTACAGCTACCCGTATGGGAACAAAGGCTGTTGAGCTTCTTATCGCGGGTGAGAGCAACAGAGTCGTTATTGAGGACGATGGAGAAATTAAAAGTCTTGACATATTGTTTGCGCTTACAACAGACCGTATGTATAAGGGCAAGCTCCAAGATGGCGATCTTGACAAGTTCAGCGCTGAGGAGATAGCTGAGATGGAAGCTATCTGTGAGAAGAGACGTCTTGAGATACAGGCTCTTTACAAAATGGCGAAGGAAGTTCGCAGATAAATCGTAGACTACTGAAAAGGGGCTGTCTCAAATTTGTGTTTGAGACAGCCTCAGAAATTTATTTATGAGGATAGTATGAGCAGAAGGAAAAATTATTTGCTTGGAATGAAGGCGGGAATTCCGATATCTCTCGGTTATTTTGCGGTAGCTATTACGCTTGGTATAGCCGCAAAAAACGCGGGGCTGAGTCCTTTTCAGGCAACACTCACAAGCTTTCTTATAAACGCTTCGGCGGGAGAATACATAGGCTTTTCTCTTATCGCCGTGGGCTCAAGCTATGCCGAGGTATTTATTATGGAGGCGATAGCTAACGCGCGATATATGCTTATGTCGGCGGCTCTCAGCCAAAAGCTGAAGCCGGGAGTGGGTACATTTCAGAGAATGCTTTTGGGATACTGTATTACCGACGAAAATTTTGGCGTGTCGATAGCGCTTGACGAAAGACTTGACCCATTTTATACATACGGAGTTGCAAGCGTGGCGATACCGGGCTGGTCGCTTGGAACTCTTTTTGGCGCTATACTCGGAAATATTCTGCCTGTAAGTCTGCTCAGCGCGCTCGGCGTCAGTCTTTACGGTATGTTTATCTCGGTATTTATACCCGAGTCGAGAAAGAGTAAGATAGTCGCGGGCCTTGTGGCTATAAGCTTTGCGCTCAGCTATGCGGTGTCTGTAATACCGATATTCAACGCTATATCCGACGGAATAAAGATAATCGTTTTGACGGTCGTAATATCTCTTGCAGCAGCTCTTATCTTTCCTGTGAAGGAGGACAAAGAGAATGTCGCATAACGTGTATATTTATATTTTCGGAATGGCGCTGGTCACGTATCTCATCAGAGTGCTTCCGCTCACTCTTATCAGAAAAGAGATAAAGAACAGAGTTTTGCGCTCCTTCCTTTACTACGTTCCGTACGTTACCTTGGCGGTAATGACCTTTCCGGCAATACTCAGCGCTACGCAGACGCCGATATCAGCTGTTGCCGCGCTTGTTGTCGCAATACTTCTCGCATACTTTGGCAAGGGGCTGTTTACCGTTGCGGTGCTGAGCTCAGTGACTGTTTTTTTGCTAGAGCTCTTTATAAAATAAAAAGGCGCGGCTCTTGACAATATCGGTCTTTTGTGATAAAATATATAAGTTATAATGAAATAAAAATCAAAGGAGCTATAAAAATGCATTGGTCGGAAGAAATTGCAGAAAAGCTTATAGAACGCAATCCTAATAAAGAAGAATACGTCTGCGCGGCAGGTGTCAGTCCCTCGGGCTCTGTTCATATCGGAAACTTCAGGGATCTGGCTACCCCTCTGTTTGTTGTAAAGGCATTGCAGAAAAAGGGCAAAAAAGCAAGACTTCTTATATCATGGGACGAATATGATCGTTGCCGTAAGATCCCTGCGAACGTTCAGGCGGTCGTTGGAGATAGCTATGACAAATATATAGGCTGTCCTTACGTTGATATTCCCGACCCTTGGGGATGTCACGAGAACTACGCTAAGCACTTTGAGGAGGAATTC
>JAZOLQ010000114.1:0-2332 GCA_045653185.1 Eubacteriales bacterium
TAAAAAAACTGAGTGCCTTAGTTCTTGCGGAAGAGCAAAAGAACGGCAAAAAGCGTTCATAATTGCTGAACTAAGGCAAAAGTATCCGCTTAAAGATTTGTTAGAGCTTTCCGGGATAGCAAGAAGTACATACTATTACTACCTGAAACAGAAGGATAAAGACAAATACAAAAGCGAAAAACAAGATATATTGGAAACCTACAATACTCACAAAGGAAGATACGGCTACAGACGTATTTGTTCTGAATTAAAGGCAAAAGGTTATTCGATTAACCATAAAACCGTGTTAAAACTTATGAAATCCCTTCATTTACGCGGAAAACAGAGTAAAAACGGTAAGTATCGCTCCTACAAAGGAGAAATTGGCAAGGTGGCGGACAATCTGCTGAAAAGAGATTTTCACGCAGATAAACCATTTGAGAAACTAACAACAGACATTACAGAGTTTAAGATCGGCGATGAGAAAGTGTATCTTTCACCGGTGCTCGATATGTTCAATCGTGAAATTGTATCCTACTCTATCTCTACAAGTCCTAACTTGCAGCAGATACGGGATATGTTGACCAGATTATTTGAGAAGCTTCCTGCCGATGCGCGTCCTCTGTTCCACTCCGATCAAGGTTGGCAGTACCAACACGCTGAGTACCAACGGCTTCTTGCCGAACATAACATTACGCAAAGTATGTCCCGCAAAGGAAACTGTATGGACAACGGCATAATGGAAAACTTCTTCGGCAGGTTGAAGGTTGAGATGTATTACGGTGAAAAATTTGAATCCCCTAGGGGATTCATTGAAAAATTGGAAGAATATATTCATTACTACAACAACGAGAGAATTTCTCTCAAATTAAAAGGAATGAGCCCGGTTCAGTTCCGAGCTCATTCACAAGCAATTTAATATTTATTTTTGTCTAAACTTTGGGGTTCACTTCAAAACCGGTGGTCTTAGTTCTATTTACTTAATATAGTCTTGTTATCTACTTCAGTTTCCTCCGGGACCGTCTCTGCGTTCACGGGTATCGGCAACCTCGATCTTGCCTTTGATATCGCCGGGTCTCGTAAGGGGCTTTATTTCTTTTGGCTTTTGCTCTTTTTTAATATCCTTATTTTCAGACATGACCATCACTCCTTTCCGTGATTAAGTGTGCGCATTTTCAAATAATTCATTTAAATCATTGGTCGGCGGCAGACAGCTGTGACCTCTGCACATGTAATAAGTGGTCTTGCCGTTTTTGAGGGGATATTCTTTTGTAGATTGCGGCTGGTGGATAACGATAGCATCGGGCGGTAATGCATGAGTCAAACTGCGTTTCTCAGTTCGATCATCGAGTACGACTGTTACTTTCGTGGGCGGATCGATATGCTCTAAAAGTGCTATCAAAAACATGGCGTGATTTGTGGGATGTTGAGCTGCGCTTTGTGCAAGAAAATCGAGCTGTCGTTGTGCTGCATCTCTGTATCTTTCTTCATCGGTAAGAAAAGATAAGCGAACAAGATTATACGCCATAAGCGAATTTCCGCTTGGAATCGCGCCGTCATAGGTCTCCTTGGGGCGCAGGATCAGCTCTTCGTGGTCCTTGCCGTATAGATAGAATCCGCCTGGATTGTCGCCGAAATCCGACATCACCTTATGGCATATGCGCTTTGCCCGATCCAAATATTCGCTTTCCAAGGTGGCGCGGTACAGCGACAGTTGCGCGAAAATATAAGCGGAATAATCATCTAGAAATCCTCTCACGCCCTGCTTTTTCATGTGAAAGCTGACGTAAAGTGTGTCATTCTCGCAAAGGTACTTCTGAATAAAGCCGTCGGCGTTTTGTGCGGTTGCAAGGTAGGTTTCATCCTTGCTCACAAGGTACAGCTCACACATTGCGGCGATCATCAGACTGTTCCATGAAGTTAAAATTTTCTCGTCGCGGTGAAGGGAATACCGTTTTCTGCGGTAATCCTCAAGTATAGGCAGAAAATGTTCAAAGTTTCTATCGGAAGGATCGCTTTTTAAGAGATTCGGGATATTCTTGCCTTCAAAATTTCCTGCATCCGTGATGTTGAAATGACGATTGAATCGTTCGCCATCCTTTTGACCGAGTATCTTGATGACCTCGTCGGGGTAAAACAGATAATATTTGCCTTCCTCGCCTTCTGTGTCGGCATCCTGAGAGCTGTAAAAGCCGCCTTCGGGCGAGGTCATCTCGCGGAGAATATAGCTTGCTGTTTTTTCTGCGATCTCAAGATATATCTCCTTTTTCGCCGCAGTATAAGCCTTGCAATATGCGAGTATCAAGAGCGCATTATCGTACAGCATTTTTTCAAAATGGGGAACGAGGAACTT
>JAZOLQ010000115.1:0-4012 GCA_045653185.1 Eubacteriales bacterium
GCGTTGTAATAGGTTCCGTCGCCCTGAGCTCCGTCAGCTCCCGCGCCTGCGTCAAAGCCTGCGCCCTGTGCGCCGCCCTGCTGTGCGTAAAGCTTTTCGGAAAGCGCGTAGAATGCCTTCTCAAGAGCCTCTGTGTCAGCCTTGATAGCCTCGGTATTGCCTGTTGCTACCGTTGCCTTGAGCTTCTCTATTGCCGCCTTTACGTCGTCCTTGTCGCTCCCGGGTAGCTTGTCGCCGATCCCGCCAAGTGTCTTTTCGCTCTGGAAGATGATAGAATCAGCGCGGTTCTTTACGTCGACCGCTTCCTTCTGCTTTCTGTCCTCCTCAGCGAACTTTTCAGCGTCTTTGACAGCCTTATCTATCTCCTCCTGAGACATATTTGTGGAGGATGTGATGGTGATGTGCTGTTCCTTGCCTGTTCCCTTATCCATAGCGGTAACGTTTACGATACCGTTAGCGTCGATGTCAAATGTGACCTCGATCTGAGGGATTCCGCGGGGAGCTGCGGGAATTCCGTCAAGCACGAATCTGCCGAGAGTGGTGTTGTATGCCGCCATCTCGCGCTCACCCTGAAGAACGTGGATCTCAACAGAGGTCTGACCGTCAGCCGCTGTGGAATATACCTGACTCTTCTTAACAGGGATAGTTGTATTTCTGTCTATTATCTTGTTGGATACGCCGCCAAGTGTCTCGATACCGAGAGAAAGGGGTGTTACGTCGAGAAGGAGAAGGTCCTTAACGTCGCCGCCGAGAACTCCGCCCTGAATAGCAGCTCCGTCCGCTACGCACTCGTCGGGGTTGATTCCCTTGAAGGGATCTTTGCCGATGAACTTCATAACTGCTTCCTGAACCGCGGGGATTCTTGTAGAACCGCCGACGAGAAGCACCTTATCTATCTGAGATGCGGAAAGTCCCGAATCTCTGAGTACCTGCTGTGTGGGACCCATTGTCTTTTCAACGAGGTCTGCTGTGATTCTGTCGAACTCCGCGCGTGTGAGTGTTGCGTCGAAGTGGAGAGGTCCGTTTGCCGTAGCTGTGATGAAGGGGAGGTTGATGTTTGTGCTGGACATTCCCGAAAGCTCTATCTTTGCCTTCTCAGCCGCTTCCTTGAGTCTCTGCATTACCATCTTGTCGCCTCTGAGGTCAACTCCGTTTTCAGCCTTGAACTTATCCGCCATCCAGTCGATAACTCTCTGGTCGAAGTCGTCACCGCCCAGACGGTTGTTACCCGCGGTTGCGAGAACCTCGAAAACTCCGTCGGATATCTCAAGCAAGGATACGTCGAACGTACCGCCGCCAAGGTCGAATACCATTATCTTCTGGTCTGTTTCCTTATCCATACCGTAAGCAAGAGCTGCGGCTGTGGGCTCGTTGATTATTCTGAGGGCCTCCAGTCCGGCTATCCTACCCGCGTCCTTTGTTGCCGGTCTCTGAGCGGGGGAGAAGTATGCGGGAACTGTGATAACTGCCTGAGTTACGGGTGTTCCGAGATATGCCTCAGCGTCAGCCTTGAGCTTCTGAAGTATCATTGCGGATATCTCCTGAGGTGTGTATCCCTTTCCGTCGATATCCTTCTTGTAGTTTGTACCCATCTCTCTCTTGATACTGATGACTGTTCTGTCGGGGTTTGTGATCGCCTGACGCTTAGCCACCTGTCCTACCATTCTCTCGCCCGACTTTGAGAAAGCGAGAACCGAGGGAGTTGTACGCGCTCCTTCGGGATTGGGTATTACTATCGGCTCTCCGCCTTCAAATACCGCTACGCAAGAGTTTGTTGTTCCTAAATCTATTCCTATAATTTTTCCCATGATAATTTTCCTCCTTTATGGGTTGTTGTTATTATTTATTTTTATGTTTTAGTTTGCTACCTTTACCATTGAGTTTCTGAGGACCTTGTCTCCCTTGACGTAGCCCTTCATAAAGACCTCAACTATCTCGTTCTCGCCGTAAGTCTCGTCCTCGACATGCATTACCGCATTGTGAAGATTGGGGTCAAAGGTCTTTCCGAGAGCTTCTATCTCGCTGACTCCCATCTTCGAGAGTGTGTCCGAAAAGCTCTTCATTATCATTTCAAGTCCCTTTGCGATGTTCTCGGCATCGTTGTCCTTATACTGAAGCGCTCTCTCCATATTATCGAGCACAGGAAGTATCTCTGTGACAGCATCTACATACGCGTCGGTGTATATTCCCTCTCTCTCCTTGAGCGTTCTCTTGCGGTAGTTATCATACTCCGCAAAAAGTCTTGTGTATTTATCGTTTGCCTCGGCTATCTTTGCCTCAGCCTCCTCAAGACCTCTCTGAAGCTCGGCGCACTCTGCCTCAAGCTTCTTTATCTTTTTCTTTTCCTGCTTTGAGGTCTTTCCCTCGCTCTCCTCCGAGGCGCTGTTGTCAACCGTCTCCTCGACAGCTTCTGCCGAAGCCTCTTTGGCGGTATCCTCGAGTATCTCCTCGGTCATTTCGGTCTTATTGTCCTCCATTATCCTTACCTCCGTTAGTATTTCCGTCTTTAAGCGCATTACCGTCGCCTATCATATCCGATATGCTCTCTCCTATCTCGCCGATAGTTCTGAGCACCTTTCGGTAATCCATTCTTCTCGGTCCGAGCACCCCGATGACTCCCACCGTCTTGCCGTTCTTTTTTATGGGCTTAAAGACGAGAGCCGAGTTATTCATAACCTTTACGGGACTTTCAGAGCCGATAAGGACGTTGATGCTGTCGTCCTGCAGGTCAGACACGAGGTCGAGTATCTCGTTCTGGTCCTCAAGCGTACCAAGCAGACCGCTGAGGTGCCGTGTGTCGGCATATTCGGGATATTCGAGAAGATGGTTGATGCCCGAATATCTGAGCTCTCCTCCGTCAAGCTCGTTCATTACCTCGTATATCGCCTTTACCGTGGGGTTTACGAGAAAGGCATCGTCTGCCATAACGTTCTCAAGCTCCATAATTATCGGCAGAGTTATCATATCAGCCGCAAGCCCGCATATCGCGGAATTGAGGAGCTCTGAAAGCTTTGAGAGTCCGTCAGGCGTGTAAGGAAGCGGAAGCTTTACCTTTTTGGTCTTTACCATTCCGCCCGAGGTTATCATTACCATAGCGAAATTGAATTCGTCTATCGAGACAAGCTCAAATTTTGACATCGTCACCGACGATGCTTTTGGCTTTATCGCGATGCCCGTGTAATTCGTAAGGCTTGAAGCAAGCTTTGATGCCGTTTCAAGTATGTGGTCTATCTCCGACATCTTGACCTTAAGCAGATGGTTTATCTGCGCTATGTCTCTTGTGGTGTTCGCATACTGCTCTACGAGCGAATCAACGTAAAAGCGGTAGCCAAGCTCGCTTGGCACTCGCCCCGCGGATGTGTGAGGCTGTTCGAGATATCCAAGCGCCTCAAGCTCCGCCATCTCGTTTCTTATCGTTGCCGAGGAGCAGGAAAGCAGGTTGTTCTGGACGATATATTTTGACCCGACAGGCTCTCCGCCCTCTATATGAGCTTCAACAACTGCCTTCAGTATGAGCTTTTTTCGCTCGCTGAGTCCGTCAGAATATCTTCCCATTTTTCGCCTCTCCCTTCCGCATAAAGCATAATACCGTATTTTCTTTATCTTTTATGCCGATTTTTGTTGTTTTTAGCACTCGATTTGCTTAAGTGCTAAATCACTGATACAAATTTATCACTTTTACCTCTTTTTGTCAAGGTTTTTTTGATTTATTTTTGTTAATTATTTGTGAACAGTGCTAAGTTAGTTGGTGTTGGGTTTTTAAGGGAGGACCTTTTGAGGAAAGGTCCTCCCTTAAACCCTCTCCAAACCTTTTTAAAAAAGGTTTTATGCTTTCTAAATATAATATTGCTTAATGGGATATTTTTCTCTAAGGAAGCAACACGGCGGACCATAGCCTACCGCCGAGTTGCGTTTTTTATTATAATGGACCGACGTCCTCGGCGGTCCGCAAACAAACAATTAAATCAATCTCACCGCTGTGGGTGAAACAAACGTTTAAATTTGGCTTCTC
>JAZOLQ010000116.1:0-11713 GCA_045653185.1 Eubacteriales bacterium
AACTCCCGTTGGTGTCCGTGTCTATGAGACGATGAGAAAGCTCAAGGATGCCGATCTCGGCAATCTTTTCCCGAAGGGTGTTCCGACTTCTCACGCCGAGGAAAAGGTGCTTATGCGCAGATTTATGTTCTCCTCTGCTCAGATGCTTCTCACATCTCACGCAATTCCTACCGTTTACGACGGCGAGGGTATATGCGGTATAGCGTTCGGTGAAAACGCGCGTCACCTCCCCAAGGAAGCCTTCAACAAGGGTCTTATACTTGACATCAAGGCGGCAAACATACTTCAGGAAAAGGGTATCGACGTGGGACTTCTTTCCGACGAAAAGATATCGGGCGGATTTATGGAGCTCTTTGGCGGCGAGTCGCCCGATACAGACCTCTTTGACACAACAACGGTACACCGCATATCTGTAAAGGATAGCGCAAAGGTACTCAGCAGCTTTATCTCCAACGAATTTTTCGCTAAGGAGACCTCTCCCGCGGCATATCTCTATGAAAACGCTGTCGGCAATCGCTTTATGGTATGCGCGTTTGATGCCGAGGATCTTGCGGACTCCTCTTCTCTCTACTGGTCATACGGCAGAGGCAGACAGGTCGCAAATGCTATCGAATGGCTCGCGGGCGAAGCTCTTCCCGCGCGTTGCGAGCGCAATCCTCAGCTCTACTTGATCTGCAAGCAGAATGAGAAGGCTATGGCGCTTGGATACTTCAACATCCACCCCGATGAAATAGTAAACGCAGAGATAAAGCTTGCAAAGCCCGCATCCTCCGTTCGCTTCATAAACTGCGAGGGCAAGCAGCTTGACGATACGACCGTTATCATAAACTATATCAAGCCCTTCGGATTTGCGGGACTTGAGCTTGATCTTTGATATCAAAGGATAGAAAATGATACTTAAAGGATTACAAAAAACAACTCTTCTTGATTTTCCCGAAAAGGTTGCCTGCACCGTTTTTACAGGCGGGTGCAATATGCGCTGTCCTTTTTTCCACAACGCCTCGTTAGTAATATCTCCCAGGGGAAATTCCGACATTTCGGAAAAAGAGTTTTTCGAGTTTCTTTCAAAAAGAAAGAATATACTCGACGGCGTCTGCATAACGGGCGGCGAGCCGCTTTTGCAGAGGGATATAGAAGATTTTATGAAAAAAATAAAGGATACGGGTTTTGCGCTCAAGCTCGACACAAACGGCTCTTATCCCGATAGGCTGAGAAGCATTATCGACAAGGGACTCGTTGACTACGTGGCTATGGACATCAAAAATTCCAAGGAGAAATATCCTCTGACCGCGGGTGTTGACATTGATATTTCAAAAATATCCGAAAGCATTTCCCTGCTTCTTGAGGACAAAATTCCCTTTGAATTCAGAACCACCGTCGTAAAGGAGCTTCATACACCCGAGGACATCGTTTCTATATCCGAATGGATATCGGGCGCGAAGGCTTATTTCCTGCAATCCTTCACCGATTCGGGAGATATAATCGCATCGGGACTTTCGGCGTATTCGCCTGAGGAAATGAAATCCATTCTTACACTCGTTCAAAAAAATATCCCCTCGGCAAAGCTCAGGGGAATATAATAACAATCCCCTCGATATGCCGTCGGCATATCGAGGGGATTCGTTCTATTTTCCGTTAATCAAGTTTTTTCTTTTTGGAGAGCGCGCACGCGCCAAGGCTCAAGGTTATCACAAATACAGCCGAGGAGCTTCCGATAACACCGCCGCAGCCAAAGTTTTGAAGCGAAGGAACACCGTTCGCAACTGTCTCTGATGGCGTTGTGGTTTCGGGAGTTGTGGACTCAGGAGCTGTGGTTGTAGGCGTTTCTTCCTGCATTTGATACTCGCAGAAGTCGCACTTCCCGTCATTGTTGGTATCTTCGTGTTCGCTTAGCTTTGTATTGCACACGTCGCAATTATGGTCTGTGTTTGCGTCAGTATGACCGATCGCAGAAATCTCTGTAATATCTGCCTTATCGGTACATCTTGAGCAGTGGTGGGATTTGCTTCCTAGTGTCGTGCAGGTTGGCTCAACGTCAGTTGTCCAGTCGGCGCTGTGATCGTGACCAAGCTCGTCAACATCTCTTGTCTCAAAGGCATTGCAGCCACCGCAATCTCTGCGTTCGCTACCCTTTACGGTACAAGTGGGAGTAAGTGTTTCCGCCCATTCGCCAAAGCTGTGTCCGCTGGCAGAAATTTCTGTAATGTCTGCCTTGTCGCCACATCTTGAGCAGTGGTGGGATTTGCTGCCTGGTGTCGTGCAGGTTGGCTCAACATCGGTTGTCCACTCGTTACTGTGATCGTGACCAAGTGCCGCTTCTTCCTCATAGGTAGTGTAGCTACAATATGAGCAAGTACTGTATGCCTCCCAACCTATCTCGGTACAGGTAGGCGCTTTTGCCTCATGGGTTGCTGTATCGTGATAGGAAAGAGTATAGCTTCTGCCTCCATCCCAATCTGAACCTTTTTCAATTGCGTTCCATTCGTCCTCAGTACCACAGTAAACTATCTCTTCCAGAAAATCGGATACAAATGCTCTGTATCCAATGTGAGTAACACTGTTGCTAAGACGAATGGTCTTGATATGGCAAGCCAAGAATGCCAAATCCCCGATATTTTTGACGCTATCGGGAATATTGATACTCGTGAGTCCGCCACAATAGATAAACGCGCCATAGCATATGTCGGTTACGTTATCCGGAATATCGATGTTTGTGAGTCTATAACAATCGTAGAAAGCATAGTCGCCGATATAGACGATGCTGTCGGGAAGAGTGACGCTTTTAAGATTAGTACACTGATAGAAAGTAGCATCTCCAATAAATTTGACACCGTCGGGGATGGTCATACTCTCAATCTTACTGCAGTCATAGAATGCCCACTCGCCGATACGGGTAACGCTGTTGGGAATATTGATATTCTCAAGATTAGCGCATTTATAGAACGCAGAGCCTTCAATACTTGTAACACTGTTAGGAATATGGATGCTCGTAAGATTACTGCATTCAGAAAACGCGGAAGCGCCGATGGTGGTGACACTGTCCGGAATGGTGATGCTTTCAAGGTTACGGCAACCCGAAAAAGCAGCAGCGCCGATGAATCTCGTTGAGTTTGAAATTGAAACAGAAGTAATATCTGTTGCCGTAGCTTTATACAAATATAGGTAAGGATTTTCTGTATTGCCTAAATAGCTCGCGTTATCATATGTTACACCAATCAGGTTAATGCAGTCAGTGAACGCAGTGGCATGGATGCTTGTTACGCTGTTGGGAATTGTGATGTTTGTGAGACTGGTGCAATCAAAGAACGCTTGAGCGCCGATGCTGGTGACACGGTCACCAATCGTAACGCGCTCAAGACCGCTACAACCACAGAACGCATAATCACCGATAGCGGTGAGACCGTTGCCAATCGTAACGCTCTCAAGACCCCTGCAAAAACTGAATACACGCTGGCCGAGGCTGATAACGCTGTCGGGTATTGTGATGCTCGCAAGGCTGTCACAACCCTGAAACGCATATTCGCCGATGGCGGTAACACTGTTGGGTATCGTAATGCTCATGATAGCACTGCAATCTCTGAACGCATAATCACCGATACTGGTGAGTCTACTGTTTTCAGCAAACTCTATGCTCTCAAGCTCCCAACATTCAGAGAACACATAATCACCGATGCTGGTGAGCCTACTGTTTTCGGCAAACTCTATGCTCTCCAGACTCCAGCACTCAGCGAACGCATAATTACCTATTGTGGTGACACTGTTGGGAATTGTGATGTTCGTGAGCCCTCCCCGGCAATTTTGGAAAGCATAATCTCCAATGCTGGTGACACTGTTGGGAATTGTGATGTTCGTGGGAAAGAAACATTTTTGAAAAGCATAATCTCCTATACTGGTGACACTGTTGGGAATTGTGATGTTCGTGAGAAAGGAACATTTTTGAAAAGCATAATCTCCGATAGCTGTAACGCTGTCTGATATTACGCTGTTCCTACAGCCGAGAATTAAATTATTAGTTTCTCTTTCTATTACGCAATTTCCGGAAGAATAATATTTTGTATTTTCTTCTTCAACGTTTAAGCTCTCAAGGCCGGAGCAATCAAGAAACGCATAATCACCGATGCTTTCAACGCTTTCGGGAATAGTGATTTTCTCAAGGTTTGTGCAATTTTGGAAGGCATAGCTGCCGATATTAGTCACACCGTCATTAATTACAACGGATTTTATAGAGGAGATAAATTCTCTCCACGCAAATGTTGATTCATATTCAAAATCATCCATCTCACCTTCTCCTGAGATAACAAGCTCTCCTTCGGTATCAAGAGTCCAAGTTAGCTCTCCCCACATGCAGTCTTGATCACTCTCAAATGCCGAGACGAGAACGCTCAGTGAAAATATGAGTACACAAATCAATAAAATAGCCAATATTCTTTTTGTTTTCATAATGTATTCCTTCTCTGGAAAATGATGTTGACAATAAACAAAAAATTCAATGTGATCAGTATAGCACTTTTTATCACAAAAATCAAGGTCTTTGGAAAATAATAATGCAATATACTCAAGCGCGCGGTTGCAAAATTTGAGAAAAGGGCTAAGCCAACAAGCTTAGCCCTCTTAATTCATTATAAACTATCTATATATCTGCAAGCCGCAAGAGCCGCGACAGCTCCGTCGGCGGTTGCCGTGGTTATCTGTCTTATCGACTTTGAACGGCAGTCTCCCGCAACAAAAACGCCTTCGGTCTTAGTGAGGCAGTCCTCGCCCGCGTCGATATATCCGCGCTCGTTAAGCTCTGCCATATCGGCAAACGCCTCGTTCTCGGGCACTTGGCCGATAGCAACGAAAACTCCGTCAAGCATGATATCGCTGACGCTTCCGTCCTCGGTGTTCTTGATCTTGATTCCCTCAAGCTTGCCCTCTCCAATAATATCGGTAACTATCGAATTGAATATAAAGCTGACGTTTTCCTTCTCCGAGAGCTTTGAGACAAGTCTTCCCTCGCCTGTCATCACAGCAAGATTCTGGATAACGTAGACCTTTTTACAGTATTCGCTGAGCATTACCGCTTCCTGAAGCGCGTTGTTTCCGCCGCCGATGACAGCGACCTCACGTCCGTTATAAAAAGCTCCGTCGCAGACCGCGCAGAACGAGATACCCTCGCCGATAAACTCCTCCTCGCGCTCAAGTCCGAGGTGTCTGTGCTTCGAGCCTGCCGCGATAATTACAGTCTTACCCTCAAAGGAGCTTCCGTCTGTAACTACCGTGAAATATCCGTCATTCTTAACTATTTTCTCTACCTTCGCAAGCTCTATATCAGCTCCGTGAGAAAGCACTTGATCGAGCATCTTCTCTGCAAACTCATTACCGCTCATCTGCATAACAGAGGGATAATTTTCAACCTTGGGAGAAAAGGTTATCTGTCCGCCAAAGGTCTCTTTTTCTATAACAAGTACGCTCTTATCGGCGCGCAGACCGTAAAGCGCCGCGGTAAGTCCCGCAGGTCCTGCGCCAACTATTACTATATCGTGCATTGTATTTTTTCCTTTCAATATCCTATTTCAAAACCGATTTTCGGGGAAGGCAGAGACTTCTTTTGAAGCTTCTTCCTTCCCCAAAAACTATCCTAACGAGATTACGCTTCTTCAGCGAACTTGCGGATATTTGATACGTTAACTATCTTTTCAATGCTGTCGCCGTTGACAACAACGAGTGTGGGAGCTTGCTTGATCCCGTAAGCGTTTGTGAGCTCTACGTTTTCCTCAGCAAGTATCTTTTCATAAACTACGCCTGCGTCATCGAGGAATTTTGCCGCCATCTTACAGTTGGGGCAGGTCTTTGTTGCAAAGAGCATGATCTGGCTGTCAGCCTTGTTCACCGCCTTAGTCTCTGCCTTAGCCTCCTCTGCGGGAGCGTCGGGAGCGGCATACATATTGTAGCCCTTCTTGTTCATGGAAGCTCCGATATCGTAAAGCTTACGTGACTTATATTCCTCTGCCTTACCGTCGTTCCAGTTCTGAACAGGTCTGTAATATCCTGTTATACGGCTATAAACCTCGGTCTTCTCGCCGCAGTGAGGACATGCGAACGCCTCACCGGGAATATATCCGTGAGATTTACATACAGAATACGTGGGAGAGAGTGTGTAGTAAGGAAGCTTATAGTTCTCCGCGATCTTGCGGACAAGGTTTGCCGCAGACTGCCATGTGGGAAGCTTCTCTCCGAGGAATGCGTGGAATACCGTTCCCGAGGTATAGAGTGTCTGGAGGTCGTCCTGAACGTCGAGAGCCTCGAAAATATCAGAAGTGTATCCAACAGGAAGGTGTGAGGAGTTAGTATAGTAAGGAACGCTGTTGTCCTCACAAGCTGTGATGATGTTGGGGAATCTCTTAAGGTCGTGCTTAGCAAGACGGTAAGAGGTGGACTCTGCGGGAGTAGCCTCGGGGTTATAGAGGTCGCCGTACTTCTCCTGATAATCGGAGAGTCTGTTTCTCATAAAGTTGAGAACGTCCTGAGTGAACTCCTGAGTCTCCTTGTGTGTAAGGTCTGCCTTGAGCCATTTTGCGTTAAGACCAACCTCGTTCATACCAACAAGACCGATAGTCGAGAAGTGGTTCTCGAATGTTCCGAGGTAACGCTTTGTATAAGGATAGAGACCTTCCTCAAGAAGTCTTGTTATAACAGTTCTCTTTACCTTGAGCGAACGAGCGGCAATATCCATAGTGTGTCCGAGACGCTTATAGAAGTCAGCCTCGTTCTCAGCAAGATATGCGATTCTGGGCATATTTATGGTAACAACACCTATCGAACCTGTGCTCTCACCGCTTCCGAAGAAGCCGCCCGACTTCTTACGAAGCTCGCGGAGGTCAAGACGGAGACGGCAACACATACTTCTTACGTCGCTGGGCTCCATGTCACTGTTGATATAGTTCGAGAAATAAGGTGTGCCGTATTTTGCGGTCATCTCAAAGAGAAGACGGTTATTCTCTGAGTCGGACCAGTCAAAATTGCTTGTGATGGAATATGTGGGGATAGGATACTGGAAGCCTCTTCCGTTATGGTCGCCCTCTATCATTATCTCGATAAACGCCTTGTTTATCATATCCATCTCTGCCTGACAGTCTTTATACTTGAAGTCCATCTCCTTACCGCCGACGATAGCGTTCATCTCAGCAAGGTCTGCGGGAACTTTCCAGTCAAGAGTGATGTTCGAGAAGGGCGCTTGAGTACCCCAACGAGAAGGTGTGTTTACACCGTAAATAAAGGACTCTATGCACTTCTTGACCTGATCGTAGGTGAGGTTATCTACCTTTACAAAAGGAGCAAGATAGGTATCGAACGAAGAGAACGCCTGCGCGCCTGCCCACTCGTTCTGCATGATTCCAAGGAAGTTTACCATCTGGTTACAAAGAGTAGCGAGATGGCTTGCGGGAGCAGAGGTTATCTTTCCAACAACTCCGCCAAGACCTTCCTGAATGAGCTGCTAGAGCGGCCAGCCCGCGGAATAGCCTGAGAGCATAGAAAGATCGTGAAGGTGAATATCCGCGTTTCTGTGCGCGTTTGCTATCTCCTCATCATATACCTCAGAGAGCCAATAGTTAGCTGTGATCGCTCCCGAGTTACTGAGAATAAGTCCGCCTACCGAATAGGTAACTGTGGAGTTCTCTTTTACTCTCCAGTCTATATTCTTAACGTAGCTGTCAACAAGCACCTTATAGTCAAGAATGGTAGACTTCATGTTACGGAGCTTCTCTCTCTGCTTACGGTAAAGGATATACGCCTTTGCAACGTCAGCATATCCCGCCTGAACGAGAACTGCCTCAACGCTGTCCTGAATATCCTCGACAGAGATAAGTCCCTCTTTTATTTTAGATTCAAAATCTGCCGTTACCTTGAGTCCGAGCAGATCAATAACATCGGGGTGATAATTCTTTTCCTGTGCTTCAAAAGCAAGCTTGATGGCTTCGTTGATCTTGTCAATCTTAAAATCAACTACTTTTCCGTCTCTTTTTAATACCTGATACATTTTCTTCTCCTTGATTTTATTTATGTTTATTTTCCGTATATAAGTATAAAGCATAAATCGACAAATGTCAATTGTGAGTTCCCACAATATATTGATACCTTCATTGTGTAAAATCACAATATATTGTATAAAACGCTTTTTTCAAAAAAAACGCAAAAAAGTCTCTCAAAGCCTTGATAATAATGGATTTTTGGCTTTTTGGGGCAAAAAACGATAGTATACAAAGATAACGGAAGCCCTAAATATAGGGCTTCCGTTATTCGGAAATTTTATTTTTTTATGACGGTTACTTCATCTCTGTGATAGGATTTTGGCGCGCTGTCTGCCTTATCGTCAAGTCTAACCTTTATCATACCCGAAAGCGGACTTATCTCGGTAACAGTACCCACACCGTCCTTGGTCTTTACCGTAGAATCGACGGGAGGCGTACGCTTTATCTCATACTCATATGTCTCATGCTCAAATCGCAGGCAACACATAAGTCTGCCGCAAGCACCCGATATCTTTGTGGAGTTAAGCGAAAGGTTTTGCTCCTTTGCCATCTTTATCGACACCTGACCGAAATCGGTGAGAAAGAGCGAACAACAAAGCGCTCTGCCGCAAAGTCCGAGTCCGCCGATAAGCTTTGCTTCATCGCGTATACCTATCTGTCTGAGCTCTATTCTCGTTTTGAATATAGACGCAAGCTCCTTTACAAGCTCACGGAAGTCAACTCTGCCGGACGAGGTAAAATAAAACAACAGCTTTGAATTATCAAAGGTATACTGAGCGTCTATAAGCTTCATATCAAGCTTATGCGAGATTATCTGTTCGCTACAAACAACGAAAGCCTGCTTTTCCTTTTCCTTGTTTTCAAGATTATGCTTTTCATCCGCCTCTGTCGCGGCTCTGACCACAGGACGAAGCGGAGCTACTATATCCTTCTCTGTCACAAACGTGTTTGAAAGCGAGACCTCACCGTATTCAAGTCCTCTCGCGGTCTCTACGATGACGTACGAGCCCTTTTGATACTTCTGTCCCGTGGGATCGAAATAATAGGTCTTTTCAGAGCTTTTGAAGCGAACTCCAACGACCTCCACAGGCGTTGCCGCTTCTTCTTCAAGCGTCTCCTGCTCTGTCTGCTGTGTTTCGGGAAGAGATACCTCTTCGGTAGTGATTTGAATATCCTCCGCCACAGTAACGTTTGTATCCAATACAGTTTCAACAGGCTTCGATGCCTCGGCAATATTTTTCTGCTCTGTATTTATATCCTTATTTAAATTATCAACCGCCTCATTTTGACTTCTAGGCTTTTTGTATCTGTTTCCGTTGTGTCTCTGGTGATGGTGATAATTTCCCTTTTTATTATTATTGTTGTTTGCCGTCTTATTTGCTCCGTCGGCGTTTTCCCCGCCGGCAGTATAAGGCTTTTTATTATGTCCGCCGTGACGGTGATGGCGATTGTGATTCTGTTTTGAATTATTACCGCCGTTTATATTATTGGTATTATTCTTGTTTTTTTCTTCCATTATTTCTCCATTCTTTCGCAAGCGCGAAAAAGCAATTTATATAAGTCCTGTCTCGGATAAAAGCAAGGTTATAGTCAGCCGTACGTTTGAGTTTCGTCCAAGGCGTTCGGCAGCCGAGGATACGGCAGAGAGAAGCTTTGATATATCCGCGATAGATATGTTATCGCAAAGTTCAAACACCTGCTCTCGCGACTCATAAAAGCAGAGCTTCGACTCTTCGCTCTTTTTTGAAACAAAAAGGTCGCGCAGAGCAATATATATATTAGAAAGCTCTTTTACAAGCGCATCTCTTTTTGCCGAAAATCTTTTAAAAAACAACAAAGCGTCCTCGTTCGAGCAGCCATACACCGCCGCGCTCACAAAATCCTTAGCCAATTTTCTCGATTCGAGCAAGGGCGAAAGATTTTTTAAGTCAAGAAGCTCAAGCGCACGTCCTATTCCGTTATCGCAAGAAACAAGCAGCTCGGAATAATCCCTGGGCGAAGAAGCCTTCATCTGCGCCGCCCTTCTGTCTACCCTTGTAATGTACTCGTCTATAAGCTCGGTTGGGATAGGCTCTGTTCTAAGTATCGGCGCACGGCTCTTTATTGTTTCCAAAAATCTTTCGGATTTTTCGCAAAGAAGGAAAAATACGACGTAGGTCGGAGGTTCTTCAAGCGTAAGCAAGAAAGCGTTTTGCGCTTGATCGGTCATCTTGTCGGCATCTTCTATTATATATACCTTGTGTTCAAGGTCATTGGGAACGAGCGAAACGTCCTCTTTGAGAAAGCGGATAGTATCAACGCCTATCGTCGCCTTTTCCGCAGAGCCCACCTTGATAACGTCGGGAGAAAGTCCCTCCAATATCTTTCGACAGGACGGGCAATTCATACACGGTAACGGAAGCTCCGAATTTCTCTTTTCTTCGCAGGCAAGAGCCGCGGCAGTGAGCATTGCTATTGTATGCTTTCCGCTTCCCTTTCCTCCCTCGATTATATAAGCGTGGGAGAGCCTTCCATCAAGAACGTCAGTGCAAAGTCTGTTTCTGAGGGCTTCATTGGCTATGATATTGTTCATATACTGTCTCATAAGTCCCTCCCAAAACAAAACTCGCTATATGAAAATTATATCAAATTTCACCTTTAATGTCAAGAAGATTGCTTCAACTATTATTAAAGCTCCTTCAAGAAATCTATTATTCTTCTTGCGATTATAGCGTGACCGATATGATTGAAATGTATGCTGTCAACAGTGTAATTTTGGCTGTCGGACGGTATGTTTGGGTCTATCCCGAGCTTGTTATACATATCGAGCACGGGGATATCAAATTCCCTTCCCATTTCTTTTATTATTTCTACGTATCCGAGAAGCGGCATAGCGTCCTCTCTCTTGTTGGAGCGCTTGGAAATCTTTGTATCAGACCCGCCGCAATAGCAACAGTGCGCGGGCGTTATGAAAATTATATCCTTACCCTTATAATTCTTTTTGAGATAATCCATAAGGAAATACACACTTCCCCAAAAGGTAGCGGGAGTTTTGTCTCCTTTTTTACCAATAGGCGCATCACCGTGAATGTAATCGTTAGCTCCGCCGTAAACAATCACGATATCGGCGCTGGTATCCATATTATACACTCTTCCGCAAAAGCAGAGATCAAATCTTGGATTTTGACTTGCGTGACATTGATGAGCGAGACGAGTTCCGCTCACACCATAGTTATTTACCGCCTTAAGACCGCATTCTCTCTTTATTATATTGTCATAACGCTGATTTTCAATATCCTCAAGACCTATCCCTTCGGTTATGCTGTCACCGAGAATATTCAATACTTTGCCTTTTAATTCCATTTTTTACTCCTGTTTTCGCAAACTAAGTACATTATACTAAATTCGAGAAAAAATTGCAACCTATAAAGAAAAATATTTTTCAAAAAGGACTTGAAAAATAATATTCTTTGTGGTATAATACTCAAGTCGGTTGAATTTTTGTTACGAGGCTGACTCGAAAGCGGCTCGGACTCGTCACTAAATCTTCTCCGCGAAGCCTTGAAGCACTTCACTTTTTTGGGATTTTAAGTGCAGAGTTTTCAGAGGCAGGTCGACAGTTTTCTATCAAAATTCCAAACACAAATTTAATACGGAGAGATATCGAAGTGGTCATAACGGGGCTGACTCGAAATTTTGTAGTCACTTTGGAACCTCTCACC
>JAZOLQ010000117.1:0-11430 GCA_045653185.1 Eubacteriales bacterium
TATTCCCCACTGCTGCCTCCCGTAGGAGTCTGGACCGTATCTCAGTTCCAATGTGGCCGTTCAACCTCTCAGTCCGGCTACCGATCGTCGACTTGGTGAGCCGTTACCTCACCAACTATCTAATCGGACGCGAGCCCATCTTTCAGCAATAAATCTTTGACGTATTAAGGATGCCCTATATACGTATCATGCGGTATTAGCACAAGTTTCCCTGTGTTATCCCACACTGAAAGGCAGGTTGCTCACGCGTTACTCACCCGTCCGCCACTAAGCTTAATCAACGCTTCCCGAAGGATTAATTAATTAAGCTCCGTTCGACTTGAATGTGTTAGGCACGCCGCCAGCGTTCATCCTGAGCCAGGATCAAACTCTCTGAAAAAATTGTATATTTAACAGCCGAAGCTGCTAAAAATCTTTTTCAGAGCTTTTGTAGCTCTTTTACTTTTTTTGAGTTGTATAGTACTCTAAAGAATTGCGAGTTCCTCACTATTTTTGTATTCCTACAATTAAAAGTGCGTCTCTCTTGTTGTTCTGTTTTCAATGACCGCGCTACCCGCTCCTGCGGACAGCTTGACTATTATATCACATCCCCTTCTCCTTGTCAATATCTTTTTTTAACTTTTTTTGAAAAATTTTTATGTTTAAATCGATTTGTGCAAACACACAATAAAAATAAAACCTTCGAGGCATTTTTATGTTAACTATTCTGTTCAGAACCATCATTATATATCTATCTCTCTTGATAATTATGCGTCTTATGGGCAAAAGGCAGATCGGAGAGCTCGACATTTCAGATCTCGTTACCACATTTCTCCTTTCGGAGATAGCCTCTCTCCCGATAACAGACACATCTATTCCCGTTGCGTTTGCAATAATACCAATGATAGTCCTTCTCACATTTGAAGTATCATCCTCGTGGTTCCTGTCAAGATTTCCTTTTTTTAAAAACTTATTCTCCACACGTCCCGCGACCTTAATTTGCAATGGAGAGATAAATCAAAAAGAAATGTTAAAATCACGCTTATCTCTCGACGAGCTTATCGGAGAGCTCCGGCAAAGCGGAGTTTCCGACATATCAGAGGTCAAATATGCCATACTTGAGCAAAACGGAAAAATAACGGTTATTCAGAATGCGTCCGCAAAGCCCATATCCGCAGAGCAAATGAATATCGAGGTGTGCGACAGCGGAATAGACCACATAATTATAAGTGACGGATTCGTAAACAAATACTCCCTTGATTTACTTGGAATATCAGAGAACGAGCTTTATAGGGTACTCGCCTCAAAAAATATAACAAAAAAAGACGTCTATCTTATGCTGATAGACGACTCAAAAAAGGTAAAGATATTCAGAAAGGAGAAAAAGTGATGCGCTCCTTCATCGCAACAATCCTCATATTTATATTTATGTGTGTCGCTATAAGCTTCAACAACCGCTACGTAAAGGATTGCGCCTCTTATATTTGCGAATGTATAAGTGATGAAAGTTTTTATGACGAGCCGAGTACTGCCGTCAATAGATTAGAAGCTTTTTGGAAAAAAAACCATCCTTTTGTTGGGCTGTCAGTTGGATTCAAGGAGCTTGACAGAATGTCGGAGCTTATCATAGAGTTAAAAAGCTATACAGAGCTTGGAAATATGTCCGAAGCAAAGCGTTTACGTATGCTTATAATCGATTCCGCCGACGATATATCGAGGCTCGAAAAATTTGATATAGAAAATTTGCTATAAATATCGTGGCGGAAGAAAAAGCTCCTCCGCCACGTATATTTTTATTTACTTTTTATATATTCATCTATCGCTTTAGCCGCTGTTTTTCCAGCGCCCATAGCAAGAATTACGGTTGCCGCGCCCGTGACAGCATCTCCGCCTGCGTACACTCCGTCCCTCGATGTCTTTCCTGACTCATCGACGATTATTCCGCCCCATCTTTGAGTTTCAAGTCCCTCAGTGGTTGACTTGATAAGTGGGTTAGGAGAGGTTCCAAGCGCCATAACAACACAGTCGACGTCAAGCGTAAATTCACTTCCCGACTTTTCAACAGGTCTGCGGCGTCCCGAAGCATCCGGCTCACCAAGCTCCATCTCTACGCAAAGCATTCCGCACACGTTTTTATTATCGTCGCCAAGTATAGCCTTGGGATTTGAAAGGGTCTTTAAGATTATACCCTCCTCTTTAGCGTGCTCGACCTCCTCGCGTCTTGCGGGAAGCTCTTCCACTCCTCTTCTGTATACTATATATACCTCAGCGCCAAATCTTTTTGCACACCTCGCGGCATCCATAGCAACGTTTCCGCCGCCGACCACCGCAACGCGCTTTGCTCTTTGTATCGGAGTTGAACTGCCATTTTTATAGGCCTTCATCAAGTTTATTCTTGTCAAAAACTCGTTTGCGGAATAAACCCCCTTAAGATTCTCACCGGGGATATTCATGAATTTCGGAAGTCCCGCACCCGAGCCGATAAACACCGCCTCGTATCCATATTCGTTCTGAAGCTCATCTATCGAGATAGTCTTTCCGATAACGGTATTTGTCTCTATCTTAACGCCAAGCGCTTTAAGTCCCTCGATTTCGTCGGCAACTATCGATTTGGGGAGACGAAATTCGGGAATACCGTAAACAAGAACTCCGCCCGCAAGGTGAAGCGCCTCGTATACAGTTACCTCGTAGCCCGCTCTCGCAAGCTCACCCGCACAGGCAAGTCCAGAAGGACCCGAGCCTATAACCGCCACCTTGTGTCCGTTTGACTCTACCTTTTCGGGCGCTCTTTTTTTAAGAGCGTTATGTCTATCGGCAACGTATCTTTCGAGACGTCCTATCGCAACAGGCTCGCCCTTGATACCCCTGACACACTTCTGCTCGCACTGTGTTTCCTGTGGACAGACTCGTCCGCATACAGCGGGAAGCGAGCTTGCCTCGGTAATTATGTTGTAAGCTTCCTCAAATTCTCCTGCCGCTACCTTTTCAATAAATGCAGGAATGTGTATCTTTACAGGACAGCCGCTGACGCAGGGCTTATTTTTGCAATTGAGACATCTTTTTGCCTCGTCGATAGCCTGCTCCTCGGTATATCCGAGCGCGACCTCATCAAAATTTTTATTTCTTATATCGGGAGCCTGATGCGGCATCTCGTTCTTTTTCAGAGACATATTCGGCATATCACTTTACCTCCTGTGAGAAGAGATTGCAGGTCTCCGCGTGCGCATGGCGCTCAAAATCACGGTAAAATCCGCCTCTTGCCATGGCTTCGTCAAAATCTATCTCATGTCCATCGAACTCAGGGCCGTCAACGCAGGCAAACTTCGTCTGTCCGCCAACGCTCAGGCGGCAACCGCCGCACATTCCCGTTCCGTCTATCATTATCGGATTCATAGAAGCAACCGTCTTTATCCCGTACTGCTTTGTAAGCGCGCATACGAATTTCATCATTATGAGCGGACCGATAGTGATAACTCTATCGTATTTTTCTCCGCTTTCGATAAGAGCCTTGAGCGCGTCGGTAACAAGCCCTTTTTCTCCACAGCTTCCGTCGTCGCTCATAAGCTTCATCACGTTACTGACAGAGCGGAATTCGTCCTCAAGAATAACAAGCTCCTTGTTTCTGAATCCGACTATACTGTGCACCTCGACACCAAGCTCAAAAAATTTCTTTGCCACAGGGTAAGCGATAGCGCATCCAACGCCACCGCCGACGATAGCAACCTTCTTTACTCCGTCGGTCTCTGTCGCTCTGCCAAGCGGTCCGACGAAATCGCATATATATTCTCCCTCATTCAAATGAGCGAGCTTTTCTGTCGTAGCCCCAACCTTTTGGAATATTATAGTGACCGTGCCGTTTTCTCTGTCGTAATCGGCAACGGTCAGCGGTATACGCTCTCCCTCGTCGTCAACTCGCAAAATGATAAACTGCCCGGGCTCTGCCTTTTTCGCAACCAACGGAGCATCTATTTTCATCAGTATGACTGTTGGATTCAATACTTCCTTTTTTACTATCCTATACATAACAAATACCGTTCCTTAAAACACAAATACAAAGATACAAAAGATATAAAATATATTGTATCAAAAAACTTCTCTTTTTTCAATAGTTATTTAAAAATTATACCCTAATAATGTGCAACATTTTTATACTTATTCAAATATCCCGTTTGTTTATTTTTCATTAATCCGAGAAAAATATCGGCAGGAAGTCAAGCTCTCTGCCGATATTTTTATTATTTCTTATTTTTTCAGTCGTTAGAAACTATTGCGATTCCAAGCTCCGCAAGTCCCTTGGGATCGGGGTCTGAAGGCGACTTTGTCATAAGCTCGGATGCGTTCTGTACCTTCGGGAATGCGATAACATCTCTTATATCCTCAAGTCCGAGAAGAAGCGTTACAAGACGGTCAAATCCGAACGCAAGTCCTCCGTGAGGCGGAACTCCGTACTTGAACGCCTCGATAAGATAGCCAAACTTGTCGTTAGCCTCCTCCTCGCTCATTCCAAGCACCGAGAACATCTTTGACTGAATGTCGCGGTCGTGTATTCTCACAGAGCCTCCGCCAAGCTCTGTGCCGTTAAGCACGATGTCGTATGCCTTTGCGCGTACTCTTGCGGGATCGCTGTCGATATACTGAAGGTCCTCGTCCATAGGCGAGGTGAAGGGATGATGCATCGCGTAGAAGCGTTCGTCCTCCTCGCTGTACTCGAGAAGCGGGAATTCTGTTACCCAGAGGAACTTGAAGTCCATCGGGTCAAGAAGTCCAAGTCTCTTAGCGCACTCACAGCGAAGCGCTCCGAGCGCGTCAAATACGACCTTGTTCTTGTCCGCAACGATAAGTATAAGGTCTCCCGCCTCTGCGCCGAGAGCGCTCTTTATAGCATCGTTTTCGGCATCGGTGAGGAATTTTGCATATGACGAGGATATCTCTCCCGTCTGCGCCCATTTGAGCCAAGCAAGTCCCTTAGCCTTATATGTCTTTGCCACCTCGGTCAGCGAATCTATCTCCTTACGGGAGAAGCGCGCTCCGCCCTTGACGTTGATAGCTCTTACAGATCCGCCGTTCTCGATAGCTCCCGCAAACACCTTGAATTCTGTGTTCACAAGGAGTGAGGAGAGATCGTTAAGCTCAAAGCCAAATCTTATATCTGGCTTGTCCGAGCCAAATCGAGCCATAGCCTCTGCGTAGGGCATACGGATAAAGTCGCCCTCAAGCGTCTTGCCGAAATATTCCTTAAAGAGATACTTGATAAATCCCTCGTGCATCTTCATAACGTCGTCAGCGGTAACGAAGGACATCTCGGTGTCTATCTGTGTAAACTCGGGCTGACGGTCTGCTCTGAGGTCCTCATCTCTGAAACAACGCGCTATCTGGAAATATCTATCGTATCCCGACACCATAAGCAACTGCTTATAGAGCTGGGGAGACTGCGGAAGCGCGTAAAATTTGCCCTGATGCACACGGCTGGGCACGAGATAGTCTCTCGCTCCTTCGGGCGTAGGCTTGCAAAGATTGGGAGTCTCTATATCTATAAAACCGTTCTCAGCGTAATAATCTCTCGCTATCTTGCTTATCTTCGAGCGCGCGATGATATTTCTCTGCATATCCGGACGGCGAAGATCGAGATAACGGTATTTGAGTCTGAGCTCTGCGTTTACGTTACTGTTTTCAACTATCTCAAAGGGAGGTGTTACCGCTGCCGAAAGTATCTTGAGCTCATCAACAGCGATCTCTATCTCTCCCGTGGGAAGATTTTTATTTACAGCGCCCTCTCCTCTTCTGCGAACTATTCCCTTCGCGCAAAGCGTATACTCAGCGCGAATTCCGAAAGCGTCGTCAAATATCTTTCTGTCGGTGGTGTCGTCAAAAGCAAGCTGAACAATACCCGTTCTGTCTCTGAGGTCTATGAATATGAGCGAGCCGAGGTCTCTCTGCTTCTGCACCCAGCCCATAACGCAGACTCTCTTGCCGAGGTCCTCTGCGCCAAGCTCGGCGCAATATGCGCTTCTTTTATCTTTTTCTGTCAAAAATTCTGCCATTTTATTTTACCTTTCCATTTCTTTGCAACAATCAACGAAATTAGTTTACATCAGCCTATCGGGTTGCCCTCGTTATCGAATATCGGGAGCTTTTCAAGATAGATGAGATCCTCTCTCTTTTGAGCGTCTCCCTCTGCAAGTATCGTCATTCTTCCGCAAACGGCAGCTCCCGCCTTCAAGACGAGCTCTTCAACGGCTCTGAGCGATTCTCCTGTCGATATAACGTCGTCAACAATAAGTATCTTCTTACCCTTCATAATCTCAGCGTCTGCCGTATCAAGATAGAGTGTCTGCTCCTTAGCGGTGGTTATCGAGCGCACCGTGGATTCAAACACACTCGTCATATAAAGCTTAGGCGCTTTGCGCGCAAGAAAATATTTCTGATTTCCCGCAAGTCTTGCCATTTCGTGAACAAGCGGAATTCCCTTCGCCTCTGCCGAGATCAAATAATCATATTCGGGAGCTCTGTCAAGAAGCTCCTTCGCGCACGCCGTCGTGAGCTCGGGGTCTCCGAATATAACGAATGCGCCAATCTGCAGCTTGTCGCTTATAGGACAGAGAGGAAGCTCTCTCCAAAGTCCCGCAATTTTCATTCTGTGACATTTACGTTCCATAAAATCTCTCCTTGCTGAAAATATCATACCACCCTATATTATACACTATTATTTGAAATTGTCAATAATTAAATTAGTATCTTGCAGACAGTTATTTTAAGGTATTAATATTCTTTATTCTCGTTGACAAAATCTTTTTGTTATGATATAATGATATTCGTGTGTTTAAAAATACGCCTCTTTGGCGGTCTATCAATATATTCTCTTATTTTTCGGAGGTTGATTTTGGAAAAAGAAATGACGCTTCGCTCCGGTGCGACTATTCGGGCTATTTCTCGCAAGGATGCTGATGCAAGAAATTATCTCACCCGTCAGACCCTCTCTCAGCTTCATTTGATGCCCTCGGGCGACCCCGTGGCATTTGAGATATCTGAGAACGGAAGTATCATATATTACTTCGATCCCGAGCGTGTCACCGAAGCGCCCGTTGAAATGTGGTACAGCCCCACATCCCGCAAGGAGACTTTTACGCTCGATAGCGGCTCTGTTATCGAAAGAATGAGCATCAAACGCGCCGCGGCTTGCGGATACTATACTCAGGACAAGCTTTTGCGCATGAATTATGAAGTTATCGAAGAGCCTGTTGCCTACACCTATAAGGCTGACAAGACCATGCTTTTCTTCTACGACAAAAAGACGGCAAAGCGTTTGCCCCTTATGTGTGTAAGATGCGGAAAAGATATAAGATACAAGAAAAAGCTCTGCCGTGACTGTTACGAGCAGGATATGGCGATAAGACGTGAGGAGGGCGACCGCATAAGAAGCGCCTCTTACGATATGGAAAGAAAAAAGGTCCTCTTTTTCGACCTTGAGCTCACGGGTTTTTATGACCACGACGAGATATTGTCTATCACGATAATAGACGGAAACGGCGATATGGTTATGGATACTCTTGTAAAGCCCGAGCATACGAAAAAGTGGAATCGCACCGAAAAGATACACGGCATATCTCCCGAAATGGTAGTTGATTCTCCACTACTCTCCGAGCTGACCCCGAGAATAAAAGAAATTTTCGAGGGAGCTGAGAACATCATAGCCTACGGAGTATCGACCGATTTCAGCCATATAAAATACATATATGACACACCCGAGGAGCGCGACGAACTTCACAAGAAGGTCCGTTGCTGCGCCAACGAATACGTAAGATATATCCACGAGCATCGTCCCGAGCTTGAGCATGCGTCACTGAGCGACGCCATGGATTGCCTTGGCATCGAGTGGGAGGGAGTTCCTCACTCGTCGATTGCTGATACTTACGCCTGCCGCAAGGTATGGAACGCGCTCTTCCCCAACTATTACCGCGATTGATTTTTGAGAGGTTTTTTATGGACAGATTTTTTGGACTTGACAACGCTCCTAAGAGAGACGACGTAAAGCTTTTGGTGTCGGTGACCGACCACGTATATCTCGCTATCCTTGAGGGCATTCTTGAGGAAAATCAAATTCCCTATCTCACAAAAGACAGGGGCTGCGGCTCTGTGCTGAAGGTGATCGCGGGATTTTCTATGTTCGGGGCAGACATTTTCGTTCTTGAGGGTGACTACGACAGAGCGCTCGCTCTTATCGAAACCATGCCCAGCGAGGAAGAATACAAAAACGCTGAGATAGTCTCCGAGGACTCCTGCGAGGAAGAAGATAATAACATATGAAAGAAATAATTTTGTGCAAATACGGCGAGATAGTTCTCAAGGGCGCTAACAAAAAGTATTTTGAGGACATGCTCTGCCGCGAAATGAAAAAGCGCGCAAAGTCATACGGAAATTTTGACATATACCGCGCGCAAAGTACGATATATATCGAGCCGCTTGATGACGGCGCAGACTTTGACGGCATGTTTGATGCGGCGCGCAAGGTCTTTGGAATAGTCACTCTTTCACGCGCCGCCGTGTGCGAAAAGAATATCGAGGCTATATCCGAGACCGTGAAAAGCTATATTCCCGATTTTTTGAGAAACGCAAATACCTTCAAGGTCGAAGCAAAGAGAAGCGACAAGAGCTTTCCTCTCGACTCTATGGAAATATCAAGAGAGATCGGCGGTGTCGTTCTTTCGGCTTGCCGAGGAATAAAGGTTGACGTTCACGCGCCTGACGTAGTCGTAAAGGTCGAGATACGCGAATTTGGCGCATACGTCTCGGCAGGCGTTTTCAAGGGCGCGGGCGGAATGCCCGTCGGAAGCAACGGACGCGGACTGCTTCTGCTCTCGGGCGGTATCGACTCTCCCGTTGCGGGACATATGATAGCCAAGAGAGGCGTCAAGCTTGAGGCTATCCACTTCGAGTCCTTCCCATATACGAGCGAGCGCGCAAAGGAAAAGGTGCTTGACCTTGCAAGGCTCGTTGCCGTCTACGCAGGCGACATAAACGTGCATATAGTCTCGCTCACACATATTCAAGAGGAGCTTGTAAAACACTGCGAAGAGGATTACTTTACCCTTCTTCTCAGAAGATATATGATGGCTATTGCCGAGAGGGTGGCGCGTCAGCGTGATTGCGGAGCGCTTATCACAGGAGAGAGCGTCGGGCAGGTCGCGTCGCAGACCATGCAGGCGCTTGCCGTTACCGACTCTGCCGTAAATATCCCCGTGTTCAGACCGTGTATCGGACTTGATAAGGAAGAGATCGTGCAGATCTCCCGCAAGATAAACACCTTTGACACCTCTATCCTTCCATACGAGGATTGCTGTACCGTCTTTACCCCCAGACATCCGAAGACGCGTCCCGAGCTTGAAAAGGTCCTCGTACAAGAGCAGAAGCTCGACTTCGACGCCCTCGTCGAAGAAGCGCTCTCTACTCTTTATACCGAGCATATAGTTGCAGAATATTGATAAATAACGATAGTTAAGGGAGAACCTTTTGAGAAAAGGTTCTCCCTTAAAACCTTTCCAAACCTTTTTAAGCTATAAAAAGCTGTTCCGTTACGTTACACCAAGATAACGGAACGGAACAGCTAAAAAACTATTTTTTATTGTTTTTGAAATACTGATAAAGATTACACGGTATCATGCCATTATAGAGCTTTCTGACCTTATCGGCGCGGCGGCCGTAAAGAGTCTGAAAATTCTCGATCGAGGTGAGAAGGTATATCTGCCACGGCTCAAAGGTGGCAAAATTTTTACCTATCGCGCGATAAAGCTTCTCGACGTCAGCCACCGTCATAAGCCTCTCGCCATACGGGGGATTGCAGACAAGCGTTCCCCTTCTGTCAGGCTTTTTTATCTCGGTGGCGTCGGCGTGAAAGAATTTTATCGAATCCGAGACTCCCGCGCGCTTTGCGGAATATCTTGCTATCTTCAGCACGTCGTCGTCAACGTCAGAGCCCCACGCCTCAAAGGCTGAGTCTCTTATTATATCCTCCGCCGCCCATTCTCTCGCCTCGCGCCAGACCGAATCGTCTATCTGTCTGAACGACTCTGCGGCAAAGCTTCTTTTAAGACCCGGCGCTATGTTTCGCATCATCATAGCCGCCTCGATAAGTATCGTGCCCGAGCCGCAAAATGGGTCCCACAAAAGCAAGTCCTCTCTCGGCCTTGTTGTAGCCGCAACTGCCGCCGCAAGTGTCTCGCGCAAGGGCGCTGCGCCTGCGTCGGGGCGGTAGCCTCGCTTGTGAAGCGGAACTCCGCTCGTGTCTATCATAAGCGTCGCTTGGTCCTTGAGGATGAAAAATTCAACCTGATATTTCGTCCCCTCCTCAGAGAACCATTTTATTCGGTATTTATCGGAAAGCCTTGATACGATAGCCTTTTTAACTATGCTCTGACAGTCGGGCAGCGAGAAAAGCTTACTTTTTATAGCATGTCCCTTCACGGGGAAGGCGTCGTTTTTGCCCACAAACATCTCCCACGGCAAAGCCTTCGTCCCTTCAAAAAGCTCCTCAAAGCTCTCTGCCTGAAAGCTTCCCATATTAATAAATACTCTTTCGGCAAAGCGAAGCCTTATATTTGCGTCGGCAAGCGAATTTTCATCGCCCTCAAAATAAACTCTGCCGTCTATCGTTTGGGTCCTTTTGCACCCCAGCTCGTCTATCACCTCTCCCATAAGCTGTTCAAGCGCGAAAAGGCAGGTAGCCACCTACTGTAATTTCATATTTTATATCCTTTCGTAAGCATTTCATACATTTCATTTAGTATATCACTCTCTTGCGCTTTGTGTCAAGACCTTCATCAATTTCAACAAATCGTTTGCGCTTTTTTAAAAAAAATGATGTAACTTTTTTCTAAATTAATATTGACAAAATAAAAAAAGAGTGATATAATCACCTTAGCGAACAAAAAAACAAGAAAGGATGAATTCTTATGAAAAAATTATTAATCGCTATTTTGGTCGCTTCATTGCTTTTTGCAGCGATCATCCCTCTTTCAGCTGAAGAATCGGCTGTTGTGGATTATGCTACAGCCGCAAACGGAGAGCTTCTCTACACAGTAGACTTCAGCGGAGAAGACGGAGCTTTCACGCCCGCTTTCAATAACGCTGCTGTGGGTGGTTACAACGCTATCGTTGACTCCGAAGATGATTTCTGTGTTACCATTGAAGGTATACCCGGCACAGGAACCGTACAGAACAACACGCAGAAACCCGGATTCTGGGGTGGCATTATCACAGGTCTTCCCGCTACTGCTGACAACTCGTACACCATGATGTACAAGGTAAAGGCAAATCAGACTCTTGGCGATGGCACTCAGGCTAACTACAACGCTAAGAACAACTCTGTAGGTTTTGGCGGTTGGATCTTCAATTCCACCGACTGGACCCAGTCTTACAACAACTACTCTAACCACAATACAAATCATGCCGATCAGC
>JAZOLQ010000118.1:0-15800 GCA_045653185.1 Eubacteriales bacterium
TATTGAGTTTTTGCTGTTAATTTTTACACGAAGCAGCTCTTCGAGGACGGGGCAACTAAATCAAGATAACCTTTCACCAAGGTGTCGTTACCTGAATCTAGCGCGTCTGCCAATTCCGCCATACCCGCGAATGAAATGAGCGTGGTATGGCGATGCCTAAAGAACGCTTTGCGTTCTTTACTTGTGCGAAGCACAAAGATACCCGCATTTTCTCACTTGGATATGATACCACAAAAAAACTTCCATGTCAAGAGCAAATCAAATAATTTATCATATATTTCTTATACACAAAGGTCTTGCTACTGTTTCCACGCTGCAAGACCTTTTCTCAAGCAAACACCGTTTGTATAAGTATCATATATACTGCCGTGCCCGAGGCGATACTGAGGATAGTATTCTTCTTCCAAAGGTGAAGTATCACGACCACCGCGATTGCAAAAAGCTCGGGAAGTCCGTGCGAGCCGCTCATAATATCCACGTTTCTGAGGCAGTATACTATAAGCATTCCCATTATTGCGGCGGGAAGGACATTTGAGAGGTACTCTATCATCTTCGGCACGTCTCTTTTTCCGCCAAATATGAGAAACGGAGCAAAGCGAAGAAGCGCGGTAAGGAGCGACATTACGGCGATAGTAAGCAGTATGTAGAGATTATTGTTCATACCTTGCCTCCTTCTTTTCAAGAAGCTTATAGAGACAAAGGGCGCTTACAATGACTATCATAGCGGGAATAATAAAGCTGTCAGCGCCGAATATAAAGAGGCAGGCGACCGAGGTGAGCACCCCGAGATATGAGCTGAAATGCTTTTTCGAGGCTTTCCATTGATTTATAAAGACAACGACAAAGAGCGCTGTCATTGAAAAATCTATACCGGCGGTGGAAAAGGGAAGGATATTGCCGACAGCCGAGCCGAGAAGCGAGCCGACTACCCAATAGAACTGATTAAATAGCGAGAGAAAAAAATAAAATTTGTTTTTGTCGACATCCTCGGGTATTTCTGTATCGCAGGCTATCGAATAAGTCTCGTCGGTGAGCGCAAAAATAAGATAGGGCTTGTACTTTCCCGTATCCTTATATTTTCCTATCATAGATATCCCATAGACGATGTGTCTTGCGTTTACGGCGAGTGTCATAATAGCTGTGGAGATAAGAGAAGCTCCGCCGCTTATAAGGTCTACCGCCACGTATTGCATAGAGCCCGCAAAAACGAAGACGCTCATAGCGGCAGTCCATAAGATACCGAGTCCCTTCGAGTGCATAAGTATGCCAAAACCGATACCGATAAGCAGATATCCCGCCATAACCGGAAGCGATTTTATAAAGGCATATTTAACTGTTCTTTTAGTCTTATTTTTCATTATTTTCTCCTGAAATGAAGATTAAGACCTATTATACATCGGATTTATGAATTTGTAAACAGATAATTACTCAAAATATCCATTATAGGGCGAAATGGGATTGACTTTAGGCGGAAAACGTTGTATAATAAAAGAGATATACATTAAAATATAATAGGTTCAGATTTAGATAAAGAAAGGCGGAACATAAATGGCGTTTTATCTTCGCGGTGTCCGTTTACCGCACAGAAAGCACACGGCAGAGGCTGTAAGATTGCCGTGCCCAAAAAATATCGTTTTACCTATGTCTATGCACATCGGTAGGGCAGCGACGCCCGTAGTCAAGGTCGGAGACGAGGTCAAGGTCGGCACGCTTGTTGCCGAGCAGGACGGATTTATCTCGTCAAGGGTCTATTCAAGCGTTTCGGGAAAGGTGACTAAGGTAGGAGATATGCTTTCCTCGGGCGGAAGCAAGCTTTGCACCATAGTCATAGAGTCTGACGGAGAAATGACTCCCGATGAGAATATAGCTCCCCCCGAGATAAACTCAAAAGAGGACTTCGTTGAGGCTGTCAAGGCGAGCGGAGTTGTCGGTCTTGGCGGCGCGGGATTTCCCACGTACGTAAAATTCAACGTCGAGCCCGAAAAGATAGACGAGCTTATAATCAACGGAGCTGAGTGCGAGCCCTATATCACAAGCGACTCTTACACCATGATAAACAAGAGTGAGGATATGGAGACCGCCATAAAGGCTGTCGTAAAGTTTTACGGTCTTAAGAAGGTCATTATCGGTATAGAGAACAACAAAAAGGCGGCTATCGAGTCGATGAGGCGTCTTGCGCAGAGGATTGACAATATGGAAGTGAAGGTGCTTCCAAGTGTATATCCTCAGGGCGGAGAAAAGGTGCTTATATATCACACGACAGGCAAGGTACTGCCGCTTGGAAAGCTTCCCGCCGATGTTGGCTGTATCGTTTGCAACTGCACGACACTTGCCGCGATAGGAAATTATATAAAGACGGGAATGCCGCTCGTCTCAAAGTGCGTTACTGTTGACGGCAAAGCTGTAAAAGAGCCTAAAAACGTCATCGCCCCGATAGGAACGCCGATATCCGAGCTCTTTGATTTTTGCGGAGGGCTTGTAAAAACCCCCGAGAAGATATTATACGGAGGTCCTATGATGGGAATTTCCGTTCCCGACACAACAGCCCCCGTATTGAAGAACACTAACGCCGTATTGGCTCTCACAGAGGAAGAATCCAAGCCACCGAAGCAGACGGCTTGTATAAGATGCGGCTCGTGCGTGAACACCTGTCCGTTTGGAATAAACCCCGCGGAGATAGCGCGCGCTTACGAAAAGGGAGACCTTGAGTCTGCCGAGAGAATCGGTGTTAATCTCTGCATGGAATGCGGCTGCTGCAGCTTTGTTTGTCCCGCGGTGCGCCCGCTCGTACAGATAAACAAGCTCACAAAGGCGGCGCTCAGAGAGGCTAAGTCAAAGGAGGAAAGCAAGAAATGACGAAGGATCTTCATATCTCGGTCTCTCCGCATATCCACAGCGGACATTCCACTCAAAGAATAATGCTTGACGTCATCATAGCTCTTATTCCCGCGGCGCTTGCGGGCACTCTGATATTCGGCGCTCGCTCTCTTGCGGTGATAGCGGCGTGCGTTCTATCCTGCGTCCTTTCGGAAGCGTTATTCAATATCATAGTGAAGAAGGGGCAGACCGTCTCAGACCTCAGCGCTGTCGTTACGGGACTTCTTCTCGCTCTCAATCTTCCCGAAAACGTCCCTCTTTGGCAGGCGGTTATAGGAAGCGTTTTTGCTATCGTTATCGTAAAATGTATCTTTGGCGGACTCGGCAAAAATCTTGTTAACCCCGCGATAACGGCGCGTGTTTTTATGATAGTTTCCTTCGGCGCGATAGCCGCGCCCGCGTATCCTAAAAATATGCCCGACGCGATATCGGGAGCAACGCCTCTTGTACTGATAAGCGAGGGAAATACGCCCTCTCTTATAGACCTTTTGCTCGGACGTCACGGTGGCGCGATAGGCGAGACCTGCGCGCTGGCGCTTCTTTTGGGCGGAGCTTACCTCATTGTGCGCAAAACTATAACATGGCACGTTCCGGTGTCCTTTATGGTCGGAACGTATCTTTTCAGCTTCCTCTTTGGAGGATTTGACCCTATAAGCGCTCTCGCTTCTGTCCTTTCGGGCGGACTTATCATCGGCGCTATATACATGGCTACCGATTACGTGACCTCTCCCTCCACACCTTGGGGAAAGATAGTATTCGGTATCGGATGCGCCTTTATCACGGTCGTGATACGTATATGGGGAGTATATCCCGAGGGAGTTTCCTTCGCTATACTTCTTATGAACATTCTCGTGCCTTATATCGAATCCTTCACCTCAAGACGTCTGTTTGGAGGTAAGAGAGTATGAAAAAGTATATAAAGAGCATTTTTTCGCTTATCTCTATCTGTCTTGCGGTCTCTCTTTTGCTTGCGGTGACCAATCTTATCACAGCGCCGACAATAAAGAAGAACGAGGATGCGGCGGCAAATGCCGCGCTTCTCGAGGTGCTTCCTGACGGCGAGGAATTTGAAAATCTAGATATCACCAAATACACTCTTCCGTCAACCGTTGAAGAGGTATACCGTGAGAAGAACGGTGGATATGTATTCAAGCTCAGAGCCTCGGGATATTCGCCCGATATGATAATTATGTGCGGTATTACCGCTGACGGACGCGTCAGCGGCGCGCTCTGTCTCTCAAGCGGAGAAACGCTTGGATACGAGCAGATATACGGAGACAATTTCAAGGGAAAGAGCCTGGACGAGATAGAGTCGGTTGATATTATAGCGGGAGCTACCAAAACGACGTCGGGCTATCGCTCGGCAATAATGGACGCTCTCAACGCCTTTACGATTCTGAATGGCGGCTCGGTAGATATAAGGACCGAGGAAGAGAAGCTTGCTGACAATCTCGCATCTGCGCTGCCCTCGGCTGCAAGAAAATTTTCGTCGGTCTTTATCACTGAGGTGCTTGACGGCATTGACGCTGTATACAAGGCTGACAACGGAAGCGGATACGTTTACGTTTCGGGAGAAAATTTCTACGGACTTGACGCAAACGGAAAGGTCATATCCGCGGATATTTCCGAGGAAACAAAGATCTCGCTTGAGACCTCCGCAAGAAAGCTTGCGGAGTCAAAGCTGACCGTTCTTGATATAAACGGATACGAGCTTCCGAGCGCGGTAAGTAAGGTATCTAAGACAGAGAGCGGAAATTACGTCTTTGAGCTTCGCGGCGCGGGATACGGTATTCAAGGACAGTATCACGCATCGGGCGAGTATATAGTTATCGCTCTTTCTATGACTCCCGCGGGAAAGATAATCGCCTGCGAGACCGTTTCTCAGGCCGAGAGCGAGGGGTACGGAGCGGCTTGCGCCGAATACAGCTTCTATTCTCAGTTCAACGGCAAGGACGAGACGAATTACGGTGATATCGATGCCATCTCGGGAGCTACCACAACAACGAACGCATATAAGAATGCGGTAAAGAGTGCGTTTGACGCGCTTAAAATATTGAAAGGAGAATGAAATAATGAAAAACAGTACTGAAAGCAACAGCAATATTTCTGTTCTCCTTCGAGGAATAATTGCGGAAAACCCCGTATTTATCCTCATTCTCGGAACTTGTCCCACACTCGCGACAACAACGAGCGTCATAGGCGCTCTCGGCATGGGACTTGCCGCCGCGGCGGTGCTTATATGCTCAAATATCGTTATCTCGCTTCTGCGAAAATTTATCCCAAACACAGTCAGAATACCTTGCTATATAGTTATCATAGCGGGATTTGTCACGGTGGTGCAGATGTTCATGCACGCCTTTATGCCAGAGATGTATGAGCTTCTCGGCGTCTATCTGGCGCTCATCACCGTAAACTGCATAATACTGGGAAGAGCCGAAATGTTTGCGGGAAAGAGCTCGGTTGGAAAGTCGGCTCTTGACGGCATCGGCATGGGTATCGGATTTACGCTCGCTCTCCTTGCGATAGCTACCGTGAGAGAGGTGCTCGGCAACGGAAGCTTTGCAGGTCTGGCTCTGCCAATACTCTCGACACACAAGATAGAATTCTTTATAAAAGCTCCCGGCGGAATGCTTGTCTACGGCATAATGATAGCCGCGGTATACAAGATAACCAAAGGAAAAGGACCTAAGAAAAAGAGCTTCTCCTGCGAGGGCTGTCCCTCGGCGGGTGTTTGTAAAACAGGCGCTTGCGCCGAAAGCGTAGCGAGATTGGAGGACGAAAACAATGCTTAAAACTCTTGTTATCATACTGATGTCCTCTGTGCTTATAAACAACTACGTGCTTAACAGATTTCTTGGAATATGTCCGTTTTTGGGCGTTTCTAAGAAGCTAAATCAAGCAGTCGGAATGGGAATTGCGGTAACGCTCGTTATGCTCGTCGCAACCGCGGTCACATGGCCGATACAGAGACTTATACTTGACAGGGTCGGACTTGGATATATGCAGACGATAATCTTCATTCTCGTCATTGCCGCCCTCGTTCAGCTTATCGAGATAGCTCTCAAGAAGTTTATTCCCACACTCCATAAGGGGCTGGGCGTATATCTTCCTCTCATCACCACGAACTGCGCCGTTCTCGGTGTTACGATAAACAATATCACCGATGGATACGGCTTTATCGAGTCTATGGTAAGCTCGCTCGGATGCGGACTTGGATTTCTTCTCGCGATGGTGCTCTTCTCGGGGCTTCGCTCCCGAATTGACGAAAGCGCCATTCCCGATTCCTTCCGCGGACTTGGAGCAACGCTTATCGCCGCTTCCTTCATTTCCTTGGCATTCCTCGGATTTGCGGGAATTGTTGACAATCTGTTTGCGTAAGAGGAGGATAACAATATGATCATTGACGTATTGATAGCCCTCGGTGTTGTGGGAGGGGTCGGACTTCTTGCGGGAGTGCTTTTGGCGCTCGCGTCGCACTTCTTTTACGTTCCTGAAAACGAGACCGCGGCAAAGCTTCGCGAAGCTTTGCCGGGAATAAATTGCGGCGCTTGCGGATACAAGGGCTGTGACGACTACGCCGCGGCGATGGCAGAGAGCGGGGCAAAGCCAAATCTCTGTGTCCCTGGCGGAGCTGACGTGGCGGCATCTCTTGGAGATATACTCGGAGTAGAGACCGAGACAGCAGAGCCCAAGGTCGCCTTCGTTCACTGTAACGGAAACTGTGACGCCACCTCAAAAAAGGCGGTCTATGACGGCGTTAAGAGCTGTCGCGCGGCATCTATGGTCTACGGAGGTCCTGACGCCTGCCTTTACGGCTGTATAGGCTATGGAGACTGCGCTATGTCCTGTCCCACAAACGCCATATGTATAAGAGACGGAATAGCTCACGTTGACCCAAGACTCTGTATCGCGTGCGGACTTTGCGTGTCGGTATGTCCCAAGAATATAATCTCGCTTATCCCAAGGGACGCCGCAACCGTTGTAATGTGCAACAACAAGGACAAGGGCGCTGAGGCGAGAAAGGTGTGCAAAAATGCTTGTATCGCATGCAAAAAGTGCGAGAAGAGCTGTCCCGAGAACGCAATCACTGTTATCGACAATCTCGCGAGAATAGATTATTCAAAATGCTCGGGCTGCGGAATATGCGTCTCTGTATGTCCTACAAAGTGCATACACCCCGCAGACCTTTCAAAATAAGATGAGTAAAGAGAAAAATAAAACGCTTCTGCCCGAAAAAGAGGGCAGAAGCAGATACAGAAACGATATTTTGCTCTTATCTATCATTTTGGCGGCGGCTCTTTTTGGCGTTCTTATGATTTTCTTTCTCAGAGAGGACGGAAAAAGTCTTACGGTGAGTGTTGACGGCAAGTTTTTCGGTCAATACTCGCTATCGGAGGATACTACCGTCGAGATAGCCTCGGGCGAGAGGGGAGATAAACGAAATATTCTCGTTATATCGAACGGAAAAGCATACGTCAGCGATGCCGATTGCCCGAACCACGACTGCGTTCGCGTAAGGGCGATATCAAACGAAGGCGAGACGATAATATGTGTTCCGAACCGAGTAGTCATTTCGATAGATTAGGGGGCTTTATGAGAACTAAAAGAATTGCCTTCCTTGGCGTTATGGCGGCTTTCGCTCTGGCTCTTTCATACCTTGAGCTGCTGCTTCCGCCGATAAGCGCCGCAGTCCCCGGAATAAAGATGGGACTTGCCAACATAGCTGTAATATTCGTGCTTTATAAGTTCGGGGCGAGGGACGCCGCGGCTGTCTCGGCAATAAGGCTTATTGTTGCTTCATTGCTTTTCGGAAGCTTTATGAGCTTTTTGTATAGCTTTTCGGGGGCGCTTTCGAGCTTTCTCGTTATGCTTCTTTTAAAGCAAACGGGGCGTTTTTCCGAGATAGGCGTAAGTGCCGTCGGCGGTGTTATTCACAACGCCGCGCAGATACTTGTTGCGGCATTTATCTTTTCAACGCCGCAGATATGGTACTATATGCCGATACTTGTCATCACGGGCACGGTATCGGGAGTCCTTGTGGGCGTTGCGGGAGCTTTTTCGCTAAAACGCCTTGAAAAAATAAATTTTTAATAATAGTCGCTCATTTTGGGCATACTGATAACGATAGCTGAAGAATTTATCGCAAAATTTCTGCCGAGCTGTCTAAAAAAGAAAATGGAGATTTTTATGAAAAAATTACTAAGCTCTGTTCTTGTTATCTGTATGCTTCTTGCATCCCTCGCTCTTACATCCTGTAAGAAGAAAATGAACGAAAACGAAACGATGATGAAGCTTGGCGTGGGCATCCACACCTCTCTTGAGAAGGCTACCGATGCCGACGGCGAGCTTACCGGCAAGGGACAAGCCGCCACCACGATCGCGGCAGTTTTGCTTGACGAGAACGGAAAGATAGTCAAGTGTAAGCTCGATTGCGCAGAAAATATCGTTGAGTACACCTCTCAGGGCAAATTTATTCCTTCAGACGAGTTTAAGACAAAATACGAGATGGGCGCAGACTACGGCATGAAAAAGCTTGCGGGCGCTGCTCGTGAGTGGTTTGAGCAGGCGGACGCCTTTTGCGGAGTTGCCGTTGGAAAGACGATAGACGACATATCATCGCTTGTTGCCGAGAACGGAAAAGGGAACACCGACGTCATAAGCGCGGGCTGCACCATACAGGTAAGCGAATTCGTTTATGCGCTCAAAAATGCGATAGAATCGGCTAAGGAGGCTACCGCCTCTGCTCAGGACGACCTTTCTATCTCTGTCAAAACAACGCTCAGCGGCAAGGATGCGGCAAAAGACGCGGAGGGATATACCCAGCTTGACATGGCTATCCGCGCCGCAGCGCTCTCGCAGAGCGACAAAAAAGAAACAGCCTCGGGCGAGGTATCGGAAACTGTTAAATTCACATTTAACGATAAGGGAATTTCTACCCTTGAAATAAAAAAATAATCTTTTTATCTGTTGGTCTGACCGATTTTTCGGTCAGACTGACTTACTTATTATAAAGGAGGAGCTATGAAGAGAAGTTTAGCTGTTTTTTTGCTTATAATACTTATTTTAGAGATCCTTGCGCTTTCTTCCTGCGCAAAGAAAGATAAATACACATCCAGCTCCTTCGACTATTTTGACACTGTGACCACCGTCGTAGGATACGAAAAAAACAAAAAGGACTTTGACAAGGTAAGTGACAGCATAATGGCGGAGCTTGAAGAATATCACAAGCTTTTTGACATATACAACGCCTATGACGGACTGAATAATCTTTACACTGTAAATTCTCTCTATGACGGCGTTCACGCAGAGACCAAGGTAGACCGACGCATCATAGACCTGCTTTTATACGCCAAGGAGATGTATTATAAGACCGACGGCTGTGTGAATATTGCTATGGGAGGCTTGCTCTCTGTCTGGCACGACTATCGCACGGCGGGCGAGAACGACCCCGCAAGCGCGGAGCTGCCGCCGCTTGACCTTTTGCAGAAGTCGGCAAAGGCTTCCGATATAGGAGACGTGATAATTGACGCCGAGGGCTCTTCTGTCCTTCTTGCCGACCCTGATATGCTGCTTGACGTGGGAGCTGTCGCTAAGGGCTACGCCGTGGAGAAAATCGCCGAGCGCCTTGAGGCAGAAAAAATAGAGGGCTACGTTATAAACGTGGGCGGAAACGTACGTACTGTCGGTTCAAAGGGAGACGGCTTGGTTTGGCAAACGGGAATTGAAAATCCGAGCGACGAAGGAGAGCCATATCTCGCCATCCTCGGTCTTCGTGGAGAAGCGCTTGTCACAAGCGGAAGCTATCAGCGCTACTATACCGTGGGCGGAAAAGACTATCACCACATAATAGACCCCGAAACGCTTATGCCGTCAGAAAGATATATTTCGGTATCGGTGGTATCAAAAAACTCAGCCGAGGCGGACGCGCTCTCTACCGCGCTTTTTTGTATGGATATCGAGGACGGAAAGAGAATTATCAGCGCCTTCGAGGGCGTTTCTGTAATGTGGCTTACCGCAGACGGCGGTATTCACTACTCGGATGGATTTGAAAAATACATCATCGAAAAAATTGAAAAAAGCTCTTGACAAAAGAGCCTTTTTCAATTATAATAGTACCGTTGTATCCAAAAAGGATACATCGTCGCTGGTGTAGCACAGTCGGTAGTGCAGCTGATTCGTAATCAGGAGGTCGTGTGTTCGAGTCACATCACCAGCTCCAAAGAGTATCGCGAAACAGCGATACTCTTTTTTTGTATCATGAAAACCACCAGCAGTGTGGTTCTAAAAAGCTTTAGCTTTGCTCAGTTTATTTGTCCGAGTGAAGCGAGGAATCAAGAAGCCTTCTCCTGCGGGAGAAGGGGGACCACGGTAGTGGTGGATGAGGAGTTACCTTTGCGATAAGGACACCTCATCCGTCAGCCTACGGCTGCCACCTTCCCCCACTGGGGAAGGCAATTTTTAAGTGATTGCCACATCTGTGGCGGTGGGGCAACTACTGCAAGTGGCGGATTTCTTCTCGCATAAATCTCCCAACACAATCTATCTGCCTCTTTTTTTACTTTCTGAAATACAGAAAGTAACATAACCCCCACAAGATACAAATATTAAAATATAGTTTCTGTATTGATAAGTAAAGCGATTTGTGATATAATTGAGAAAACCAGAATAATTACGGAGAGCTTTTTATCCGATATGAATAATAAAAATTACAGGTACTTAAATAGAATAAATTCGCCCGAGGACTTGAAGTGTTTGCCGCAAGAGGCTGTGATTCCTCTTGCAGAGGAGATACGCGCCGAGCTTGTTGAAACTGTCACAAAAAACGGCGGACATCTCGCCTCAAACCTCGGCATTGTCGAGCTTACACTGGCAATACACCGTGTTTTTTCCTCTCCCCGCGACCATATAATCTTTGACGTCGGACATCAGAGCTACGTCCATAAGATGCTCACCGGCAGAGCCGATAAAATGCACACTCTGCGTACCGCAGGCGGAATAAGCGGATTTACAAAGAGAAGCGAGAGCGAGCACGACTGCTTCGGGGCGGGGCACAGCTCAACCTCTTTGTCTGCCGCGCTCGGCTTCGCTATATCCGATAAGCTTCACGGCTCGGACGCATACACAGTAGCCGTCGTCGGCGACGGAGCGTATACGGGCGGAATGATACACGAGGCGCTCAACAACTGCCGAAAGGATATAAGACTTATAATCGTTATGAATGAAAACGAGATGTCTATATCCAAGAACATAGGAAGATTTGCAAAGCATCTTTCGAGAATAAGAAACTCCTCGGGATATTTTAAGACAAAAAAGGCGACAGGCGCTTTTTTGAAGCATATTCCTTTTGTCGGAAATAAGCTTTTCCGCTTTGTCAGAGGCGTGAAAAAAACGCTCAAAAATGCGCTTTACGGCTCAAATTACTTTGAAAGCATGGGGCTTACCTATCTTGGACCCGTTGACGGAAACAACTACTCCGAGGTTGAAAATCTTCTCCGTGAGGCGTGCAAGCTTGACGAGAGCGTTGTCGTTCACGTAAAGACGCTCAAGGGAAAGGGATATACTCCCGCCGAAAGCGCGCCCGATAAATATCATGGATTGTCCCCAGCCGCAAAAGTTGCGCCGGATAAGCCGAATTTCTCGCATATTATGGGCGAGGAGCTTGCCGCTATGGCAGAGAGTGACGAGAGCATTTGCGCTATCACTGCGGCTATGTGCGACGGAACAGGACTTGAGAGCTTCAGGGCAAAGCATCCAAGCAGATTTTTTGACGTGGGTATCGCAGAAGAGCATGCGGTCACATTTGCCGCGGGACTTGCCGCAAACCGCATGAAGCCTTATTTTGCGGTATATTCATCATTTCTCCAGAGAGCATACGACAACGTTATTCACGACGCGGCGCTCCAGAAGCTGCCGATAAAGCTTCTTGTTGACCGCGCGGGCTTGAATTCATCTGACGGCGCGACACATCACGGAATATTTGACGTTGCTTTTCTCTCGCAGATACCGAATATCACTATATTTACTCCAATAACAAGCTCTGCGCTCAAGAGAGCGCTCCGAGAGGCGAATGAGCTTTCAACGCCCTGTGCGATACGCTATCCGAACGGAACAGAGAGCGAAAGAGTCGTATCTGAGTTTTATTCGAGCGGAGATGCGAAACCTCTTGGCGCTGTGGCAAATTTTGACGCAGGAGATACGCCTTGCGCCGTGATAGTTACCCACGGAAGAATAGTTACGGAGGCTCTTCGGGCATGTGATATCCTTCGCGCAGAGGGGTATGAGACAGGCATTATACTGCTTGAAAAATTAAAGCCGTACAAGGACACAGCGTCGCTTATCGCAGATATGCTCCCGAGCGGAGAATGTAAGGTCATATTCCTTGAGGAAGAGATAAGGAACGGCGGTGCGGGAATGATACTTTCCGACACCATGCGCGATATGCCGATAATGAAAAACAAGACAACTGATATCTTGGCGATTGACGACAGCTTTGTAGAAAATCTTTCTGACGGCGGAATATACGAAGCGGCAGGGATTGACGCTTCACAAATAATAAAGCGCATAAAAAAATGACATACAAAAGGTGAGCTGTTTTTCGGCTCACTTTTTTGTATCACTTGTATTTTTTCCCCAAAGTATGAAATACTTATAATAGCAAATACGTTTGGAGAATGATATGAGAAGGATATTGATAGTTATCGGGACACGTCCCGAGGCGATAAAGATGTGTCCGCTTGTAAATGAACTCAAAAAAAGGGACGGAGTTGAGGTCTTTCTGTGTGTCAGCGGACAGCACCGAGAGATGCTTGACGCTGTGACTCGGATATTCGGTGTCGCCCCCGATTACGACCTATCTGTAATGCGCGAGGGGCAGACGCTTTTTGACGTTACCTCTGAAATATTTTCTAAAATAAGAGGGGTGCTTGATGAGCTGAGACCCGACGTGGTGCTCGTTCACGGAGACACTACCACGGCTTTTGTGGGGGCTGTGTCGGCGTTCTATTTCGGAATACCTGTCGGACACGTCGAGGCGGGGCTGAGGACGAACGATATTTTTTCTCCTTTTCCCGAGGAATTCAACCGCAAAGCTATCTCGCTCGTCTCAAGCTATGATTTTGCGCCCACCGAAAGAGCGCGCGCAAATCTTGAACGCGAGGGAAAGAGCGGGGCATACGTCACGGGAAACACCGTCATAGACAGCTTTTCCTATACGCTGAAAAAAGACTTTTCCCACAGCGCGCTCGAATGGGCGAAGGGAAGTAAGCTCATACTTCTTACATCTCACCGACGAGAAAACATCGGTGACACCATGAGGGATATTTTCAAAGCATTTCGCTCTATTCTCGAAGAGTATAGCGACATCAGAGCCATATATCCCGTGCATCCAAATCCCAAGGTGCGCGAGATAGCCGACGAGGTCTTTTCGGGGTGTGAGCGGATACGGCTCATCGAGCCTGTCGACGTCGTTGCTTTTCACAATATCATGGCGCGAAGCTATATGATAGTCACCGACTCGGGCGGTATTCAGGAGGAGGCTTCCTATCTCGGTATCCCCACGCTTGTAGTAAGGGAGAGGACAGAGAGAGGAGAGGCGGGCAGTTTGGGAAACCCGAGGCTCGTGGGATGCGCTTATGAGAGCGTTTACTCTAATATGAAGATCTTGCTTGACAAGAAAAAGGTCTATTGCAGTATGGCAAAGCCAAAAAATATATACGGCGACGGAAGGGCTTCTGCGCGTATTGCCGATATTTTAGAAAAAATATAGAATTAAAGAAAGTTAATTTTTCAAAACTTATTGACAGAAAAAGATTTTGGTGATATAATTTTTAGTTGTTGATAATCTTTTTTTAGGAGATGAAAATCATGGAACAGAACACAAGAAAAGTTGGAACGATATCACGAGGAATTCGTTGCCCCATATTCCGTGAAGGAGATGACCTTGGCGAAATGGTGACCCGCAGCGTTCTCGAAGCGGCAGAATCCGAGGGATTCGAGCTTCGCGACAGAGACGTTATATCTATCACCGAGTCGGTCGTTGCCCGCGCTCAGGGAAACTATGTGTCGGTTGAAGCGATAGCCGCAGACGTGCGCAAAAAACTTGGCGGTGAGACCGTGGGAGTAATTTTCCCCATACTCTCAAGAAACCGTTTTGCTATCTGTCTGAGAGGAATCGCAATGGGCTGTAAGAAGGTCGTTCTTATGCTCAGCTATCCCTCCGATGAGGTTGGAAACGAGCTTGTAAGCCTTGATAAAATAGATGAAGCAGGTATAAACCCTTATTCAGACGTTCTCTCGCTTGAAAAATACCGTGAGCTCTTCGGTGAGAACCGCCACGAGTTTACAGGCGTTGACTACGTTCAGTATTACGGTGACCTCGTTCGCTCTTGCGGAGCAGAGGTTGAAATAATTTTCGCAAATCAGGCAAAGACCATTCTTGATTACGCAGACCATATACTTAACTGTGATATCCACACCCGCGCACGCACAAAGAGAATACTTCTCGCCGGCGGAGCAAAGGTAGTTTGCGGTCTTGACGATATAATGACGTCAAGCATAGACGGAAGCGGATACAACGAAAACTACGGTCTTCTCGGCTCTAACAAGTCTACCGAGGACATGGTAAAGCTTTTCCCCAGAGACTGTAAGGAGCTTGTGCTTGATATTCAGGCAAGAATTCTCAAGGCTACAGGAAAGCACGTTGAGGTAATGGTTTACGGCGACGGAGCATTCAAAGACCCCAAGGGTAAGATATGGGAGCTTGCAGACCCGGTCGTTTCTCCCGCATACACAGACGGACTTATCGGAACTCCCAGCGAGCTCAAGCTCAAGTATCTCGCTGATAACGATTTCAAGGACCTTTCGGGCGAGGCTCTCAAGGAAGCTATCTCGGCAAGTATCCGCGCTAAACAGGGAAATCTTGTCGGAAACATGGCATCTCAGGGAACAACTCCCAGACAGCTCACAGACCTTATCGGTTCGCTTTGCGACCTTACGAGCGGTTCGGGAGACAAGGGAACACCCGTTGTTCTCGTTCAGGGATACTTTGATAATTACACTAACTGATTTAAAAATATCCGAATAAACAAAGAGCAAGAGTGAAGGCGTGCCTTTATTCTTGCTCTGTTTAATTTTAAGTAATATTTATCTTACAAAAGATGTTTTTTGAGCATAATTTTTCTTGACTTTGGAAAATATGTGTGTTATAATAAGATGTTTAATTATGCTTTGTGCTGAAAAATGAAAATTTTTGCGTCTCGATATGCTTTGTCGGGCGCGATATTCAAAATATTTTGTTAAGGAAGGTATGAAATGAAGTACGAGGAATTATCACCAAAGCCCGATTTTTCAGAGATACAACCCGCAACACTTGGTTTCTGGATGGAAAATAAGGTCTTTGAGAAATCAGTCGAAGATAAACAGGGAGACGAAATAGTATTCTATGACGGACCGCCTTTCCCCACAGGAAAGCCTCACCACGGCACTGTGCTCGTTTCCTTCATAAAGGATATGATAGCAAGATACTGGACAATGCGCGGTTACAGAGTGCCCAGAGTATGGGGCTGGGACTGCCACGGTCTGCCGATAGAAAATCAGGTAGAGACCCTGCTCGGTATCAACGACAAGAACCAGATAGAGAAGGAGCTTGGAATAGACAAGTTCAACGAAAAGTGCTTTGAGGTCGTTTCTAACAACAACGACGCTTGGAGAGAGTACGTTGAGCAGATGGCTCGTTGGGTAGATTACGACGGCGCATACAAGACTATGAACACAAGCTTTATGGAAAGTGTTATGTGGGCGTTCAAGACCTGTCACGATAAGGGTCTTATCTACCGCGATTACCGTGTAACTCCTTACTGTACCCACTGCGAGACCTCTCTTTCTATCACTGATACGAGAGAGTCGGACTCTACCCGCCCGAGACA
>JAZOLQ010000119.1:0-9970 GCA_045653185.1 Eubacteriales bacterium
TAAGTGCCTTTAGCTCAGCCGGATAGAGCAACTGCCTTCTAAGCAGTAGGTCGGGGGTTCGAATCCCTTAAGGCACGCCATACGGAGGGATTAGCGCAGTTGGTTAGCGCGTCAGGTTGTGGCCCTGAAGGCCGTGGGTTCGAATCCCATATCTCTCCCCAATAATAAAAACAGGACAGAGAATTTTTATTCTCTGTCCTGTTTTTATTTGCGGTAGAATGGGTTAGCTTCCTCCGCTATCATCTATCTTAAACGGCTTCGCCGCTTCTTATGCCTGAATGGTTCTATATTAAATATATATCAACCCCATTGGGAGCAATTTGATAGCTTTTATTTTGCGTAGTCGATCGCACGGCTTTCTCTGATAACGTTTATCTTTATCTGTCCCGGATACTTGACTTCTTCCTGTATCTTCGCAGCCATTTCACGAGCGATGATCTTCATTCCGTCATCGTTTACGTCCTCAGGTCTGACCATTACGCGTATCTCGCGTCCCGCCTGTACGGCAAACGCCTTGTCAACGCCTTCAAATCCCTTTGCGACCTCTTCAATTTTTTCAAGTCTCTTGATGTAGTTCTCAAGATCTTCACGGCGCGCACCGGGTCTTGCCGCGGAAATTGCGTCCGCTGCCTGAACGATGACCGCTGTGATGGTTTTGGGCTCTACGTCTCCGTGGTGAGCCTCTATTGCATGGATAACGTCCTTGCTTTCTTTATATCTCTTCGCAAGATTTACGCCAAGCTCAATGTGAGATCCTTCCATCTCGTGCGTCTGAGCCTTTCCAATATCGTGCAGAAGTCCCGCACGCTTCGCAAGAGTTCCGTCAACTCCAAGCTCGTCGGCTATCATTCCAGCGATAAGAGATACCTCTATCGAATGTTTAAGTACGTTCTGTCCGTAACTCGTACGGAATTTAAGTCTTCCCAGCATCTTTACAAGCTCGGGATTTATGCCGTGTATTCCAACGTCAAACGTTGCGCGTTCTCCTGCCTGCTTGATTGCCGCATCGACCTCTTTGGAAGCCTTCTCAACCGTTTCCTCAATTCTCGACGGGTGAATTCTTCCGTCAGAGATAAGCTTTTCAAGTGTGATCCTTGCTGTCTCACGTCTTACGGGATCAAAGCCCGAAAGTGTGATCGCCTCGGGAGTATCGTCGATTATAAGCTCGACTCCCGTCAGCTTTTCGATCATCTGAATGTTTCTTCCCTCGCGTCCGATAATTCTTCCCTTCATATCCTCGTTGGGAAGCGATACGACGGATATCGTCGTTTCGGCAACGTGGTCAGCCGCGCATCTCTGAATTGCAAGAGAAATGATGTTCTTCGCCTTCGCATCGGCCTCTTCCTTGAACTGCTCTTCAAGTGCCGAAAGTCTTTGCGCAAGCTCGTGCTTCACTTCAGATTCAACTCTTGCGATAAGCTCTTCCTTGGCGTCCTCGGCAGATATTCCCGAGAGCTCCTCAAGCTTTACAAGTTCCTGCTTCAAAAGCGCGTCTATCTGCTCTCGCACAGCATCATTCTCTTTGAGTTTCTTATCAAGCGCCTCGTTTTTGCGTTCGAGCGTTTCGGATTTCTTGTCGAGATTTTCTTCTTTTTGCGCAAGTCTTCTCTCGGTTCTGGAAACTTCGGAGCGTCTCTCTTTAATTTCCTTTTCCGCTTCATTTCTCTGTCGCAGAATATCTTCCTTTGCGCTTATGAGAGCTTCCTTTCTCATAGATTCAGCTTCTTTGGCAGCATCTTCTTTGATCTTTCTTGCTTCGCGTTCAGCAGAGCCTATCTTTCTTTCGCCTATGCTTTTTCTGATCGCGATTCCTATCACAACACCTATCAAAGCGGCGACCGCTCCAACTCCTGCGAGCAAGATCCAACCCCATAATGGCATATAGCACCTCCTTATTTTTATTTTGCCTCGATTTATATGATACAATAACGAAAAAACACTTTCGCATATTAATACATATAAGTATATTTTACACGATTTAATCTCTTTTGTCAAGTGCTTTTCATCCCTTGTCTTTCATTTTTTATTGTATTTGTTTGAATAGTTAGCTTGTGTTGAGGTGTTTTTTCAAGGGAAACCTTTTAAGGAAAGGTTCTCGTATCCTTCCTTGAAAAAACTAACTATAAAAAAAAAGACGGCAATATAAATTGCCGTCTGAAAAGTAATTGTTTTTTATTAGTCTGCGGTAAGTCCCGAACGTTCGATACCCTGAACAAGATACTTCTGGCAGAAGAGGTAGATAACCATAAGCGGAGCTATAACCATAATTCCGCAGGTATTCTTGATTGCCGCGAAGTAAAGTCCTGCGTAGTTCTTCGTTCCAAGTGACATAGGCAAGCCATTATCAAGAATGGTAGACATCAAGTTAACATTTCCTGTTGTGAAGAAGACCTTAGTATAGAAGTCATCGGTCCACTGCCAAGAGAATGCGAACAAGAATACCGTTATCATCATAGGAACGGACAAAGGAAGAATGATCGTGAAGAAGGTTCTCATTATTCCCGAACCGTCGATATACGCCGACTCTTCAAGCTCATCCGGAACGCCTCTGAAGAACTGTCTGAGCATGAATATGTAAAGACCGTTCTTAAACGCAAGTCCCGTTGCTGAGAGAAGGATCAAAGGCCAATAGGTATTGGTAAGCGTAACACCGCCCGCCGTGAACTTTGTCCATGTCTCAGGGAATATATCTATCGATGTGAGATATGTATTTCCAAAGAGCGTTATACCGCCTCCGCCGAGAAGCTTGAATATTCCGAATACGTCAAAATAACGGAACGCCATTCTAAGCGAAAGTCTGAGTGTTTCGTGAGGAATTACGAGGGAGAATACAACTGCGAGGAATACGAACTTATTACCCTTAAATTTGAACTTCGCAAGTCCGTACGCTATGAAGCAGCATATAAAGGTCTGCAAGAGCGCCGCGATAGCGGAAAGTATGAGGGTATTCGTAAACGCCTCAACGTAATGCAAGTCTTCCCATATAGCCGAATAGATCTCGAGTGTGAAATGCTTCGGTATAAGTCTTACTGTAATATCAACGAAATCTTCAGGAGACATGAACGAGCTCGCTATCTGCGAGAAGAAGGGGAAAAGTACGATGTATGATACACCGACGAGAAGAACAAGTCTGAATATATACCAAACTACCTTCTTCAAGAAAAACATTGAGAGGAATTTAGCCTTAAGTCTCTCTTTAAGAGGAGTTCTCTCAAACTCAACTCTTATCTTATTTTTTGTTTCTTTTTTAAGCTTAGGCTTGTTATCAATATTCTGTGCGTTCATTGTTAACCTCCTCAATCACGTCTCTGGTAGAATACAAATGCCGAGAAAATTCCGGCAACTGCAGCCAGGATAAGTATAACGATCAGGAAGTATACCCACGCCATCGCCGAACTCAAAACCTCTCCGTTGGATTGGTTATAAATTCTAGCTATATACGACATTACCTGGTTCGAGTTCGTCGTAAACGAGTCTATAACCGTATACACGGCATTTACAAGGATCATCGGGCTTATCATCGGGAAGGTTATCTTCCAGAAGGTCTCCCATGCGGTAGCACCGTCGATCTGAACCGACTCGTAAATCGCGGGGGATATAGACTGCAATCCTGCAAGGAATATGAGCAACTGAACACCTGAACGGTTTACGATATCATAGATATTGTTGATAGCCTCGGCAACGTAACTTACAAGTCCTTCGCCTATTGCCATTCCCGTGAACATCTTCTCAATATCGAGCGTTGATACGATCTCAGATGCCGTGCTTTCTCCCGAACCGTCGTCAATACCCGCGGAGTCTCCCATATAGTCGCTCAACAGGTTCTCTGCCTGCCATGTCTCAATAATACCTGTGGTAACGATAACCGGCAGGAAGAGGATAGCTCTGAACGCTGCGCGTCCCGCCATCTTCTGATTGAGAAGAACTGCCATAAAGAGCGAGAATATAAGGATCATCGGGATATCAAATACCAGAGTCTGGAGACCCGTAGTAAGGGTCTCTATAAACTCGGTGGTATCAAGCAATGCTGTTCGATAGTTCTGCCAGCCAACAGGAACAAGCTCATATCCTGCTGCGCCTCCGATAGGCTTTATCTCATGAAAACTGAATTTTATAGAGTCTATAACTATCGGAAGATAGATAAGCACAAAACCGATTACGAACGGAAGAACGAAGAGCCATCCGCCGCGCGCCTTGCGCTTGTCAAGGGAGGCTGCTTTTCTTCTTTTTGGTGCTTTTACTTTAACATCTTTTGTCATTTTTTATCTACCTCCCTTTCAATTTTTGAGTATAATGTATCCGTATGCGGCGATAGTGTAGGTTTCACCGTTAACTTCTGTGGATACGGCATAGTTATTAAAGTTGAGAACGAAGACCGTTCCGTTGCTGTAAGTAACGACCGCGATCTTATTTTTGTCGGATTCGTACTTGTTAGCGGAAGTGTTCTGATCGACAGGACCGACAACATCGCCGCCGTTTGAGCCGGAGTCGGAACGAGGAACGTAATTGTACTCTTTAACCTTGAGTTCAGGGTCGTCTATGTCCTTGATCTTGTTGTAGGATTCTTCTATTTTTGCGAAAACGTTGCTCTTCCACTGACATGCCTGGTTGTACTCGTCCTCGGCATCAGCAATAAGCTGAGCCAACTCGCTTCTCATGAAGGCAAACTCATCACCGGTGTTATTTGTCAATACTTCCAATGCCTCAATAGCATCCTCGTAAGTATTTATTGCGTCATATACTACATTAAGAACATAGTCTGCCTGAACGTAAAGATCATCCTCGAATGCATCTTTAAGATCTCTACGGGCTTTTTTCTTTTTAGCCTTGGATGCATTCAAGTAATTGTTATACGCTGGGTTAACAGCGTTTACAAATCCTTCGAACTTAGTATATTTGCTAATGGTATCTGCGCTGGTAACCAGCTCTATGACACTCGCTGTTGCCACAGGGATCAACTTTCTCGCTTCGAGTACCTTCAATCTCAGCTCGTCGCTTTCAATCTCAGCAAATGTCTCTGCGAATTCAATGCGAGCCTCGAGCTCTGCCTGTGCGTCTGCAAGAAGCTCATCGTTATCGGGCACACGAAGACCGTCTTCAAATCTATGGTCAACTATAACGCTGGTCTGAACGTCCTTAAGAGCCGCATTGAGCTCGTTGTACATTTCAACAACGTCATCAAACCAAATATCATATCTTATAGAGTAGTTCTTGCTGTAACTCTCATCCTCCTTAAGAAGACTTGTGTTCTTATAAGAGAGTGTGAAGTTAAGCGCAGCTCCGCTCTCTATTGCCTTGAGCATTGCGTAATCGATATTCGCTTCCATGTTGATAGGTGTTCCTGCTATCTGAACGTAGCCGTGGAGTACCATTCCAAGGAAAGGAATCGATGCCGTTGCCTGAGCATATCGGCTGGAGTCAAATGCGACGTCGGTGATATGATCTACGTACTTCCAGCTGTATGCGTTACCGCCGGAGGTCATTACGCTATTGTAATTCTCATCGAAATGAGCGAAAGCGTCGATCACGAAGTTCTTGGAGTCGTCACGGTTGTAAGGATCATCCTCGTCGAAGTCGGATACGAGGTATTCGCCAAGAGACGAAACCGAAATTCCGTTGGGAGCGTACTGGGTGTAGTCCTCTGTGAACTCCTCATAGAAGTCCTTGAATACCGAGGGAGAGATAGCAAGCTCGAAATAGCTCATGTAAGACTGTCTTGTAGAGCTGTATACTCGCTTACTGCTATATCTGTCGTCGATAGTCTTAACAGCGTGCTTCTTGAGTGTAACTCCGTCGAAGAGGGTGTTGGCGTTAAGGAAGGCAAATTCGAAATCGGGGAATATTCCCACGTCGTTCTCACTCGCAAATTTCATAAGATCTTCAAATCCGCTCTTTCCGCCGACAGATTTTTCCCATTTTACACTGTTGGGATACTGTCCTCTTTCAAGACCGCCCTTTGTGTAACCGCTGAGAATGAAGTTGATATTCTTTATGTCCTTAGCTGCGAAATCGTTATACATCGTCTGAATATCCTCAAACGTTGTAAGCGCTTCCATAGTCTTTACGGGAACTGAAAGTATCTTCTTTGTCGTAGGTACGCTGCCAAAGGTGTTGATGTAAAGCGGAATATCTGCCTTTACGTCTTCCTCGGTAAGTCTTGTAAGTACCTTTTCGCCCTCAAGATAATCTCTGTATGCCTTAGCCATTCCAACGTAATCGCAGGTGTAATACTCTGTTATGTTATTAGCGGCTGCGAGCTTATCGTCGGTAAGCAGCATATATTTTATTCTATAGCTTCCGGTGAATTTTCTTGAAGAAACGACCGTCCACTTCTCATTAGAGCCTACCGAAATAGAGTCTGAAATGTTATAACTGTCCTGAGGTCTCGGATAAACCGACATTCTTACCGTGTTATATGGATGATTCTTAACGGCGTGGTACGCCTGAATATCCATCATCGTTTCGCCCTCTTCAACGATGGCGATATATCCGCGGTCTCTCTTTGTCAGTGTAGCTGTTCCATCGACGACCTCACCGTAGCTGATCGTCTCGGTAAGACCGAAGACAGGATATCTGATGGTCTCCTGTTGCTTTTGGTCTGTAAGTGTGTGGTACGCGAAGTCGGGTCCGTATACCTTACCCTTAATGTTCAGCGACTGCCCTGAAGCTGCGACATCCTCGAAATCGAAGATCGTTCCCGAGCCGTCAGGGAAGAAGGTATATCCGGGGTTGGGGTTTTTGCCTGCTCCCATATAGGGGAGAATATCGATACTGTCAAGACGGTAAAGCGCCTCGTTGAAGCGGATACCGTTTGCAGGAAGTCTTACGCTGAGTCCGTACTGGTCAAGCGTATATTCAAGCGCCATTCTGAAGAGCGGAGGATTGGTATCTTCACTCTCGTACTCTACCTGTATATGATGCTCGTCGAGATCCTCGTAAGTATAACTCTGACAATAGGTCTTGATTATACTCTCGCAGAGGTTTGTATCTCTTGTACTTACGTTTTTGTCAAAAACGTAGATCGCCATCTTCTTGGTTATCGGATACTGTCTCTGCATTGCCGAGAGAGCCTCTGAGCTTGTTACAGCGGTGGGGTCATAAAGAAGGTAGCTCGAAAAGATCTTTTTGTAGTTGAAGTTCTGCTTTCCGCCATCGTCCTTAAGAGATTCCTCAATAACAGCAAGTATCTCTGTCTCAAATGCGCTCTTTTCTATCTGACGGGGCAGAAGCAATCTCGATTCCTCGCGTCCGATAGAGTACTCTACTCTGATACCGTTTTTGATATTCTTTACGGTTATCTGGCTTTGAGGATAGTAGGAGATCTTTTCATTCTCGCCCTGAATAACCTCAGAAAAGCTGCGGTATTCTGTGGTCGAGCCTGTACTGATGTTTGTAAACTTTACTACGAGCTGTGAAAACAACTGCTCTTTTACGGCCTTACTTGCCGATTCTTTGTTGTTCGTAGTAGCCAGACCTGCATCATAGGGGTTTGAGAAGATAACGTCGCCGGTAGATGACTGTTTAACAGCTATCTCTCCGCTGTACGCGTCAACATAAAGCTGGTAGCCGTCCTTCTCAAGTCTGAGATCCATTGTTTTAAGCTTCTTTTCGGGAGTATCTATAGGCACTCCCGCAGGGGGTGCGAGACCTTCAGCCGCAGGTGCTATATAAGTAGTTCCCTTGTAATAATCCATAGAAGGCTTTGCATTTGACGTATTGTAGGTATACTTTGTCGTTTCTTCGCCGGTATCCGCAGCTCCAACAGTCATTACAAATGCGCTCAGAAGCATAACTACAGCTAAAAGAGTTGAAATTATTCTGTTTATTTTCATTTTTCTTCCTCCTGTCTGCCTTATGCTCGATATTGTAGCTCTGTGACAATATTAGTTACAAAGCTTACAAGCTTCGTAAGAAGCGTTGAGAAGAGTATTGCCACGAACATAATTACTACCATTCCAAGAATGGTTGCGAGTACTGTGATAAAGTTCTTTCCAAGCGAGAAGTCGTGCGTTACCATTGTTCCGCAGAATATAAGCAATCCCGCCCAGATGAATGCGAATGTAACCAAAAGGTTTACGATTCCAAGCTCCTCCTCCAAAACGAAGTTTGTTGCTATCGTTGAAGGTATCATGAGGAGCGGCAACGGTATGAGCGCGTACGTTGTAGCCACAAAGATATCCTTGAAGCTTCCTTCGCCCTCAAACAATGTCGTCAAGCACCAGTTTGCTACTACCCAGAGCATAAGCGGTACAACAACGCTGAGTATAGCCGCAAATATCGTGTAGAACGAAGCCGTGGGATTTGCTATATAGCCCTTACCTATCGCCTGATAGTAGAAGCCTATTATAGTTACGCCGAGGATCGTAACACCTGCTCTGAGCGAGCCGCGTTTCTCGTGCTTAAGATCCCAGAAGCCATCGAAGGGGTGGAACATTACGTGGAATACGTAAAGCAATTCCTGAGCGTAGGTTCTCTTCTCTCCCGATGTAGCTGCCGCCTTATTCACCTTGGCTGCGAACTTCATAAACTTCGACCAAGCAAGAACCAGGACAATAACTATAATGGGTATAAGAATGATATACTTGGATATCCATTCTTTTCTTATTTCTTTAAATGCGTTTGAATAATTTGTGGTGTCATAAGCGGATCTATAATGCTCCATAGCTCCGTCGTAGTCACCGACTCTGTAAAGCGCGTTACCGATTCCGACGTATGCGGTATCGAAGTTAGAGTTTCTCTTAAGTATCTCTGTCCAGTCGTCTATCGCCTTGTCGTACTGACGGTCATTCTGATTTTCAAGCGCTTTTATAAGTATGTTTCCGTAGTCTGTTCTTTCGTATACCGTGAAGGAGGCGGTATCAAGAAGAAGCATTCTATCCTCCTGATAGGTAACCGCGCCGAGAACGTCTATGTTTCCAAGCTGTGTTCCCTTATCACCGAAGGCGAAAAGGAGGTTTCCTTCATAGTCGTAGGTAAATACCTTGCTTCGCTTGTTATCCGCTATCGTCCAGGTTGCCTCAGGTCCGACAGCAACGTCAACTACCTTCGATATACCCTTTATCTGATCGGTAACAGATCCGATAGTGAAATCTACTTCTCCCGAAGGCGGATAGAAGCCGTTACGTCTCATTATCTCATCGCCCGCGGCGTTGAGCATCTTTACGGGAGCAAAGTCACCGCTCTTTGATTTTGAGGTTACCGCGCTCTGTGCGCTGGCTGCGACCTCCTCATCGGGAGTCAAGTCTATCGTAGCGTAAACGAATCCGTCAGAATTGATAGTAATATTGTTAAATGCTCTACCTACTATCTTTTCCTTGTTCATCTTCTGCTCTTCGGTCTGGAATCTTCTCCAGATGATTTCCCATGCCGAAATGGTAACCGCCTGTGCGCCAACGAAACCAACAAAGCGACCGTCAGAGTCCATAACGATGATACCTTGATAGGTGGTGGTAGACACAACGTAGATTCTGCCATACTGGTCGATTGCCATTGCAACCGGCTTGTAAACGTCGTCACGGTCGAACAATTGGCTTTCGGGAGCGTCCAAAATCTTCTCAAAGTTTCCTTCTTTATCAAAGCAAACCAAACGGTTCTTATCGGTATCACAAACCCAGATTGCTTCGTCGGTTACAAACACACCCTGAGGAGCAGAAAGTGCGTCCTCGTTACCCTGCTCGTTAATAAACGCCGAAATTTCGAACTCGTATTCATAGTAACGGCTCAGAACAACGATACGGTTATTGCCGGTGTCGGCAATATAAACCTTTTGGTCCTTATCCGTAACCATATCACTCGGATTATCAAGGTTGAGGCTCATCCCCATCAGGGTAGCGTCAACTGATTTTACTGCAGAGTAAGCGTCGGGAGAGAACAACGCCTGACCCTTGATGGAGTATGTGTAGGTCTGATATGCAGACGAAGCACTTACGCCGACAGTCATGATCATCACAAGGGACAATACAATCAGCAA
>JAZOLQ010000120.1:0-11518 GCA_045653185.1 Eubacteriales bacterium
AATCTTCACAGACAGTTTGTGGACAAGGTAACCTTTAAGTGCAAGTGCTGTAACGGAACGATGCAGAGAGTTCCCGAGGTCCTTGACTGTTGGTTCGAGAGCGGAAGCGTTCCTTTCGCGCAAAAGCATTATCCCTTTGAAAACAAAGAGTGGTTTGACGAGCATTTCCCCTGGGACTTCGTTGTTGAATATACAGGTCAGATACGTTGCTGGTTCTACTATCTCCACGTTCTCGCTATCGCTCTGTTTGACAAGCCCGCATTCCGCAACTGTGTCGTTCACGGAACGATACTCGCGAAGGACGGCAAGAAGCTCTCTAAATCCTCGAAGAACTATACAGACCCGATGGAGCTTATGAAGAAGTACGGAACAGACGCCTTCAGACTCTATCTCTATCAGACCAAGGCAATGCTTATCGGCGACCTGCTCTTTGACGAGAGCGGAATTCAGGACGCATATCAGCAGCTCCTGCTTCCTTACTGGAACGCTTGTAACTTCTATATCTCCTACGCTAATATAGATAATTTCCACCCCACAGAGCTCGTAGCTCCCGAGAGTGACAATCAGCTTGACAACTGGATACTCGCAAAGCTTTATGACACCACTCGCGAGATAACCGAGAATATGGATAATTATCAGGTAGACAGATACATTGAAAGCCTTGCTTCTCTTATCGACGGTCTTACCAACTGGTATATAAGACGCTCCAGAAGAAGATTCTGGGAGACAGGACTTTCTAAGGACAAGGAGAATGCTTACAACACGCTCTACTACGTTCTTGTAAGCACTACAAAGCTTCTTGCTCCTGTCGCTCCTATAATTTCCGAGAAGATATATAAAACTCTTACAGGCGAATTCTCAGTTCATCTTGCAGATTGGCCGAGCGTTCCCGAAAGTTACGCTAACGATGAGCTTCTCAAGAAGATAGAGACCGCGCAGAGACTTATCGGTATCACGAGAAGTATCAGAAACAAGAGCAGAATAAAGAACAGACAGCCTCTCAGTCTTCTCAGAGTTGCGTCCTCCGACAGCGCTACTATGGCAGTCGTTGAGGAATTCAAGGAAACTATCAAGGAAGAGCTCAATATCAAGAATATTGAGATACTTGATAACGTAAACGACATTGCTACCGTAAAATACGACCCTAACTTCAACGTCATAAGAGAGAAGTATCCCAAGGATATCCCCTCGATAATCAAGGCGGTAAAGAGCGGAAAGTACACTATTGACGGCGACGTTGTAACGCTTGATATAAACGGAGAGCAGAAGCAGCTTGACGCTGATATCATTCTTGTTACCTATCTCGCTAAGGACGGTCTGCACGTTGCGAGCGATCACGAGATAATCGTGTCTCTCGATCTCACTATCACAGACGACCTTAGAAAAGAGGGCTTAGCAAGAGAGATTATACGCAGTATTCAGGACGCGAGAAAGCAGATAGGCTGTGAGATAATGGATAACATTACGATAAGCCTTAAGGGCGAATATCCTGCCGAATGGATAGAGACGATCTGCGGTGAGACTCTCAGCTCTGTCGGTGAGATAGATTCCCCCGATACCGTTATCAATATCGACGATATCATTGAAATTTCTGTAAAGAAATAAGCTTTTGAGGCGGGGCAGCTTGTCTGCGCCGCTTTCCAGATGAGGTGAAATTATGAAAAGAATAATGTTTGTATGTCACGGAAACATATGCCGTTCTCCTATGGCGGAGATAATTTTTCGCGATATGGTAAAGAAGCTTGGGAGAGAGTCGGAATTTGTTATCGCTTCAAGAGCGACGAGCACCGAGGAGCTTGGCAATCCCGTTTATCCGCCTGCGCGAGCCGAGCTTGCAAAGCACGGGCTTTCATGCGAGGGAAAGTTTGCGATACAGCTTAAATCGGCGGACTATGATGACTTCGACATTTTCGTTGGAATGGACAGCGCAAATATACGCAATATGCACAGAATATTCGGCATAGACCCCGAGGCTAAGATAAAAAAGCTTATGGATTTTACAGAGCGCGGGGGAGACGTGGCAGACCCTTGGTATACACGTGATTTTGGCGTCACCTACCGTGACGTTTGCGACGGCTGTGAGGGACTGCTTGAAAGTATTCTGAATTTTAAAAAAATTCTTGAAAATTTAAAATAATACTTTTCATTTTCAAAAAAATGTGTTATAATTATTCTTGGTTTTTAATTTTCATTCTCTGAGGTAACCATAATGAGCGGATTTTTTGGAGTAGTATCAAAAGAAGATTGCGTTTTTGATTTGTTTTTCGGAACTGATTATCACTCGCACCTCGGCACAAGACGCGCGGGAATGGTCGTTTACAGCGACGAGAACGGTTTTGAAAAATCCTTACATAACATTGAAAATGCGCCCTTTAGAACTAAATTCACAAAGGATTTTAGTGAAATGAAGGGAAGAATGGGCCTTGGCTGTATTTCCGATTACGAGGCGCAGCCTATGCTTTTGCGCTCGCGTCACGGAACTTACGCTATAAGCACCGTTGGAAGAATAAATAACGCCGAAAAAATAGTTTCGGAAATACTCAAGGGCGATATACATTTCTTTGAGATGAGCAACGGCGAGATAAATCCCACCGAGCTCGCTGCCGCAATAATCAACCAAAAGGATAATCTTATCGACGGCATACGCTACGCGCAGGAGATAATAGAAGGTTCTATGAGCATTTTGCTCATGACACAAAAGGGAATTTACGCCGCAAGAGACAGACTTGGACGCACTCCGATAGCTATCGGTCAGAAGAAGGGCGCTTATTGCGCTTGCTTTGAGGATTTTGCTTACCGCAGCTTAGGATACACAAAACTCAAAGAGCTCGGACCGGGCGAGGTCATCGTTATGACCACCGACGGAGTGAAAACTCTCGTTGCACCCGGCAAGGATATGAAGATATGCACATTCCTTTGGGTATATTACGGATATCCCTCGTCCTCTTATGAAGGTATAAGTGTTGAACAGATGAGATATAACTGCGGCGCGCTTCTCGCCAAGAGAGATGACGTAAAGCCTGATACCGTTGCGGGTATCCCCGACTCGGGAATAGCGCACGCCGTAGGATATGCTAACGCATCGGGAATACCTTACACAAGACCCTTTGTAAAATATACTCCTACCTGGGCGCGCTCCTTTATGCCTTCTAATCAAAGCAAGAGAAAGCTTATCGCAAAGATGAAGCTTATTCCGATACAGGAGCTTATCAAGGATAAGAGACTGCTTCTCATTGACGATTCTATCGTAAGAGGAACTCAGCTCAGAGAGACTACCGAATTTCTCTACGCAAGCGGCGCTAAGGAGGTCCACATAAGACCTGCTTGTCCGCCTTTGATGTTCGGTTGTAAATACGTTAATTTCTCGCGTTCAAACTCGGATATGGAGCTTATAACACGCAGAGTCATATGCAAGCTTGAAGGTGAAGATCCGGATATGGAGACACTCAAGCAGTATGCCGATCCCGATAGTGAAAAATATAAGAAGATGGTCGAAATGATAGGCAAGGAGCTTCATTTCACATCTCTCAGATATCATCGCCTTGACGATATGATAGCCGCGACGGGATTGCCGCGTGAAAAGCTCTGCACGTACTGTTGGAGCGGAGAAGAATAATAAATAAAAAAAGGAGATACGACAATGAGCAAATATTCAGGAACACAGACAGAAAAAAATCTTGAGGCAGCTTTTGCGGGCGAATCTCAGGCAAGAAACAAGTATACTTATTTTGCGTCTGTCGCAAAGAAGGAAGGATACGAGCAGATCTCGGCTCTCTTCCTTAAGACAGCGGAAAACGAAAAAGAACACGCAAAGCTTTGGCTCAAGGAGCTTGAGGGTATCGGAGATACGGCTGAAAACCTCGGACACGCCGCTGACGGTGAGAACTATGAGTGGACCGATATGTATGCGGGATTTGCGAAGACCGCCGAGGAGGAAGGATTTCCCGAGCTTGCCGCAAAGTTCAGACTTGTTGCGGCTATTGAGAAGCAGCACGAGGAAAGATACCGCGCGCTTCTTCGCAACGTAGAGACCGCTGAGGTCTTTGCAAAGAGCGAGGTGAAGGTTTGGGAGTGCCGTAACTGCGGACATATAGTCGTCGGCAAGAAAGCTCCTCAGATCTGTCCTACCTGCGCGCATCCCCAGAGCTACTTTGAAGTTCACGCAGAGAACTATTAATTTACAAAAATTTCAAAAAAAGGCGGAAGCCCGCGGGCTTCCGCCTTTTTTATTCTGCATATTTTGAATATTATTCACAGAATATATTTATTTACGCTAAAACTATTGACTTTTTTTCTAAGATAGAGTATAATAATTCTGTTCATATTTTATATTATATCTTTAGGAGGATAAAATGAAAAAAATTCTTTGTTTGGTACTTTCTGTGCTTATGTTGACAGGTTGCGCCTTCGCACTTTCTTCTTGCGGTAATGACGAGATCATCGTAAATACTAACGCTTTCTTTGCGCCCTTTGAGTATTATGAGGGCGAAGAGATAGTCGGTGTTGACGTTGAGATAATGGCTAAGGTTGGAGAAAAGATGGGCAAGACCATAACCTTCAAGAACACCGAGTTCTCGGCTATAATCGATAACGTTGCGGCAGGCAAGGTTTGCGATTGCGGCGCGGCAGGTATCACTATCACCGACGAGCGTAAGGAAAAGGTCGATTTCTCTATTCCTTACTACACTTCCGTGCAGTACGTTATTTTTGCGGCTAACGACGCAAGCGTTAAGACCAAGACCGTTAACGGTGTAGAGTACATCGTTTGGGATAGTCTTGCAGGCATGACCATAGGCACACAGACCGATACAACAGGTTGGATCTATACCGACGGTGAAATAAATGCTACCGAGGCTGATGAAAGCTACGGATACGACGGAGTTCTTTACGGAACTAACACCCAGCACAAGAACTTTGACAGCGCACAGCTTGCAGCAGACGGTATAGCAAGTAACATCGTTGACGTTGTTATTATAGACGAGCTTCCCGCTAAGTACATAGTTTCTAAGAATTCCGCGCTTAAGTGCGTACCTCTTTACTATGCAGGCGAGACCGATGCAGAAGACGCTCCCGTTGAAGAGCAGTATGCTATTGCTGTAAACAAGGGTAACGACAAGCTTCTCGCTGCTATAAACGAGGTTCTTGAAGAGCTTCTTGTAAAAGACGAAAACGGTCAGAGCGAGATTGAAAAAATGGTTATGAAGCACATGATCGGTGAATAATCATTAAATTATCAATAAATCTTCGGGAAAAGAGCTATGAGTAACATAGTTCTTTTTCCGTATTATAAGCGTATAAATCTATATAAAATTTTATGAGGAAGATCTAAAATGTCTTTTTTTGAAAGAATAATTGAATTGTTTACGACCCAAAAATATATACAGAGCTTATTTACAGGCTTACAGCTTACTCTTATTATTTCGGTCTTGGCGGCTATCCTTGGATTGCTCCTGGGAACGCTTGTGGCTTTTGTAAGCATTTCAAAGGGCAAGGGCTTTATGAAGGTGCTCAAGGGTATATGCAGAGTATATATAACCATTATCCGCGGAACACCTATGGCGCTTCAGCTCTTTATAATGTTCTACGTTATATTCACCTTCCGAGGATTTCCCGAGGTCATCACTGCAACCTTGGCATTCGGTATAAATTCGGGAGCGTACGTTGCCGAAAATATCCGCGCGGGTATTTTGTCGGTAGACATCGGTCAGACAGAGGCAGGCAAGGCGCTTGGACTTAACAACAGAATAATAATGCTGAAGGTAGTTATCCCTCAGGCAATAAAGAACGTCATTCCCGCAATAGGCAATGAGCTTATAGCCTTGATAAAGGAAACATCGATTGTCAGCATGGTAGGTATGTATGACCTTACTATGTCCGCAAAAATTATAGGAAGCGGAAATAATATGGCAAGTTATATAGTACCTATGAGTGTGGTCGCGGTCTTCTATCTGGCGATCGTGTACCTGTTGACTTTTGCAATCAAAAAAATCGAAAGTAGGTTAAGAGTAAGTGATAAGCGTTAAAAATGTTCATAAAAGTTTTGGTAAAGATATAAAGGTGCTTTCGGGGGTCAACTGTGAAGTAAAAAAGGGCGAAAAGGTGGTTATCATCGGTCCTTCGGGAAGCGGAAAAAGTACGCTTTTGCGTTGTATGAATCTCTTGGAAGAGCCTGAATACGGAGAGATCTGGCTGGCTGATGAGCTTTTGACGCCCGCCGACCCGTATCTCCACGAGGATATGATATTGAGCTCCAAGACATATAAGAAAAAGGCTCTAAAAGGGGATATAGATAAAGATACTCTCGTTTCAAAGATCCGCAAGGAGCGTCTCCTTAAGAACAACGAGGGGGGAGATATGAAAAAGGCCGTTAAGGAATTTGAAGAGGAACACCGTATCGACATCAATTTGGGACGTCAAAAAATGGGTATGGTATTCCAACACTTTAACCTCTTTAACAATCTTACTGTTATCCAAAATCTGATGTTAGCGCCCGTTCAGCTTAAGCTGAAAACTCCCGAGGAAGCCAGAGCCAAGGCAGAGGAGCTTTTAAACCGTATTGGACTTATCGACAAGATAGACGAATATCCCTCTAAGCTCTCGGGCGGACAGAAACAACGTATAGCTATTATCCGCGCTTTAGCTATGGAGCCTGAGGTCATGCTTTTTGACGAGCCTACCTCGGCGCTTGATCCCGAAATGGTCGGCGAGGTGCTTGAGCTTATGAAACAGCTTGCCGATGAGGGAATGACTATGGTGTTCGTTACTCACGAAATGGCGTTTGCAAAGGACGTGGCTGACAGAGTCCTCTTTATGTGCGACGGTGTTATCGCCGAAGAGGGAACACCCGACGAGATCTTTTTAAATCCTCAGAACCCTAGACTTCATCAATTTTTGCAGAGAGTATTATAAGACATGGATATCAAAGATTTTGAAGAAAAAGCACTTGCCTCGGAGCTTATATTTGACGGTAAGGTAGTCCACCTTTACAGAGACGATATAGCGCTTCCCGACGGAAAGACCTCGTTCAGAGAATATATAAGACATATAGGCGCTGTCTGCGTTATACCTGTAACGCGGGAAATGGAGGTAGTCTGTGTCAGGCAATATAGATACGCTATTGGCAGAGTGGTGCTTGAGATACCTGCGGGAAAGCTTGATTTCAAGGAAGAAGACCCCCAGAGCGCGGTAATACGCGAGCTTCGTGAGGAAACCGGCGCTCGCGCGGGAAAACTTACTTATCTTGGAGAATTTTATTCCTCTCCCGCCATACTTGACGAGCGTATCCACATGTATCTTGCGGAGGAGCTTGAATTTGGCGAGAACGATCTTGATGACGATGAATTTATCGAGGTCGTTCGGATACCTATAAAAGAGCTTACCGAAATGATATGCCGTGGCGAGATAATCGATGGAAAGACTCAAGCAGGCGTTATGAAGGCTCTTTACATTTTTGAAAATAGGAAAAGGGAAGAAAAATGAAACTGAATTATAAAAGAACATTTTTCGTAGGAACGGCTTTTTTTCTCATTCTTTTGTTTTGGCAGACCTATGATGCAATAATACCAAAGATACTTACCGATAAATTCGGTATGTCACAATTCTGGTCGGGCGTTATAATGGCGTTTGATAATATTCTCGCGCTCTTTATGCTCCCGCTCTTTGGCGCTATTTCCGATAGGCACAAGGGCAAAAGGGGAAAGAGAACTCCATTTATCCTTGTGGGAACGATAATAGCCGCAGTGGCGTTCCTCGGACTCTCCTTTGTTGACGAGATTCAGCTTGCAAAGCTTGACGATATCGTCGCAGTTACCGATTCGGGTAGCGAGGGATATGCCGAGGCTATGGAGACACTTTACGACTCCGACGTTACCATAAACGTTGACGGTAAAAAAGCGCCGCTGAGTTCTTTTATAGCTAAAGAGCAGTTTATCTCGCTTTCCGATGAAAGCGACGAATATAATAAATTCGTTCCGCTTGCAAGACAGGCGTATGCTTTAAAGGTCACACAAGCAAACAGCTTTACACTGATCGCGTTTATAGCGATACTGCTCGTAACCCTTGTGGCGATGGCGACCTTCCGCTCTCCCGCGGTGGCGCTTATGCCCGACGTAACGCCCAAGCCCTTGCGCTCTCAGGCTAACGCCGTGATAAATCTTATGGGCTCTGCGGGCGGGATACTGATACTAATTGTAGGATTTCTCTTCGGCACGGGAAAAGCAGAGAACGCGCTTATGAACTACGTGCCCGTCTTTGCGGTCACATCGGGTATTATGATACTTGCGCTTATCTTCTTCTTGATAAACGTGAAAGAGCCCAGGTTCGTCGCAGAGATGCAGGAAGAAAGCCGACGTTATGACTCCGCAGCCAGCGAGGAGAAAGCAGACGGAGACAGAAAGCTCAGCCGCGCTGAGCGCCGTTCGCTTATCTTTCTTTTGATTTCGGTGGTTTGCTGGTATATGGGCTACAACGCGGTATCGAGCAAATACTCTGTGTATGCCTCAAACGTACTAAGGCTTGACTATAATCTCACGCTTCTTATAGCGCAGGCTGCCGCGATAGTCGCCTTCATTCCCGTGGGAATTCTCGCAAGCAAGATAGGACGAAAGAAATCTATACTCATAGGAATAGTTATGCTTGGAAGCGCCTTCTTTATAGCTTCGTTCGTAAATTATGAGTGGAATATATGGGCGCTTAACGCTCTCTTTGCTCTTGCCGGTATCGGCTGGGCAACGATAAACGTAAACAGCTATCCTATGGTGGTCGAGATGTCGAGAGGAAGCAATATAGGAAAATACACGGGTTACTATTATACCGCAAGCATGGCGGCGCAAACGGTAACGCCTATGCTCAGCGGAAAGCTGCTTGACAGCATCAGTATGAGAGTTTTGTTCCCATATGCCGCGATATTCGTAGCTGTCGCGTTCGTTACAATGCTCTTTGTTAAACACGGAGACAGCCGTCCCGAGAAAAAAGCGTCTAAGCTTGAAGCTTTTGATGCCGACTGACAAGAACGGAGGAGAAGATGGGTATTGCTGTTGCAATAATATTTTTTGTTGCCGTGGTATTTGCGCTTATATACCTCTATCTCGTTATGCCGCGTGTGAGGGACAGGGCAGATATGGATATGCTCACGTGCGACTATGCGCACAGGGGGCTTTGGAATGAGACCTATCCCGAAAATTCGCTCGCGGCGTTCGCAAGAGCGGCACAGGCGGGATACGGAATAGAGCTTGATATTCAGCTTTCAAAGGACAACGTGATAATGGTCTTTCACGACTATGACCTCAAGAGAATGTGCGGAATAGATAAAAAGCTTTCGGAGCTTACTGCCGCGGAGCTCTCAAATATTCGTCTTTTGGGAAGCAATCAATCTATCCCAAGGTTTTCCGACGTGCTCAAGGTCGTGGACGGAAAAGTTCCGCTTCTCGTTGAGCTTAAAGGCGAGGACTCGAAGACCGAGCTTTGCAAGCGCGCGGCGGCGATGCTTGACAAATATCACGGAGCATTTTGTATAGAGTCCTTTAACCCTCTCCTACTTTCGTGGTTCAAAAAGTACCGCCCGAGCTATGCAAGAGGACAGCTTAATACAAGGCTTACAAAAAAGACAACTAAAATGAGCTGGGGGCGTAGATTTATTCTCACCCACATGCTGTTAAACGTTATTTCTCGCCCCGACTTTATTGCTATTGACGGCAGATGCAGAAATTCGCCGAGAGCTCTTTTGTGCGAAAAAGCGTTCAAGTCCAGAGTTTTTGTGTGGACCGTCAGAGGAACAAGAGACTATAAAGAGTGTCACAGCGAGGGAAGATATACTATTTTTGAGAAAATACTTCCGTAAAACCCTAAGTCAGAAAGGATAATTTGTGAATAAATGTTATTTTAACGCCGATATACTTTTGCCCGATTTTTCAAAGCACGCACCTGAGAAGTGGGCTGTGATCGCTTGCGATCAGTTCACGAGCGAGCCTGAATATTGGGAAAGCGCGAGGGCTATCGTTGGAGAAGCTCCATCAACGCTTGATATGATATTACCTGAGGTCTACCTTGACCAGACCAATGCAAGATTGCCTCTTATAAACGCTAAGATGCAGGAGTATGCTGAAAAGATACTCGTTGAGTATCCCGACAGTATGATATATATTGAAAGAACGCAGTCGGACGGCACGTTGAGACGCGGTATAATTCTTGCAGTTGACCTTGAGGCTTACGACTATACTAAAGGAGCAAACGCTCTTATCCGCGCGACCGAGGCTACCGTTGTCGAACGCATACCTCCGCGAGTTGCAATAAGAAGAGGAGCTGTGCTTGAGCTTCCTCACATAATGCTGCTCGTAGACGACCCTAAGCTTACCGTCGTTGAACCGATAAGCTTTGAGGACTGCGACAAAATCGTTTACGATTTTGACCTTATGCTCGACGGAGGACATCTGCGCGGCGGACTTATAGGAAATGCGGCTAAAGAGAGACTTTCAAAGGCTCTCGACGCTTTGATAACTCCCGAGGCTATGGCAGAGAAGTACGACGACGAAGCGCTCGCGCCCTTTATGTTTGCGGTGGGAGACGGGAATCACTCGCTTGCATCCGCAAAGGCCATGTATGAAGAGATAAAGGCGGCTATCGGCGCTGGGGCGGCAAAGTCTCACCCCGCAAGATACGCGCTCGCCGAGGTAGTGAATATACATAGCGAGGCGCTTAAATTTGAGCCGATATACAGAATTATGACAGACGTTGATCCCGAGACGGTAATCAAAGACCTCAGGGAATATGCCGACTCGGTTTGCGGGGACGCAGAAGCGCAGAGGATAGAATATATTTATGGCGACAAATGCGGATATCTCACGGTCGCAAATCCTGAGCAACAGCTCGCAGTCGGAACTGTCCAGAAATTTATTGACGAATATATTGCCAAAAATCCCAACGCAAAAGTCGATTATATCCACGAGGAAGACTCTGTAAAGGCGCTTGCAAGTAAGGAAAACAGCATAGGCTTTATTTTCAGCGGAATGGAGAAATCTCAGCTTTTCAAAACCGTTATATTTGACGGCGCGCTCCCCAGAAAGACATTTTCTATGGGACACGCGCAGGACAAGAGATACTATCTCGAGTGCAGAAAGATAAAATAAGTATAGTTTTTTTCAAGGAGAACCTTTTGAGGAAAGGTTCTCCTTGACCTCTCCAAACCTTTTTAAAAAAGGTTTTTGTCTTTCTAAATATTGTTTTGCTTAATGGGATATTTTTCTCTAAGGTGGCAACTCGTCGGACACTTTCGTACCGACGGGTTGCTTTTTTATTATAATGGTTAGGCGATAATAAAGCATAACAAAAACCGCAGAATCTGCGGTTTTTGTTATATATATGTTATTTATTCAACCCAGCAAGGTGATTAACAAATTGCTGTGCCGTCCTTCCCGAAATACCGCCATGGCGTAGCTCCCATTTGTGAGCCTCGGCAATAATCTCCTCTTCGCTCATAGCTATCGAGGGGTGCTTCTTTGCAAGCTCCAAGACTATATTTTCA
>JAZOLQ010000121.1:0-33921 GCA_045653185.1 Eubacteriales bacterium
ATCACGCAAAAAATGGCTACCTGAGAGTGAAGTCTGTCTGTTGACGTCACTCAAGGGGAATTATAAATAACAGACTGCACTCGGAGAAGGTTATATCAAGAGGTTTTCGGACAGGGGTTCGATTCCCCTCGGGTCCACCAGCGGCAAGTTGCCGCCCCCAATCATCGGGGGAGTTCGGTGCTATGCCAAGCTTCATACCACGATGGTGGTGTTCGACTTTAAAGTCCACGCCTCCACCAGCCCGGAAGGCCGGGCAGCCAAACATCGGGGAAGTTCCGATAAAACCGTTTCTTCATCACACGATGGCGAGTTCGGTTTTGGCGCCTTTGCCTCCACCAAAATAACAAGCAGGCGTACGCAAGTACGTCTGCTTGTTGTTTTGATATAATTTAATAAGGGGAGTCGAACGCAGTGAAAAAACAACCCTGTGAGTTGTTCCCACGATGACCGAAGAAATTTGCGAGACATTACAAAAGATATAATCCGAAATATCGAGCAAAATTCAAGAACGATTACCTGTCAATAAAAATATAATTTTTTCTTGACTTAGAGAATTTTGCGTGTTATAATAAGATTGAAGCGAGTTTGCAAATAAATATTGAAAGGAACTCAAAAAAATGAAGAAAATTTCGAGCAGAATTTTAGCCATTCTTATGGCGGCAATCTTGTTGCTCTCTCTCTTTGCTTGTGACGAGGCAATTAATGAATTATCCCTTAATACCGATCCTGTAAGCTCTTCCATTTCCGATACCGATGCCACCACAAGTACCACTGAAGCTACCACTACGGCTACTACCGTTGCCGATCCAGATCCAGATCCAGATCCTGATCCTGACCCTGACCCAGATCCCGATCCTGATCCAGATCCCGATCCTGATCCAGGTTCTACGACCGAGCCCACGCCTACTCCCCAACCGCAAAAAATCAAAAATGTCATACTTATAATCGGTGACGGCATGGGACTTGAACACATATCCGCAGGTCAGCTTCACGTTGGAAAGAAATTTGCATTCACCGATTGGCAGTTCACAAACGTAAATACTGACTCTGTCAACTCCACAGGAAAAGGTCCTGTTACCACAGACTCTGCCGCAAGCGGAACTGCACTCGCAACAGGAAATTTGACCGTGAACAATTATATAGGAAAAAACCATCTGGGAACAGACGTTACCACAATACTTGACGCAGCCTTGGCTCTCAGCAAGTCAACAGGAGTTGTTACAACAGATACTCTTTGCGGTGCGACCCCTTCGGCTTTCTCAGGGCATTCACTAAACAGAAACAACTCTGCTGAGATAGCAAATTCTCAGATCTCCTCCGGTGTAAACCTTTTGTGCGGAGATACAGATTCTGTATACTCTTCAAGAAGAACAGCTTTTGAAGGTGAAGGATATGCATACTGCGACAATTTTAACAGTTTAAATTCCACCTTTACATCAAGCAAAGCATTATGGCAACTTAATCTTGAGGGTACAGGAACTATCGTTCCGCTTTCCGACACTACCGTAAAAGCGCTTGACTATCTTGATCAAGACCCCGACGGTTTTGTTCTCATGGTAGAGCAGGCTCATATTGATAAATATTCCCACAACAACGACTTTGCGGGAATGGTAAAGAGTGTAAAGAGTCTTAACGATACCGTAGAAGCTATTATGAACTGGATAGGCGACCGTACAGACACCGCAGTTCTTATAACAGCAGACCACGAAACAGGCAGTCTTACAGTAAGCAACAAGCAAAATGCTTTCTCTAACAGTTATACTTCTACCCTCTCAAATTCAACAATATACTACAACTTCGCTTCGGGAGGCCACACAAACTCTAAGGTTGGTCTTTTCGTATACGGTGTTGAAGTCGATTTCTCTAAGTACAGCTATTACGGCTCGCAGCATCTTATAAAGAATATTAACGTTTATAATGTGATGTACGATATACTAAATCCAACTGAATAAAAACAATCAATTAAAATCTAACGGCGTCTCACTTTTGTGAGACGCCGTCCTTTGCGTTTAATTTTTTGCGTTTGGCTCTATCAATTCAAAATCAAAGAATTTTTGAGCATCCGAGACGATCTTGTCAACTCGGTTGCTGAGAAGATAAAATCCTCCCACACCGTTGATCGTAAGATAAGCCTTTCTTGAGGTCAGCGAATAGAATTTATACTCCTTCACGTCGCCCGCGATATTGGTTACCGTGACGGTAAGAAGCAGTTCTCTGTCTTGCGCTTCCTCATCTGCGCTCATAGTATAATTGTCTTCAACGCTCGAAACGAGAAGCGTCTGGTAATATCTCTTAAAGAGCTCGGTAGCATATCTGACGTATGTGATCTTTTGTCCGTTGGGCAAAGTAACGACAACTTCATTTGTCGATACCTCAATTCTGCTTCCGTCCTTTGCATCAATATGTCCCGATATCGACCTTACCTGTGTATCAAGTATATTATGCGCGAAATACTGGGTATTTATCTTTAGTTTTTCGCCCGTAGAATCGGTTGCGGTAATATCGTTTGCCGTTATAGTCCAGATTATTCCGTTTTTATCAACAACGTTAAGAACAGACATCGTATGAACGGAATTGCCCGCCGAATCTTTTCCGATTATCTCCAGATGTGTAACGTCGGTCAAATCATCTGTTTGATTTTTTGAATTGTCGATAACAAACTCTGCCCAATAATCATTAGCCTCTACCTTTATCTTTCCTGCAAAAGAAAGATCGAGTTCAAATATATTCGGATTTATCCAATCGTAAGAATCCCAAGCAAGGAACTCAAGGCTTTGCGGTTCTATCTCAACCACCATATCGTAAGTGAATGGCAGTTGGTTATTATCCTTATCGAAAAACAGCGAGTATGCGTAATAGTTTCCGTTCTCATTCTTTTGGCTTATAAAAATGAGCTGTGTTACAGTCTGAACGTACTTTCCGTTATCGTCCAAAACGTCATAATCGAAGGAAAGTCTGTACTCGGGATCATACTCCATAGTTTTCGTCCCGTCCTTTTCGACCTCTTTGCCAAGTCCGCACTTAATGATCTCCTCGTCTGTGGGATCAAGATATTCTACACCCGCAAACGAAATATCATAGAGATTATAAAGCGCATTGTACATCGAGTCGAAGTTGGGCTTATATCCCGCAAGACTGTCCTGAGTAAATTTGTAGGAATCGCGCACATATATCGTATTCTGACGCTCAGCAAGATCGATAAACGAAAAACCTACGATCGGCTTTTCAACGCCTTTTTGACGGATCATAAAATTCTGCACGTCAAAGTGAGTATTAAGCGTCATCGGATACAGCAGAGTAGGCTTGACAAAATGCTCTACCTTTTCAAATATCGTATCTCCGATACCGTTATCAAGCACGTATACCGCGTCTCTCTTTATTTCTGTCTCTCCGTCAATATTTACATACTGAGCATAATATCCGCCCCCCGTTACGAGAGGATCGCCAACGATGACCTTGTATTTGTTACCTGATTTGTCGGTAATAACATAATACGTGGGGGAATAATTATACTCTTTTCCTTTATCATCGTATCTTACCTCAGCGACAAGACCGTACTCGGAAAATTCTCCGTTCTCGTCTTTAATGGGATCTACTATCTTCTCCTTTGTGAGAGTATAAGCCGTATTCACGAAAAGCGAAGAAAATATCTCGGGGTTGTATTCCGCGAAATAAGAATCATTAATAATAAAATCCGATGAATCGTCGGGAGCGCCTGTCGAAACGTTATATCTGTGGAACTTGATGTTATCTTTGCTGTTGAACACCTCAAGCGAACGGACCTGCTCTCTTTCAAGATGCGGAAACATAAGTAATCTTGTTTGAGCTTCAAGCGCCTCATTTCCCTCGGTATCGACTACCGCAAAGATCTCGTACGTTCCGGTCTCGGGGTTGACCTTTACAAGCGTACCCTTATCGGTAACGTAATAGCCGTATTCCTCATCAACTCTGAGGATATTGCCGTCAGTGTCGTACATAGCGTATACCCCGTTTTTGTACTTTATGAGGTATTTTGTATTATCGACATCATAAAAGGGCTCTATTTTTATAATATAATTTACCGCAATAAGAGTTGGAATAAGAATAACCACCAAAGCCGTCGCCACAATTATTGCAGTTATACGCCGTCTCATCAGCGTTTTCTGTTGCTTTTTTATCATTTATTCTTTCTCCTGATAAGCACCACTGCTCCACATACTGTTGCAAGCACAACGGGAACAACGGCGAATACTATCGTATATTGGGTAGATTCTGCAGTAGTTATAGTATCTATCGTATAATCTGCAAAAGGCTTGCGTTCTATTCCTATCGGAACAGGCTCATGGCCGATAGCTCGGCACACCGAGAGAAGAAGGTCGTTATTTCCGTAAGCTCCGTTTTCAAGGAACTGAGCAGACGCAAACTCGGTAGAACCGCAGGCTACCACGTAAGAAGCCTCGTTTGTAATGTCATAGTTCGAGGACTGAACGTTTCTTTCCTCGCAGGATATAGTCATAAGCTTGAAGGGATTGAGCTTGGTCGCCTTTGCAACCTCCGCACCGTTTGCGTGAGCTACTGCCTTGTCGCTTGTAACGAAGAGATCGAAGATAGCTCTTGAAATGCCGTTGGAATAATAGTTTCCGTAATCATACTGCACCGAGCTGTTCTCCGCATCAACGTAACGCTTTGTTTCGTAAAGAGGAGAATATGAGAGCGACATTGCGTGTGAGAAGATAACCTCCTTGGGCGACGCGCTGTTTCTCATATCTGATGTTATACTTGCAAGTCCGCCCTCGGCGTATTCCGATTTGATAGTAAATCCGTCTGTTGTGAGCGACTGTGAGCTGTCTCTTATAATGTACGGATGCTCATTATCTGTGTCTTTTGTTCTGTCAAAGGATATTCCCCATTCCTCAAGATAATCCTCAAGGTAATTGAGTCTCTGTCCCTTATTTGTGTTGGCATCCATAAATACCATAAGAGAGTTCGTTCCGTCAAGGAACTCGTCAAGTATCTTTATTTCATCAACGTCCGAAGTACTGTTCTTTACAAGGAAATCCGACTGAGGATTGAAAATAACGATAAGTCGGCAATCCTCGGGGATAGGCTGGCTCGCGAGGTCTATCGTCTCAATAGTGTATCCCGCATCTGAAAGTGTGTTGTAGAACGCCTTATCGGGTGTAGCCTCGCCGTGCGAGGTAGTGAAGCAGGCTATCGGGGATTCAGCTCTGGTAACCGCAAGAATACCCGAGGCAAGCTTCATCTCTCCGTTATAAGCCCACGCCTCTCCCGTGTCGGTATCAAAGGTATAGAAATTGTTGATCGCATAAACCTTATACTCCGTACCGAACTCAACTATAACGTCTGTGGTAGCTATATTTGTTGTAGACGTCTGTCTGTACTTATAAACGGCTGAGGGATTTCTTATTATATTGTAATTTATTACTTTTATGTAGTCGGGAAATTCACTCTGAAGCTCAAGCGCTGTATTATATACGTACGCAGAATTCTGTGACGCCTTAACTATATCGGGATCGTCGCAGAATATTATGTTTATATAAGGATTCTCGTCGCGGTATCCCTCGCTGCCCGCAGTAAGATTGTTTTCGGTATTGTATGCCTTGTTCTCTGCGCGTATCTTATCAACCATCTCGATGGGGGAGACCGTATCAAAGGTATCGTCGCCGTTCTTTATAAGCTCTATCGAGGCATCGGAGAGAGTATAAAGATAGTCGGGAGTAAGATCGATATACCAGGTGTACTTTGAAGCAAGCATTGTGAATACTACGTTGAAAAGGATGACAGCAGCTATCACTAAAGCGGTGAGCGCCGCGGTCACGCCTCCGTAGCGAAGCTTGCGGCTGTTTACAGATTTATTTTTCATTTTCATCAACCACCCTTTCTGTATCAGCCCCAACGACGCTTGTCATACACGCGTACCGTCAAAAGCAGGAATATTCCTGTTATAGATATATAGTATATCAACGAACCGAAGTCTATAAATCCGTTTGCAAAATTCGAGAAGCGGCTGAAAACGCAGAACCACTCGATAATAAATCTTATCGCATAGACATCGATAAACTGATTTAAAAGGAACATGAGAAGCATTACCATAATGATGGCAACGGTTATAACTGCCGACGCAAGCTGATTTTCGGTCAAGGAAGACACGAAAACTCCCACAGCGATAAACGCAGCGCCTATAAGCATAACGCCTATAATACAGCCTATTATTCTCGGAGTAGACGGTCCAAGCGGTATTGAGGACTCGTATCCGAGAGCCGCCTTTTCCTGTGCCGCATACGAATAGAGCGGGAAGAAATATACGCAGGACGCGAGCAACGAGCCCGCAAATATCGTGAACGCCGCAAAGAATTTTCCAAGCACCATTTCCCATATAGTAACGGGAGCTGTGAGAAGAAGCTGCTCTGTCTTAAGCTTTTTCTCCTCGGCAAAGAGCTTCATAGTAAGAAGCGGTATAAGTATTATGAACGAGAATATGAGCAGGTTGAAATATACGTCGGTGTTATAGCTTGACTGAGCAAGTGTGGTGTAGCAAAGCAGGATAGCAGCTGTTGCAAGAAAAACTCCCACATAAACAAATCCTATCGCGTTTATAAAGTATGAGCGAAGTTCTTTTTTATAGATAGCGAACATTTTATTTTTCTGTCGGCAAGGATGCCGAACGTTCTCCTTTCATAGATGTTTGAGAATATTTTTTACTTCTTGTCCTCATCAAAGAGTCCCGAAAATTCACCGTCATTATTCTTGGACTTGTCAAGCATATTTTTTGCTATATCATTCTCAAGAGTTGACCTTGATCGGCCTTTCTTTGAATCGCGGCGATCGTAACGTGTCTTTGCAGAGGTCTGATCGACTATCGTAATAAATATATCCTCAAGACTCATACCGAGCGCCTCAAGACCGACAAGCGCCCACTTCTTTTCAGCAAGGGTATAAAAGAGCGACTTTCTTATGTCAATTCCAACTTCGCTCTCGATAGTATAAGTATAAGCGTCTCCGTCACGCTGAGAAAGCAGTTCCGCATAAACGATACCGGGCTTTGAGCGAAGCATTGCGAGAACCTCTTTCTGAGGTCCGCATATCTTAACGTTAAATCGGCGGTTATTTTCTACCGCTCTGGTTATGTTTTCTGTAAGCTCATCGGCTACCACGCGGCCTTTATTGATGATAACTATACGGTCGCATACCGCTTGAACCTCCTGCAATATATGCGTTGAAAGTATAACGGTGTGGTCGCGTCCAAGTGTACGTATAAGATTTCTGACCTCAATTATCTGCTTGGGGTCAAGTCCTACCGTAGGCTCGTCAAAAATTATCACCTCAGGGCTTCCTATGAGCGCCTGCGCAATACCGACTCTCTGCCTGTATCCCTTTGAAAGATTTTTTATAACTCTCTTATAAACGTCGTTTATCTTAACGACCTCGCATATCTCGGCAAGGTGCTTGTCCCTGTTGAGCTTACAATTTTTAAGGTTGTAATTGAATATAAGATACTCCTCAACGGTCATATCGAGGTAGAGAGGGGGCTGCTCGGGCAAATATCCGATATGCTTTTTAGCCTCAAGCGGATTATCAAGCACGTCAAGTCCCGCAATCGAAACGCTTCCGGAAGTAGCCGAAAGATATCCCGTAAGGATATTCATCGTCGTGCTCTTGCCCGCACCGTTAGGGCCGAGAAGTCCAACGATCTCTCCCTTTTTAACTTCAAAGCTTATATCGTCAACCGCGCAATTTGAACCGTAATTCTTGATCAGGTGTTCTATTTTTATCATAATGAAGATCTTCCTTTCATAAATTCAAGAATCAACTGTAAATAACAGCAAAGTTACATACCTTATATAATACCATAAATATATAAACAAACTATGAACGATGCCTCGTTTTAAGTAAAATTATTATATCTTTCGGGGGTGTTTTTAGTCATTTTAAATTTTATTTGACATATATTCCAAATTGTAGTATAATGTATGGGATAAACTATTAAGAAAGGACTGTCTATGCTAAACAATATCGTATCACAGATAAGTAACATTCTATACAGCTATGCTCTTATAATAATCCTTGTTCTCGGAGGCATTTATTTTACCGTAAGAACAAAGGGTATCCAATTTCGTTCCCTGCCCGATCAGTTCAGGCTTTTGAATGAAAAGCCCAAGGACAAAAAGGGAGTTTCGCCGTTTCAGGCACTTATGGTCTCCACAGCCTCCCGTGTCGGCACGGGAAACATTATAGGCGTATCTGTCGCAATCTGCGTCGGCGGATACGGCTCTGTATTCTGGATGTGGGTTATAGCATTGATAGGCGCGGCATCGGCTTTCGTTGAAAGTACACTCGCACAGATATACAAGAAAAAAGGCGAAAACGGATGCTATGGCGGTCCTGCAAACTACATTGAGGCAGCGCTTCACAGCCGTACTCTCGCCATAATCTTTTCGGTTCTTCTCATACTCACATACGGCGTGGGATTTAATATGCTCGCTTCCTATAACCTGCAATCTACCTTTGCCGCATATAGCTTCTACGACGCAAAATATACCCCTTGGATAATAGGCGGTCTCCTTGCGATTCTCGTTGCCGTATGTCTTATAGGAAGCGCAAAGAAGCTCGTAAGGGTCACCGAGATACTCGTTCCCTTCATGGGAGTTGCTTACATCGCGGTATCATTGATAGTTGTCGCGTTAAATATAACCTCTATCCCCACGATATTCGCAAGAATATTTACCGAGGCTTTTGACCTTGGCGCTATCTTCGGTGGATTTAGCGGCTCGTGCGTTATGTATGGAATAAAAAGAGGTCTTTTCAGTAACGAGGCAGGTATCGGTTCTGCACCTAACGCTTCGGCATCCGCAGAGGTATCTCACCCTGTAAAGCAAGGTATTGTTCAGGTACTCTCGGTATTCCTCGACACTCTCGTAATATGCACCGCAACAGCGTTTATGTGTTTGTGCTCGGGTATCGAGCCCACGTCTGCGCTTCAAGGCGCTCCCTACGTTCAGCTTGCCATAAGAACGACGCTCGGCTCTTTCGGACCTATCTTTATAACGGCTGCAATGTTGCTTTTCGGTTTTACCACGCTTCTTGGAAACCTTTATTACGTTGACAAGGGTATCACCTATATCATCGGTCACGAGCCTTCAAAGAAAACTCAAACGGTATTCCACATAATCGAGTCCGCGATAGTACTTTTGGGCGCTGTGCTCAGCGCGTCTCTGCTTTGGGATATTGCCGACATATTTATGGGCGGAATGGCACTTATAAACATTCCTGTCATTTGCATTCTCGGCAAATACTCCTTCCGTGCCCTCAAGGATTATGAAACACAAAAGAAGGCGGGCAAAGATCCCGTATTCCACGCAAAAGACATCAGTCTTCCCCACGACGTTGATTATTGGGATTGATATAAAAACTTGATATTTACATAAAAAACCGCCTCTCATAAAGGAGCTCACTCCTTATGAGAGGCGGTTCAGCTATACGCTTAAAGATATTCCTGCTTGCTTAAAACACGCTCAAAGAGTTCACTTAGAGGAAGTATCAAAAGCCCTGCTATAAAATTACTCACTCCGTGAATCACGTCAAATGGAAGTCCTGCTATCACCCAAGCCACTGTCTGCTCAAGGTCGAGCCCGAACATGATAGCCTGCGCGGGCGCATAGAGTATTCCAAAAGCTATTCCGTGAATAGCGCACACCACGGGATAAACGACGCTCTTGACCTTTTTGGGCATTCTCCTCGGCAAAAGCATCGTAATTCCCCAAAGTATAGTCCATATATAAAGATACGGATACCACCAGACAGAAAATCCCGAATACACGCCATTGAGCATCACGTAAATGTAAATGGGAATAAGCGCCCTTCTGCGAAATACCAGCGTATACGTCATAGTCAGCATTCCAAGCAAATGGATATTGGGCAGAAACTCCATAATTATTTTGGAACAAAACATGACCGTTCCGAGCATCGCAAAGATGGCAAGCTCAAGTATCCGCGAGTGCGCCCCTTTTCCCGTTTCGCTCTTATTCCTTTGTGTATACAAGCTGATATTTAGCCCCTTCATTTATTTCAGTCATATCTACTCCCGACATTGCGTATTCACCGTCGATATAGAACGCCCAATAGCTCTTATCTGTGTCATAATCGGCAAAAATCCCGTTTACCGTCTTGACGTACATACCGTACGAACCTTCCTCGCCCGAGATAAGCCCGTGTTCGAGGAGAGCCGCTCCGACGGTATCCTTGTCGGTCTTTATTGTAAAGGTGACGATCTGTTCTTCCGCCTTAACTTCAACTACCGCACACTTAGCTCCCTCTCCGAATTCGGTATCCTTGCGGTAGGTAGCATTCTCCCATACTCCTGCCTTTTCCACTGTGTTGCAGGAAACTAACGCAAAGACAAAAACAAGCGCGAAAAAAATTGAAACGATTGATTTTACTGTTCTTTTCATTTATCTTTATCCTTTCTGATTTTTTGTATAAGGATAAAATAAAAGTACCCTTCGGGGTACTTGTGAACATATCCTTACTATCTGCCCATAGCAAAGCAGAGCCAGAGACAAATCGCTCTGACCTTTATTTTCACTATCTCCCCATTTTGCCCAAGAGACCTTTACGTGTCACAAAGCGATAAGCATTCCGACTTGACTGTTTGCGACGCAAACTGAGATACGGTAATGGCTGTTGCCACGGATTCTCACCGTGATTTCCTTATCCCCGAGCATACCGTCTATGTATGCCCGACAACGACTATGAATTCATAGTCAGATGCTCTGTGTTTATTCCTTTACGTAAGATATTTTACCACAAAACATCTCGTTTTTCAAGTATGTAAATAAATTTTTAAAATATAAAAATGCCGCCTGTGAGATAAACTCTCACAAGCGGCGAAAATCCAAAAATTATTCGATAGGCTCAAAGTCAGCCGCACCGTGCTTGCAAAGCGGACATACGATATCCTCGGGAAGTGTTTCACCCTCATATACCCAGCCGCACACCTTACATACGTATCCCTTCTTGCCCTCGGTGGCAGGCTTCGGCTTAACGTTTTTCTGATAGTAGGTGTAGGTCATTGTCTCTTTGTCGGATAGCACTCTCGCCTCAGTTACAGCGCAGATGAACATTCCGTGAGTGTCGAGGTCGATATACTGCTCGACCTTGAGCGACATAAAGGAATTTATATATCTGGGAAGGAAGACAAGCCCGTTATCCGAACGAAGAGGCTCGCAGTTAGCAAATTTGTCAACGTTTCTTCCGCTTACAAATCCAAATGTTTCAAACACCTTGAACGGAGCGTCGGTAGACAGACAGTTTATATTCATGATTCCCGTCTGCTTTATTATGTGATGGGAATAATTCGCCTTGTTTATGGTCACGGCAATTCTGTTGGGGGTGTTCGTGACCTGAGTAACGGTATTCACGATAAGACCGTTATCCTTCTTTCCGTCGTTTGAGGTAACGACGTAAAGACCGTATCCGATATTAAAGAGCGCTGTGAGGTCGTTCTTGTTCGCCGTCTTATCCTGCTGCGCAAGATATTCGCGCGAGAGCTCGTCCGCAAGAGCGTCAAGCTGTGCCGTGCTTTCATCGTTCAAAGCGGACATTATCTTCACGCCTGTCTCGGCAAAGGTAATATTCTTGCATTTTTCAAGCATGCCCTTCATAACCTTAGCCGCAAGGGGTGCCCAGCTTCCGTTCTCTACAAGAGCAACTGTTCTATTGCTGAAATTGCGCTCTGTGAGGTGATTTATAAACTCTCTCATAAAAGGGAATATCTCAGCGTTATAAGTCGTTGTCGCAAGAACTATCTTACTGTAACGGAAAGCGTCCTCAACAGCCTCTGCCATATCGCATCTTGCAAGGTCATTGACAACGACCTTGGGACAGCCGTTTGCCTTGAGTCTCTCGGCAAGACGGAGTACCGCCTTCTTCGTGTTTCCGTAAATCGAGGTGTAGGCAATAACAACTCCCTCTTCCTCGGGCTGATAGCTTGACCAGGTGTTATAAAGGTCGATATAATATCCGAGATTTTCGGAGAGCACAGGACCGTGAAGCGGACATATCGTCTGTATATCAAGTCCCGCAGCCTTCTTAAGCAGATTTTGCACCTGCGCGCCGTATTTGCCGACTATTCCTATATAGTAGCGTCTTGCCTCGCACGCCCAATCCTCTTCGACGTCAAGCGCACCGAATTTTCCAAATCCGTCAGCGGAAAACAGCACCTTGTCCGTGCTATCGTAGGTAACTATGACCTCGGGCCAGTGCACCATGGGGGCTGTGACAAATGTGAGTGTATGTTTACCCAAAGAGAGCGTATCTCCCTCATCGACTACCATTCTGTTGTCAGCGAAGTCTGTGCCGAAAAAGCCCTTCATCATCTGGAAGGCCTTTGCGGATGATATAACGGTCGCATCGGGATAATTCTTTATAAAATTCGCAATATTTGCCGAATGGTCGGGCTCCATATGCTGAACTATGAGATAATCGGGCTTTCTGTTTCCAAGCGCATTCTGGATATTGTCAAGCCACTCGTGTGTAAACGCGGCATCTACCGTATCCATAATAGCTATCTTTTCATCAATGATAGCGTATGAGTTATAAGACATTCCGTTGGGCACGTCATACTGCCCCTCAAACAGATCTATCTTATGGTCATTCACGCCGATATACTTTATATCGTTTGTAACGGTCATAATTTTTCCTCCAATAAACAGTCCTATTTAATTTTTGCTTCTCACAAATTATGTGTAATTACATAGCACAATTATACTATAATTTCGAGTGCTTGTCAATCTCATTATAAAATTTGTATCCTTTTAAAAAATCAAGAAAAATTAGAAATGACCCTTGACCGAAACCTTTGCCTCGATCAAGGGTCATTTCTGACTACTCTTGATATCTAACATCTTTTGTTATCCTCTCTTTCATTGATCTACCTCTCTCTAATCCACCGAAAGATTTATCCTTGCTTTACGCCTAATCTTTCGTTTGCGGCTTATAAAAGGCGAATTTGAATTTTCTTGGCCTTGAGCACGAACGTTTATTCACGAGATCTGATATTCTTTCCACACACTCACTATCTATTTTAACCCAATCTATATAAAAGCGAAACACCGCCGTGTTCAACTCTCTCCTCTCATTCAGATCAAGCAGAACAAACTGATTTTGGAATATCTTTTATCGTGTCAAAACCGTTTTTTACTTTCTCATCGGCTTGTACCTTCCTTTCCTCTGTGTCTACATTATAGCATAAAATTTCGGGCTTTGCAATTGACATTTTGTAAAAACTTAATAATTATTTTTTGTTTAATCAGACAATTTTGGTGATTTGTTACATATTTTTCTTGACAACAGCTCTTATATGTGATATAATAGGTGTGTTGTGTGGTACTACCGCGCGCTTTTTTCTTTAAGATATATATTTTAAGGCTAAGTCAAACGATTTTCAGAGGCGAATGACTTAGCCTTTTATTATTCTGTTTCCTGCTCTTTGGGAAGCTTTATCGTAAATTCTGTTGACAGATTTTCGCTCTTCACAAAGACCTCGCCCTTGTGAAGCTCGGTTATTCGTTTAACTATCGCAAGTCCGATACCGTTTCCGTAAGAGGAATGCGACTCGTCCGCCTGATAAAATTTATTCCATATCCTGTCCAATTTCTCTCCAGGTATCTCAACTCCGGTATTTGATATCGAAACGCTTATTATATCCCCCTCGTTTCTTATCGTGACAGCCACCGCGCTGTTATCGGGAGAAAATTTCACCGCGTTATCAAGGAGATTTATCCACACCTCTTTTAAAAGCTCCTCGTTTGCTTCTATCATATACTCGTCAAAATCGAGCTGGAGCTCAATATTCTTCCTCGACCACTTCTCCTCAAGCAAAAGCACCGCGGAACGTACCTGCTCGGAGACGTTAAAGCACGAGAGCTCCGAAAGTATTGACTGATTTTCGACCTTGGTAAGATTCAGAACGTTGGTCGTCATATAGGAAAGTCGCATAGATCCCTCCTCTATCGCGTCAAGGTATTGCAGCTTCTGCTCCTCACTAAGATTTCCTTTCTTGAGAAGCTTTGCAAAGCCCGCGATAGAAACTATCGGGGTCTTGAACTCGTGTGAAAAGTTGTTTATAAAATCTCGGCGTAGCATTTCGGTATTCTGCAATTCCTCGGCAAGCGTATTGAAGCTGTCGGTCAATTCGAGAAAGGTAGGGTGGTTTCCAAGCGGCTTTCCGAACTTCATTCTCACCTTAAAATCTCCCGATGCAAGACTGTTCATACTGTTTACCAGCTTGTTGACAGGCTTGAGCGGTATCTTGCTTATGAAGATAGATATCGTCGCGCCCATAAAAATACTTGTCAGGACCATTACGAGAATTATATTTCCAACGTCCCAATACTCAAAGCTTCCTATAATGTCAAATTCGAGTAAAAGATATACGCTGAGCGACGCCAGTCCCACAGCCCATACAAGCACGAAAAACACAACAGCCGCAAACAAAAGTGTCAGTGAGAACCGCTGTTTATTCTTCTTTTTCTTGTTTCTTCTCTGTCTTTTTATTTTCTTTATCACAGCTTTTTCACCGCCTTGTATCCAAGTCCGCGGACAGACTCTATCTCAAATTCGCTCCAGCCCTCAAATCTCTTACGGAGTCTGCCGATATGTACCGTAACAGTCTCCCAGCCCGTCTCGCTCTCGCTTCCCCATATCTCATCCATAAGCTGAATACGCGTAAATATCTTACCCGGGTAAGAGAGCAGCTTATAAAGCAGCAAAAACTCCTTTTGAGGAAGCTCGTACACCTCGCTTCCTTTCGTGACCGTAAAGGAATCGTAATCGAGCACGACTTCTCCCATCTCTATCCTTCTATCGCTGGCAATCTTTGCGCGCCTTAAAAGCGCTTTTATTCTGTATAGCATCTCCTCGTCGTCGATGGGCTTTGTGATATAGTCGTCCGTGCCCACCAAAAAGCCCTTATGCTTGTCCGCGGGAAGCTGTTTTGCCGAGACCATCAGTATCGGCAGATTGTTATTTGCCTCGCGGATATGTTTTGTAAATTCATAGCCGTCCATTTTGGGCATCATAATATCAAGCACCACAAGGTCTATATGCTCTCTGTCCATTATATCGAGCGCTTCCTCTCCGTTTTCCGCCGTGCTTACGACGTATTTTGCATCTCTAAGAACAGCGTTCAGAAAAAGCCTTGTATTTTTATCGTCGTCAACAACAAGAATATGAAACATCTCAGTTCCCCCTAAAATTCTATTTAATGCCGATCATATCTGAACGAATCTTTAATATTTATATCCATTATACCACAAAAAATCTGTTTTTGGTGCAAAAAGTTTATTTTGAGTTTAGAAAAACGAGGTAAGATATTACTGTAATATGCAATACTATACGTACTATCAGGAGGAAGCATACTTATGAACACTTGTATTTTATACAACCCCGTGGCAGGGCATGGGGATGCCGAAAAGGAAGCAAAACAGCTTGAGACTCTCTATGAAGGAGAAGTCTTTTTTGAAGACATAACAAAAATAGCCTCGCTGTCTGAATTTATCTCTCCGCTTTGCGAGTCTGACCGTGTCGTGATCTGCGGAGGTGACGGAACGATAAACCGATTCGCAAACGATACCGACGGCACAGAAATAAAGTGCGACGTACTTTATTACGCGCTCGGCACAGGAAACGATTTTATGAACGACATCGGCAAAAAGAAAGGCGACGAGCCCTTTAGTATAAAAGAATACATAAAAGACCTTCCCTCTGTCGAGGTGAACGGAAAGACCCACAGATTTTTGAACAACGTGGGATTTGGAATTGACGGATATTGCTGTGAGGTTGGAGACAATATAAAAAAATCCTCCGACAAGAAGGTAAACTACACCGCTATCGCGATAAAAGGACTCCTTTTCCACTACAAGCCGACAAATGCAACAGTAGTCGTTGACGGTAAGGAATATCACTATAAAAAGGTTTGGCTTGCGCCCACGATGAACGGACGCTTCTACGGCGGAGGCATGATGCCCACGCCCGAGCAGGACCGTAACAATCCCGAGGGCAATCTCTCGCTTATGGTCTTCCACGGAACGAACAAATTCAAGGTATTGACCGTATTCCCTTCCATATTTAAGGGAGAGCATGTAAAGCACAAAAAGATAGTGGCGATACATACAGGAAAAGATATAAGTGTCACCTTCGATTCTCCCGCCGCTGTTCAGATAGACGGCGAAACTATCGTGGGAGTCAAGAATTACTGCGCGAAAGCAAAGGTAACGACTAGCGTAAACGTTTAAAATTTATTGAAATCCATAAATCAAAAGAGATCGGACCTCAGCAAAATATGAGGTCCGGTCTCTTTTGGTCTTTCAAGATCTCAAAAATCAATAAAGGCTTTCAAAATAATGTCTTGCGAAATCAGCAATAGCCGGAGTAAGTTTCTTGATCTCCCAATCCGACGTATTGACCGTGAGGTGATAGGATGCTCGGTCTCCCCACTTGCCCTCGGATATTATCTCTCTGGTCATTTTTCTGTTTTTATCAATGTTTTTAATCTTTCGCTTAAGCTCCTTCTCAGATATCCTCTCGCCGTCTTCCATTCTCTCGATGCATCTCTTGAGCTTTGAAGACATATTCGCGCAAACAAATATCTTAAGCGGTTTTTTGTCCGCCAAAATAACGTCGGCGTTTCTTCCGACTATAATGCAGTCTCTGTCAAGCTCGGCGATTTTTTCAACGATCTGTGTCTGAGCCAAGAAAAGCTCGGTGTCGATAAGCGGAACTTCCGAAGCGCCCGAAAACGAATGTCTGAAGGTAAGCGGCATAGTCTTCCACGCGGAAAATTCAAGCGTTCTTTCAACGTAATTTTCGTCAAGCCCCTTTTGCTCCGCGATAGCGCTTATGATCTCTTTGTCATAGTAGTCAAATCCGAGCTCGTCGGCAAGACGTTTTCCAAGCTCTCGTCCTCCGCTTCCAAACTCTCGGCTTATCGTAATTATCTTGCCCATAGATGTCTCCTTAAAAGCATAACTTGCAAATAAATATCATCATTACATATAAATTATATCGCACATAGACAAAAATGTCAATCCCGGTATTTGAATTAGATTTTTGTCTTTCAACGCATCATAGATTTCAAGCTCAACGCCTTGTGCAATTTATATATATTTGTATAAAAAGTTTAGTAATTTATACCTAAAAGCTATGAATTTTCAAAATTTGTTAATCAAAGTCTGTTTAATGCTTGACAAAAGAGGCAGATTGTGATAAAATTATCATTGTGTAACAATCACACTTAAACTCAGAAAATTTACGGAGGTTACTTATGGATAAGCTGATCGTGATATTCACTTTGGCAGCTGCTATTCTCGCATTGCTTTTCGCTGTGTTTACCGCAAGAAGAGTAATGAAATTTTCAGAAGGAACAGATTTGATGAAAAAGATCTCTTCCTCGATACGAAAGGGAGCAAACGCTTTCTTGAAGAGACAATATAGAATAGTTATTGTTTTCTTTGCAGTTATGCTCGTAATACTTGCCATTATGGCAATACTCGGTCTCCTTTCACCTTTCGTTCCGTTCGCTTTCGTTACAGGCGGATTCTTCTCTGCTCTTTCGGGCTTTATCGGAATGAAGATCGCAACCGCATCGAATGCAAGAACCGCAAATGCTTGTCAGGAAGGTCTTAACCGCGGACTCAGAGTCGCTTTCTCCGCAGGAAGCGTTATGGGATTCACCGTTGTTGGTCTCGGTCTTCTTGATATATCCGTATGGTTCTTCCTTTTGAAATTCGTATTTGGACTTGCTCCCGCTGAAATAACAAGCTCTATGCTTACATTCGGTATGGGTGCTTCGTCAATGGCTCTCTTTGCTCGTGTTGGCGGCGGTATCTTCACAAAGGCTGCTGACGTTGGAGCTGACCTTGTTGGTAAGGTCGAGGCAGGTATCCCCGAGGACGACCCCAGAAACCCCGCTGTTATAGCAGATAACGTTGGTGACAACGTCGGTGACGTTGCGGGAATGGGCGCTGACCTTTACGAATCCTACGTAGGTTCTATCATATCCGCTTGCGCTCTCGGCGTTGCGGCTTTTGGAACTATAAAGGCTATGGCTCTTCCTATGCTCATCGCGGCTATCGGAATAGTTTGCTCTATATTCGGAACTTTCCTCGTAAGAACAAAAGAAGGCGCTACACAGAAGCAGCTTCTTCGCGCACTCTCTCGCGGAACAAACTTCTCGGCTATCATCATAGCTATTGTATCTGTTCCCCTTGTATATTTCGTTCTTGGAAAAGAAAATTGGACTCTCTCCTTCGCTATCCTCGCAGGTCTTATCGCGGGTGTTCTTATAGGTCAGGCAACAGAATATTACACGTCTGACAGCTATAAGCCCACAAGAAAGCTTGCTTCAACATCCGAAACAGGAACAGCAACTATCATCATCGGCGGTCTCTCTGTCGGTATGCTTTCAACACTTATCCCGATAATCATCGTTTCTATATGCGTACTCGTTGCATTCTTTGTATCGGGCGGCGCTACAAGCATGTCCTCCGGTCTTTACGGTATAGCTCTTGCGGCTGTTGGTATGCTCTCCACACTCGGAATCACACTTGCTACCGACGCATACGGCCCTGTTGCTGATAACGCAGGCGGTATCGCTGAAATGGCAGGCCTTGACAAGAAGGTAACAGAACGCACAGACGCTCTTGACTCGCTTGGAAACACCACAGCGGCAACAGGTAAGGGCTTTGCTATCGGTTCTGCGGCACTCACAGCTCTCGCTCTTATGGCTTCTTATATTGACAAAGTTAAGTCCATCGAGGGCGGCGCAGAAAAGGTTGCTAACCTCAACATCACAAACCCCACCGTTCTTATCGGTCTTTTCGTAGGAGCTTGTCTCCCGTTCGTATTTGCAGCTCTCACAATGAACTCTGTCGGCCGTGCGGCACAGAGCGTCGTTAAAGAGGTTCGCCGTCAGTTCAAGGAGATTACAGGCCTTATGGAAGGCAAAGCAGAAGCAGATTACGCAACCTGCGTTGACCTTTGCACAAAGGCAAGTCTTCGTGAGATGGTTCTCCCCACAGTAGTTGCAGTAGCAGTTCCCGTTATCGTAGGTCTTGTTCTCGGATGCCCCGGTGTTGTTGGTATGCTCGCAGGAGCTACCGCTTCAGGATTCCTTATGGCAATCTTTATGTCTAACTCGGGCGGAGCTTGGGACAACGCTAAGAAGTACATAGAAAGCGGCGCTCACGGTGGAAAGGGCTCTGACTGCCACAAGGCTGCTGTTGTCGGCGACACAGTTGGCGACCCCTTCAAAGATACATCAGGTCCCGCAATCAACATCCTTATCAAGCTTCTCTCTATGGTATCGATAGTATTCGCGGCAATCGTTGTTAACTTCTCGATTCTCTAAGATAATATAAAACTTTAAGGCGTGTGCTGAGCACACGCCTTATTTTTCTTTTCATTTATAAAAGTGGATTTTTGGCTTCTTCTTTAAGATGATTCCAACGTCTGTCTATCTCATTTTGTATCTCGTCTCTTATATCCTTGTATCTATCGTTGCAAAGATGCTTTGTCCTTCCCATCATAGAAAGCCACTCGGAGACAGCTATCTTCTTCCCCCTTTGTTCGGGGTCATAGGAAATCGTGGTACAGCTTCTCTCAACCTCATAAAGCGGAAAATAACAGCTGTTTACAGCCGCAGCTATCACCGCTCGTTCAGTGCTTGGCTTGTCTCCCCAGTTAAGCGGGCAGGCAGAAAGGCATTTGATATAAGCAGTTCCGTAATTTTTTGCGTAATACTGCGCCTTTGCCGCCTTTTTTATAAAATCGTTCGGGTCGGATTCGGCGGCGGTCGCCACGTATGGCATTCCCGTCGCAGCCATTATCCTTGGCATATCCTTGTTGAAAAAGCTCTTGCCCGCGCTGTATTCGCCAATATGAGATGTCGCACTTTTCGCGCCCATAGGCGTGGAATAAGAAAGCTGATATCCTGTGTTCATATAGCCGCCGTTGTCATATTCAAAGATTACCACGCGTTCGCCCCTGAGCGCAGTTCCTATCGCAGAGCCCATACCTATTTCCATTCCTCCGTCACCGCTCACCATAACGAAGGTAATATCTCCAGCGGGAAGCTCCCCTCTCTTCTGCCTTACCTCAAACGCCTTCGCAACGCCCGACAGTGTCGCCGCCCCATTTTGAAAAAGATTGTGGATATATGGCACTTTAAATGCCGTTTTGGGATAACCTGTTGTGACGACCATTCCGCATCCTGTCTGAAACAGAAGGACCACGTTCCCTTCCATACCTCTTAGCAAAAGATTGAGATTGACGGGTATTCCGCAACCCGGACACGCTCCGTGACCCGGTGCAATACGTTTAGGCGTTGCAAGTGTGTCTCTTACATTTCCACCCTTTACGCTCACCTTTCCGTCCTCCTCTGTACAGCTTATTATTCCGGCTGAGTCGGATGAGAAGCAAACAGGCTCAAAATAAGGCGATGGGGCATAGTTTTTCTCTCCCTTGTAAACTCCGTAATAATCAAAATTCGGAACTCTGCCGCCCGAACAGCTCTTGAATATCTCTACTACATCTTCCTCGTAAATATCCTTTCCGCCAAGTCCATATATCCTACTGACTACCTTGACAGCGTTTCCGTTCTCCTGAAGCGCGGCGCGTATTTCAAGCGACATATTTCCGCCGCCCGCGCCATAACTGTCCTGCCTGTCTGCAACTATAACCGTTTTGGCATTTTTGCAGATGCGGGCTATTTCGTCATTCGGGAAGGGACGTAAAGCGCCAAGAGTGAAAACTCCAACTTTTTTTCCTTCACCTCGAAGCTTATCAACAGCCGCTTTGGCGGTGAGGTATGCCGAGCCCAAGACAAACAAGATAATCTCCGCGTCATCGGTGCGGTATTCGGACACAACGCTCAGCGCCCTTCCCGAAAGCTTTTCAAACTCTCGGTATATCTCGGGGATCACCTTTCTCGCGTCCTCCATTGCCATATGAAGCTGATACTTATTATTCAGTATATCGGGCTCGTTCATATACGAGCCTATCGTTACAGGATTTTCGACGTCAAGCAAGTCGTATTCTCTTTTCTCAAACCCTATAAATTCACGAACGTCAAGATCATTGGAGAAAACGTAACAGTTTCGCTTTTGGTGACTGGTAAAAAATCCGTCAAATGCCACTATCACGGGAAGCTTTAGCCTCTCGGCTATCTTGAGCGCGCAAATATTCATGTCGTAGACCTCTTGCGCGGACGCGGCAAACAATATCACCCAGCCCGCGTTGAGAGTATACATAATATCGCTGTGGTCGCCCTTTATAGATAGCGGACCGGAAACCGTGCGGCATGCAACGTTAAGAACCATCGGAACTCTTGTACCCGACTGAACAGGCAACTGCTCAAGCGCGTATAAAAGTCCGTTTGCCGAGGTTGCGTTGAAAACTCTGCCCCCTGCCGCCGACGCGCCGTAGCATATTCCCGCGGCGCTATGCTCTCCTTCTGCCGCCATGAGCGCGATAGAGTGCTCTCCGTCAGCGCCCATTCTATCAAGATACTCGGCTATCTGGGTTGACGGAGTTATGGGATAGTACCCCATAACGTGATAATTTATCTGCTTTGCGGCATATGCCGCCATCTCGTTTCCGCTTTCAAACAACAGCTTTTGCTCTGCCCTTTTCATCACACCATACCCCCATCAAGTCTTTTTTCATCAAGATATGCCTCGCCCGTAATATACGGGTCTGCCCCCACCATGTCGAAATCAATATGCTTTGCGATAAGGTCCTTATTTCTGACAAAATATTTTTTGTCGGGATGCTCGGCTTCCTTTCCGCAAACAAGTGCCTCTGTGGGACATACCTCGACACAGCGCAAGCACCCCTTGCAGTGATGATAGTCAAGTCCCCTGTTCAGCATCGCGGCTTTGCCCTTGTACTCCCCCTTCACGAACTGAAACACCATATCGGGACAGGTACTGTCACAAAGCCCGCAGTGAATACATTTCTCAGGTATAAACAGCGGGATATAACCTTCTCTTGACGGACTGAGGTCATTAGATACGGTGCTTCCTATGTGTGAGTTGACCCCTCCTATAGGCGCGTTGTCATATCCCCACATGCTCTGCGCCTCACGGTATTCCACCTCCTTATAGCGCCCATCGTCAACAAACTCCTGCGACTTCACTTCATTATATCCCGCCTCAAGACCCGCAAGATTTTTCTCAAGCAGTGCGGGATATTTCTTTCCAACACTTTCTCTCACAAGCTCCTTTGCCGCCTCAAGCGGAATAAATCCCGATGCCTTTATAATAGCGCCAAGCATTATCATATTGACACGGCTGTGTGTCCTCATCGCGATACCGAGCGCATCTACACAGAATATCTTTCCTGCCGATAGCTTCAAGATATCTCTCGTACTCTCGGGAGTCTCATCGGTATTTACTACGACAGTGCAATTTTTGCTAACACCCGCTGTAACGGGCATTGTTTTTGAGAGCGCCAGATGAAAGAGCGCGAGTATAGACGGGTGCTCTATGGGACTGTTGTGAAGTATCTCTCGCTCGGGCGCGCTAAATCTCACATATGCCTTTACCGCCGAGCCTCTTTTTTCCGAGCCGTAGCTAGAAAAGGAAGCCGCATTAAGCCCAAGATACGCCGCCCCAAGCTCTCCAAGCAGCTTTCCGCAAAGATTTGCGCCCAGTCCGCCTATACTCTCAAGGCGTATTTCAAAGCAACCGTTTGCGTTCACTTGCGGCAGCTCGACCGAATATTTTGCCTTTTTTTGAAAATTATCCGTACTCATTTTTATCCCCCTTTTTTCATTTAGGGTTTACTTGAATGGTAAAATTTATACCATTACACTAAAATAAAACAGTTTTCTCTTCGGGAAATAAGTAACTCTTTTATGCATTAAACCATTTAACTGTACCGTTTGCGGACACACAAAAACTGAAGCTGTCCCCTACGTTACAGACTACACGGCAACAAACCGTATTTACGGCTTGCTCGGCGAAGAGTATCCTGACGGTACTGAAAATAGAGACTAACATTATTACTATTATCAATAAACTTTTGCGGGAGGACAAAATCCTCCCGCATTTTATATTCGATTTTAATTTATACTATAAAGGAAAAAAAGTAAATTGTCTGCCTTTTGTACTTGAAAAATGTCGGAAAATGTGGTATAATTCAAAGCGATGTAAAAAGGAAAGGAAGAAAAATTTATGTACTATGCCTTGGCGTTATTCGCTATAACTTATGTTTTAATGCTTGTCTTCAGTAAATACAGGCCTTATATTGCTATTACTTCGGGTTTGATATTTATAATTTCGGGAATGCTTCCGCTGAAGGATATTCTCGGCGCAATAGATTTCAACGTTATCCTTATGATTGCGGGAACTATGGGTCTTGTTGCGCTTTTCATAGAAAGCAAAATGCCCGAGCTTCTCGCAGACTTGATTATGGAGAAGGTCTCAAACGTCAGATGGGCGGCAGTTGCTATGGCCCTCTTTGCGGGCGTTATTTCGGCATTTGTTGACAACGTTGCCACCGTGCTTATGATAGCTCCTGTCGCGCTTGAAATATGCAGAAAGCTTAAGACTAACCCCGTTCCCTTCATTATCGGTATCGCCGTTTCCTCAAATCTTCAGGGCGCGGCAACACTTGTCGGAGACCCGACCGCCATTATGCTCGGCTCGGCTCTCGATATGAGCTTTATGGACTTCTTCTGGTACAAGGGCAGACCCGGTATGTTCTTTGTGGTAGAGACAGGCGCAATTATTTCCGCAGCTATTTTGTTTTTCGTCTTCCGCAAGGAAAAGGAGCTTATTCCCAAGGCACAAACTCGTACAAAGGTAACCGATTACCTTCCCTCGTTCCTGCTTTGCGGCACAATAATATTGCTTATAGTAGCTTCCTTTATTCCCAATAAGCCGAGTACCACAAACGGACTTATCTGCTGCGCACTTTTTGTTGTCGGTCTTATTTACAACCTTGCAAGAAAAAAGAAGCTGTCGGCAATAACAGAGCCGCTGAAGGGTATTGACTTTGAAACAATCGGTCTTCTGGTCGGACTCTTTATAATGATAGGCGGTATCTCTGCGATGGGCGTTATAGACGCTATTGCGGGATTGCTTGCAAAAGCAGGCGGCGGAAACATATTCGTTCTCTACACAGTTATTGTTTGGGGCTCTGTATTGATATCCGCGTTTATTGATAACATTCCCTACGTTGCTACTATGATCCCTGTAATTTCCGGACTTGCGGCAGCTCTTAACGTTGATCCTACCGTGCTTTATTTCGGACTCCTCTCGGGAGCAACGCTTGGCGGAAACTGCACTCCTATCGGCGCGTCCGCAAATATTACGGGAATAGGCATACTTCGCAAGGAAGGCTACACGGTCAAAAATTCCGATTTCTTTAAGATAGGTATTCCCTTTACTTTGGCAGCAATTATCCCCGCATATATTTTTCTCTGGCTTATGTTTGGAATATAATATTTAAACAAAGGACAAAATTATGAGTAAGACATTATCGAACATTTTAACTATTTTTAAGATAGCAAAAGTTCTTGCAAAAATCGTTTTTATCTGCTGTATCATAGGCGCTGTGGGTTGCGCAGCCGCAATCTTCTTTCTTCCCGTAGTCGATGCTGTTATGCCCGATGAAATACTTATCGCAACAGGATCGAATATTGAGACGGCGTATTTTGCGGTAATCATTGCGATCTTCGCTTGCGTTGGAGAGGCTGTTTTTGCCTTTTTGGCAGAACGTTATTTCAAGAATGTATTAACTGCAGAGTCCCCCTTCACTTTTAAGAGCGCAAAAGAATGTTTCCGCCTCGGTGTAACTTCTATTGTAATTTCCTTTGCGGTTTCTATAATATCGGGGATAATTTCTGCCGCGGCAGTAGCATTTACAGACACGGCATTTGCAGACCTCAATATCAGTACCGCTATCACAGTTTCGACGGGACTCTTCTTTATGTTCATATCTATGCTTTTCAAGTACGGCGCTGAACAACAGGAACGATCATCCGAAGAAACGACTAAAGAATAATGAAGGAGAAATAAATTGAAAAAAGTACGAACAAAGTATATCTCCTCTGCTATCGCCTTTGGCTTATTTTTGATATTCACGCTTTTACTTAAGATATTTGACGTTGCCGAGATAGGTCCTCTGGGATCAAGCGTCGGATTTTCATCGATAAATAAAGCGATTTTTGAGCTTTTGGGAGTGAGTAAAGCATGGGAAACCGTGACCGATATTATCGGTGTAGCCGCAATAGCAGTAGCTTTTGGCTTTTGCCTTCTCGGTGCTTACCAGCTTATCAAGCGCCGTTCACTCCGCAAAGTCGATACAAGCATTCTTTTGCTTGGAGCATTTTACGTTTTGGTGGGACTTGTCTACGTTTTCTTTGAGATGGTCGTTATAAATTACAGACCTATACTTGTTGACGGACTCCTCGAAGCATCGTATCCGTCCTCGCACACGATACTCGTCATTTGTATTACAGCATCGGCGATTACTGCCCTTGAAGATATACTCAAGGATAAAAAAACACTGCTTCTCGTAAGCCGCGTGATACTGTCGCTTATGCTTGCGCTGACGGTGGCAGGCAGACTTTTGAGCGGTGTTCACTGGTTCACCGATATCATAGGAGCGATTTTGATATCCACTGCTCTCACAACGCTTTACAGCGCAATCATAGACCACAAGAATTATCTGAATAAATAAAAACGGGGCTGTCTCAAAGTTATATTTGAGACAGCCCTTTATTTTGGGATAGGCAGATTTGATGGGTGTTTTTTCTCCTTTGTCGGACTTTTTCGGTCTTGCCAAATATGACATCCCCATATTACATTTTTTCAGCAAGCGTAGCTTTCTTCTTCCACTTGCCGCATAAGAAGTATATCATACTCGGTATCGCGTATCCGTAAGGCGCGAGTCCGTAACCGAGAACAAAGCCAAAGAATCCCCAACCGAAGAATATACCGAAAAGCCAGCTGAGACCAATTCTAAGCACAACACCGTCAAGAAGCGCAAGTATCATACAAAGGCGCGCGTTTCCGATACCCTGTATAAACGCTCCGCTGCCACGCATAACGGCAAAGGCGGGAAACATCCACAGAATAGCCTTTATAAAGGTGCTTGACATATCGTGTACGAGCGGGTCGTCCGAGAAAAGCATAAACATCTGCTTTCCAAGGCAGATATAGAGAAGCAGGAAAAATACCGTAAAAGCCGCAGAAAGTATCCACGCGTGATAGACGACCTTCTCTGCTCTTTTTTGATGTCCCGCGCCTATATTCTGACTTATCATAGGCATTGCGGCGTGCTGTATTCCTTGAGATATCTTGTTTACGATATCGTCTATTCTCACGCCTACGCCAAAGGTCGCGGAAGCCACAAGTCCCACGTTGTTTATCATAGAGTTTACAAAAAGCATCGAGATATTTATAAATCCCGATTGAATAGCCATCGGAGTTCCGAGACTCGTTATCATTTTGGCGTATCTGCCGTTTATGATAAAGCTCTCTTTTTTGAAATCAAAGCCGAAGCTTTCCTTTCGTTTAAAAAGATAATAGAGCGAAAAGATAAAAGAAACCGCCTGACCTATGATGGTTGCCCAAGCCGCGCCCGCAACACCCCAGCCCCAAAAGCCTGTAAATAGAATATCGAGCACAAGATTGACAGCAGAGGCTATGCCGATAAAGAGGAATGGTCTTTTTGCGTCTCCCATTCCGCGAAGGACAGCCGATACCATATTGTAGCCCGCGCTGAACAAAAGCCCCGCGCCGCATATGGTAAGATATTGAACAGCCATCTCCTGAGACTCGGTCGGGACGTTCAAAATTCTTACTAACCAACCCTTGATAATAAGGATAATCACAGAAAGAACAACGCCAAGAATAGCAATATAGCTGAAAAGAGTACCGATTATATCGTTCATCTCTTTTTTCTTGTTTGCGCCAAGCGCCTGAGATATAAGCACCTGCCCCGCATTTGAAAATCCAAGCGATAACATCGTGGCAAATGTGATTATCTGGCTGCTTTGCGATACCGCCGAAAGTCCCGCCGTACCAACGTATTTGCCGACGATTATCATATCTATCGTGCTGTAAAGCACCTGCAAGGCATTAGATGCCATAAACGGAAGCATAAAGAAAAACAACTGCTTCGCGATATTCCCCCGAGTAAAATCCTTGGATATAGCTTTTTCTTTCACCCTTGTCGCACGCTCCTTTATCAAAAACGTCTATATACTAAATAGATATTTTATCACAATTCTCCAAAATTTTCAAGACTTTTGAGGTAATATTCCAATATTTTCGCATTAATAAAATCCCCCCATTTTGAATAAGCCCGTTGAAAACAGACTTGTTCATTTTATGGGGGGATATTCATTTTTACGACAGAGGTAACACTCGCGCCACCTCATAGTAATTTGTTATATAGCTTATGCGTCTTTCTTTATGTGAACATCAAGCTGGTCGAAGGGTATTTCGATACCGTTCTTATCAAACTCAGCCTTGACGCTCTCAATAAGATCAAAATAAACGGCCCAATAATTAGCGCTGTTTACCCATACACGACACTTGATCTCAATAGCGGATTTGCCATGCGCGCCTACTCTTACGAAAGGAGCGGGAGTTTTAAGCGTAAGCTCGTGGTTTGCTATGATCTCGGAGATAATAGCCTTTGCCTTTTCGCTGTCCGCATCGTATGCGATAGAAAAATCAAGGTCTACACGGCGAGTATCCTTCTCGGAATAGTTTATGATATTGCCGTTTGAAAGGGGCGCATTTGGAACATAAATGACCTTGTTATCGCCTGTAACGATCTTGGTATTTGTGATATGTATATCAGCGACCACACCGGATATTCCCTGAGCCTCGATAAAATCATCTACCTTGAAAGGTCTGGTCAAGAGAATAAGAACGCCGCCTGCAAGGTTAGAAAGCGTACCGTTGACTGCAAGACCGACGCAAACACCAAAGGAAGCTATGAGCGCGGTAATAGCGCTTGTGTCGATACCGAGGAAGCCGACAAGGCATACCACAACGACAACACGAGCGACAAGCCCCACTGCGTACGCAGCAGTCTTCATAACGGTTTTATCCGCGTTTTTCTTTTCGCCTGCCTTTACTATCTTCTTGCAGATCACTTTAATGATTTTAAAAGATATGAGCAAAACAACGAGTGCGATAATGATCTTGACACCTACATTGGTTACCCAGCCTACTACCGAATTAAGAACATCATTCCAATTCATTTTCTTTTCCTCCAAAAAAATTACAGATTGAGCTTTCGACATAAAAACAATAGATTTTCACGCCGAATACATTATATCACTTTTTTTGCGCGTAATCAATACGATAAAAATTTTTTAACAAAATTTATTTTAAAATAGGCAAAACGTTTTTTATTCCAACAACGACGAGCGTTTTTCCAAGATGATGCGTAAATACGAAACTCAGCAAAAGACACTTGTTGAGGAAACCAAGAAGTTGGAACGTGCGTTGGAGCAAGCGCGTAAAGCTTGACGTTTACTTTACGGCAGCAGGGCTTATCGACATTTCCGATGAAAACGAACTCCGCGAAATGATGGAAGAAATCCGTAAATCCGCATAAGGACTAAAAAAGCAAGAATACGGCATACCTCTTTCGAGATATACCGTATTCTTTCAAAACTGTCCTTTAGGGTACGACCCTAAGGCTCGGTTTTGTATTTTTTGTTAATGAAAGCGCAGACAATGTTTTATAAAAAGTTAATTGCTTGTTTTATGTACTGCTTTTGTCGGTATGAGCTTTATGTTTTCGATCTTTCCAAAAAATACAGCCAAGACGGCGCAAAGAGGTATTGTCATTACCAAACATATCACTGACCTTATGATTGCGAAACCGTCCCCCGCGCCCGGCAATATGTTAGCTAATGGAATCGTCAAATTGAATGCAAAAACTTGATACAAAAAGATCGTCATACTACGGCTTGAAAACAAATAAAAGAATTTATTAGCGAAATTGCATTTTTCCAGCCAATCAAAGAAACGGTCAAGGTACGGAACGATCAGAAGGATTGCCGCCATCGTCATAACCGAAAATACCATAAAAGTAATATTTGGCGGGAACTTGTTGAACTGCATATCAAGCGACTGATCTGCAAAGTAGATCAAGCAGATCATTATTACAGTCGCCGCAATCGCAAACCAAAAATACTTTCTTGTCTTTTTATTATTTGCTGCGGATTTTATATCACTGTAAAATAAGCCGATATAGGTCCATAAAGCATAAAAGAAAACATTTTGTATCCACCCCAAGTTTAGCAAGCAAATTGCAACAAACAAGCCCAACAGAAGAAAAGCAAATCCAATTTTATATTTTGATCGCTTCATAGATTTGAGTAATGGGATAATTAAGACGATACAAAGATACACAGGAACAAACCACACTGCCCAATTAAGATAAGGCACAGATGTCTGCTGCATGTTGATCGGTAGCAGCCAGGATACCAATATCTTGATGGCTCCTATAAAATCCAGATAGCCTTCTAAAGCGCATTTTAACATAGAGAGAATTGCGCAAATAACAGCAAACACCCAATACGGTATCAAAATGCGTTGAAACCGTTTTATTATAAAACCAAAATAGCTGTTAACTTTGCTGAAGCTATTGGTAGCACCTATGATGTAAAAGAAAAGGGGCATTTCAAATAACAAGAAGGACCTTAATAGATTAATGTATCCGTTTGTAAAAAAATCCCCCCAATACAACACGTGGACAACAAGCACCCAGAGCACCGCAACGCCCCGAAGCCTATCAAGTGTTTTATCTCTATTCACTATCATGCACTCCTTCCCATTTCTTGACTTTCCCTTTCTCTACCAAAAAAGCCTCAGCTGCAATTTTGGCTAACGGCAAATCGGAAATGGAGTCTGAGTAAAATCTATCGATATGAGTTACGTTGTATTCTGCGTTCAAGCGTCGTACCTTTTCTTTCCCATGGCAATTTTTACCGCTAAATACTCCTGTTTTGAAATCTACTTCCGATGCGATCAGATTTGTAATTCCAATGCGTGAGCATATCGGCTTCAACAAAAACACAGGAGATGCTGAAATAATGATATCGTCCGAATTTTGCTGATCAAAATACCAACTGTAAATCTTGTTGGCGTTTCGCTCCCAGAAAGAATCGACAATAGTCTGAGCGTCGATGCCTTTCAAGAATGAGAAAAAATACTCCTTCAGCTTCGTTTTATCTATTCTCTTGAAGAAATACAATAAAAATCCCGTTGCTTGTTTTGGGAGATAACAAATTAGCGAAGGCTTCTTTTTCAGCGAATAAAAGAAAAAGTCAATCGTGCTGTCGCCGTCATAAATAGTCCCGTCAAAATCATATACATTCATCGCATTTCTCCTTACAGATAGAGAACCATAAACATGATCGCCAGATAGATCCCGCACAGTGCCAGCAGTATCTTATCGTGTAAAAGAACTTCAACAGGATCACCGTCGGAATCTCCCTCAATATCCAAGCTGTATTTCATTGTTATGAGCAATACGATCGGGACAGTGAAAATTAAATAATCATTGTCGTAAAAAGCGGTTGTTTTTTCATCCATGCTCCAAAGCGCATAGAATACGTTTGCCAATGTAAGACACATGCTCATACTTTTGTCCAAAAAGTTGAGAGGGTAAGCTTTGAGGACCCTTCTGGTCTCTCCTGCACCCAATTGCTTCAACTCATTTCTGCGTTTGCCCAGAGCAAAATAAAATGCCACCGCAATAACTGTCAAATACAGCCAGTTGGAAATTGAGATTTCTGTTATGAGAGCACCGTAAAGAATTCTTATCAAAAAACCGGACACTAAAATCGTAATATCAATGATGGCTATATTTTTCAAGCCAAAGCTATATGCCAGATTAAGAATCAGGTACAAAGCCAACAGAATAGTAGCAATAATGTTAAAAATGAGTATATTGCAAACAACGGCTATTGCAAAAAGCACCGCAGCCAATATCCATGCATTCCGAACGGAAACCTTTCCCGCCGCAATAGGACGATTGCATTTTGTGGGATGCTTACGATCTTTTTCTACGTCACGGATATCATTGATTATGTAGACTACCGAAGAAATCATACAGAAAGCGACAAAGCCAAGGATAGCTACATACAGCTTACGCCAAACAAACAACTGTCCGCTACAAGCGAGTGCAGCAAAGACCAGTCCATTTTTAATAAAATGATGCACGCGCATAAGTTTTAGATAATGCTTCATTTCGTCACCTCTTTACAACGGATAATACTGAATTGCAAACCTAATCATCTCAATAATTGCAGGAATGTTGGTTACCGCAAAGGCTACTGTACAGCCCGCCGTAACAAGCGGAACAAGAAACCGCAGATTCCATTTTTCAGCGATCTTTTCAACAAGCTGGAATAGCAGCACAAGGAACGCCCAGCCAAAGTAAAGCGCATACAAGATCGATCCGTTTTCTTTTGTACCCCAGCCAAGACCAAATAAAATAACTATTGAAAAGGCAACCCAACAAATAGCTATCTGAGTGCTTTTCTTTTTGCGATTTACCCATGCGCTGACTATACAAAGAATCAAAATTGATACGCCGACAATACTCATTCCGGTCGGCTGATTCAATTGCCAAGAAATATGGGAAAATGCTGTATTATTTGCGCCTGCATTTGGAGCAAGGAAACAATTGCCGATAAACTCAGTATATTGATAAATTTTATCTGTCAGGAGAACATCCTTGCCGGTAAAACTGTTAAGAGCAGAAGCAGTAGAAGTAAGATAATAAATAACCTCAAAACGGCAGAAAGCCAGCCAAACGGCAATAAATTCAAAACCGTATTTCAGCATATCTCCAATCCACTCTTTGAAATTTTTGAAAGGAGATTTCTCAGATGTTGCCGGAAGCAAAACCATACTTGTCAGTAAAGTTCCGCCTGCGCCAAACAAAACCAACCTGTTTGATTTCTTTTCACAAATCATATAAATACAAAGAACAAGCCAGAAATATGCTATAATGTACTGTTCCATCATCAAAACAAACAGAAGGAAAGTATAAGTAAAGCTTGAGAGAACCATGAAACATACACGCTTTATGGTTGTTAATTTCATTGTTTTGGCTAACATAAAGTTAGCGACAAACAGCATAACAACCTGTACCGAATTCAAAAGCATAGCCTGAATATGAGCGGGTACGAAGAGCAACTTTCCAATCAGACAAGCAATCCCCACAAACGGTGCTGAAAATACGGCAAACAGAGGCTGTCTAAGATCATTTTCCGAATGGGCAATTGCCGTGTATATATTACGTTTGACCAATGCAGGTGAGTCGCTTGTATAAATAATGTCGCAGGCAATATCTGTGCCGTAAAAAGCTTCAGAGGCAGAAAAAGTAACCACCATGAATACCAAAGAACCCACTATCAACAAGGAGTAAATGATTACCTCTCCTAATTTTAATTTGTTGGTATTTTGGGAATCAATAAGTATATTCTTAACTTCGCTAAGTAAAAGAAGGACGTACAGATAAGCAAAGCCAAGCGAAGCAATGGCAACTATAATGCTGACTATGAGCGAAATATCAATCTCTGGCGGCAGCATAGATATGATCTGCTGGTGTTTGGGCGAATAGCCCCAACGTGTATAAAAATCCCCCAGAGAAGCCCAACAAATACCGGCAGAGGAAAGAATCGCGACTAATTTCAAAGCCAAACTTCCCTTTTTAGCCAGAGCAAACATAGATGGTATCTGAGATGCTATAACCACCGAAATTGCAAAGGCAATAACCATGCCAAATCTGTAAGCGTCCGTAAAGGGAGAGTTCAAATAGAAGAAAGCTATCGCAGAAATCGGGAAAAGCCAATTCCTTTTCAAATTCGCAATAACAACATCCTTTCTTCGTTCCGTGAGTAAGGAAGAAGATATATTAATGATCCATAGTCCCAACACAAACAAAGAATAAAAGCCAAAAACACATCCCAAAAGACCGACAGTATTCAGCAAAACGGGAACTGTGATTTTCAAGGAATTCGCCAAAGAGGCTACTTTGCCAGATGGCAGAAACGTTGTATAAAAGATATGCAAACCTACGTACTCGATAAACAAAGCAATTAAAACAGCACCTAAGACAGCATACTGATTTTGTGTTTTTTGGGGTTTTGCTACGTCATAGATTGCCGCAACACAGACCGATATAAATATCAAACCAATCAGGGCAAGAGAAATAGTTTTTGACGGTGGCAAAAGCAGACACAGCGCAGCCCCCGTGGAAAATAGTAGCAATAAATTCTTCGTTAGATTTTTGACTGCTGATAAAATATTGATTTTCATAGCGTTCTCCTATTGTTTTTAGTGTTATAATAACAAAAAGGCGTACTTTTACAAATAGGCATATCTCCCCATTTTACCTTGCGGTATTATATCACAATTTAATATATTTGTCAACATATCGTAATGAGGTTCTATATAATTGTTACATGAAACTTAGGAGAGGTGTGTTATGAGGATAAAGGACTTGAGAGAAGATACGGAGCTGACTCAAAATGAGATTGCAGATTTTTTGCACATTAAGCAAATTTTTGGATTGGCAGACGAAAGAAAACCATATAAAAAAAAGAGTCTTCGTGCAGAAGGCTCTTTTTACTAATTCGAGCACTAGGGTACTCGCCGTTGGCGAGGATTCGCACGCTCTGTCTCGCTGTGGCTCGGTCACGCTCGCGTTCTGACATCACACCGTGATGTCATTCATTACGCTCACGCCGCTTCGCTACCTGACAAGCGAGCTTGTCGATCTCCGAGCGGCGAATGCGAACCTAATTCCGCTACACCTACGGTGTGCGGAGCTACGCTCGGCACACCAGTGCCCCAGCCAACGCAAAAAGGACGC
>JAZOLQ010000122.1:0-22373 GCA_045653185.1 Eubacteriales bacterium
GCTGCTGAAATGGGCGATACAGCTGTTATCGATTTTGAAGGCTTCTGCGACGGCGTTGCTTTTGAAGGCGGAAAAGGCACTGACTATGCACTCAAGCTTGGCTCAGGCTCTTTCATTCCCGGCTTTGAGGAGCAGGTTGCAGGCAAGAAGGTTGACGAGGAGTTTGACGTTAACGTAACCTTCCCCACCGAGTACCACGCAGCTGAGCTTGCCGGTAAGGAAGCTGTATTCAAGGTTACTATCCATGCTATCACAAAGGTTGAGCTTCCCGAGCTTGACGACGATTTTGCAAAAGACGTTTCAGAATTTGATACGCTTGATGAATATAAGGCTGATCTTAAGGCAAAAATCGAAAAGAGACACGAGAACGCGGCTGACAGAGCTATCGAGGAAAAGCTTATGGACACTCTTATCGAGAAGCTTGAAGCTGATATTCCCGAGCCTATGTTCGTTGCAGAGACCGAGAATTTCGTTCGCGACTACGACAACAGACTTCGTATGCAGGGTCTCGACCTCAAGACATACTTCAAGTACACAGGACTTGACCTTGATGCACTCCGCGCTCAGATGAGACCTCAGGCAGAGCGTCAGGTAAAGGCAAGACTTGCTCTTGAAAAGATCGCAGAGCTTGAGAACCTTGCGGCAACCGAAGAGGATATTGAGGGCGAATACAAGAGCATAGCTGAAGCTTACGGCGTTGATCTTGATCAGGTCAAGGCAAGCATTGACTCTGAGGCGATCGCTGAAGATATGAAGGTAAAGAAGGCTATGGATCTCGTTAAAGAGAAGGCTAACGTTACCACAAAATAAGTTTTCACCACACTTTTAGGGCAATATTTTAGGAGGTTATATATGTTCAACTACGACAAGGCTTACAACGCACTTGTTCCTATGGTCGTCGAGCAGACGGGAAAGGGCGAGCGCTCGTATGATATTTTTTCAAGACTTCTCAATGACAGAATAATTTTCTTGTCGGACGAGGTCAATGATACAACCGCTTCTTTGGTAGTTGCACAGTTGCTCTTCCTTGAAGCTCAAGACCCCGATAAAGATATTGATTTTTATATCAACAGTCCCGGCGGTTCAGTTACCGCAGGTATGGCGATATACGATACGATGAATTACGTCAAATGCGACGTTTCGACCATCTGTATCGGTATGGCGGCAAGCATGGGCGCATTTCTCCTTTCCGCAGGCACTAAGGGCAAGCGTATTGCCCTGCCCAACAGCGAGATAATGATCCATCAGCCTCTCGGCGGAGCTAGGGGTCAGGCAAGCGATATAAAGATACAGGCAGATCTCATTTTGAGAACTCGCGACAATCTCAATCGCATTCTTGCCGAAAATACGGGAAAGTCTGTTGAAGAAATAGCAAGAGATACCGAGCGTGATAACTTTATGACCGCAAAGCAGGCGCTTGAATACGGACTTATTGATAAAATATTTGAAAAGAGAGCTTGAAAGGATATTTAATGTCTAATAATAACACAAGAGACGGTGTTTATGCAGGCTCAAGATATTGTTCCTTTTGTGGGCGGAAGGAAAATCAGGTGAATTTCCTGATTCCTTCCCCCACAGGAATTTATATATGTGATTTTTGCGTAGACGCCTGTGAGCAACTCATTTATGAAAACACAGAAGCTTCCTCAGACCTCGATGGATTGACTATCACTTCCCTGCCAAAGCCAAAACAGATAAAGGAGACCCTTGACGAATACGTTATCGGTCAGGAGGATGCCAAAATTGCTCTTTCGGTGGCTGTATACAATCACTATAAGCGCATACTTTATAAACAGGATAAAGAGAAATCAAAGCGTGCGAAGGACGATCTTCCGATAGACGAGGTCGAGCTTCACAAGAGCAACGTTCTGCTTATAGGGCCTACCGGTGTCGGAAAGACCTATCTCGCTCAGACGCTTGCAAAATCGCTCAAAGTTCCCTTTGCCATCGCAGACGCTACAACGCTCACCGAGGCGGGATACGTCGGAGAGGACGTGGAAAATATCCTTCTCAGACTTATTCAGGCGGCTGACTATGATATTGAGCTTGCCGAACGCGGAATTATCTATATAGATGAGATAGATAAGATAGCAAGAAAGAGCGAAAACCGTTCTATCACCCGCGACGTTTCGGGTGAGGGCGTTCAGCAGGCACTTCTCAAGATACTTGAGGGCACTGTGGCAAACGTTCCTCCGCAAGGCGGAAGAAAGCATCCCAATCAGGAATTTATCCAGATAAACACCGAAAATATCCTCTTTATATGCGGAGGCGCTTTTGAAGGTCTCGACAAGATAATTGAAAGACGGCAAGGCAACCAGACGATTGGATTTTCGGGAAGCATCGCAAAGAAAGACGAGCGCAAAAAATCGGGAATTTTCAAGGACGTAGAACCTCACGATATTGTAAAATTCGGGCTTATCCCTGAGCTTGTCGGACGTATTCCCGTCATTGTTTCGCTCAACGACCTTGATAAAACAGCTTTGGTCAGAATACTCAGCGAGCCTAAGAGCTCACTTATCAAGCAGTATCTCAAGCTCTTTGAGATGGACGGAGTTGAGCTTAACTTCACAGACGATGCGCTTTCTGCGATAGCCTCGCTCGCTATAAAGAGAAATACCGGCGCTCGCGGCTTGCGCTCTATTATGGAAAAGCTTATGATGAATATCATGTACGATATTCCGTCACAGAACGACATAGTGGAGATAACGATAAACGCTGATTGTGTAAACGGCATTTCCGAGCCTATAATAACAAAAAAAGAGCTTCTTGTTGATGAATCTCATATAGCAGGAGAGCTTGAATAACAAAATAAAGGCTGTCGATAACCTAAGATCAACGACAGCCTTTATTAATTTAATTCACTTTGCTCTTCAGCCCTATAATTACTGACAATCGCATCTCCTGTTTTTGTCTCCCCTCTCACCCTGATTATAGGTGTATCCGGGAGGACAAAACTCTGCTGTGGGGAAATCCATATTTCTGAAAAGCGCGCAAGGATTATCCTCTGCCGCCGTGATGCATTCCTTGTCGGGCACGCAGTATTCTGTTGCGTTTATAAGATATTGCGCGGGACGAACTATTCTTACGACCGAGAATATTCCGAGGGAAACGGTGATATATCTTCCACCCTCGTAATCGCTGAGAGCACCGCCTATTCCGCCCGAAACATGCTCGGGAAGATCGTCACAACAGCAACAGCAGCAACAGCAATTATCATTAGCTTCTCTTACCTTTGTGTTGAGGATTATGGGGTCGACTACCTCCACGATAGCTATCGGCACGTTTTTGCTCGAGCAACAAGGCTCGGGAATATTACAGTAATCCGAAGAATCGGGATTGCTCTTGAATATACTTACATTGCTCTCGCTTCCGTAAAGTATGACCTTCTTTTCAAGAACGGCAATTCCCTCAAACTCCTGACTTTTTCCACCGCACAGGCACGCCTCAAAAACGATCTTAACGTAAAATTTTATCGTTATCGAATAAAATCCCCTATTAAATCTTACCGGATCAATACCAATGTATGTCCACATAATACAAGCGCTTTTTGCCCTGATATTACTTGTTCTTTCTATAATATCATTCCCAAAGTCGGTAAGAAGCACCTTTACGTCTTCAAAGCAGTCCCTGTCTCTGCAGGAATCAAGTATTCTGTTAGTTTCAATGCAGACCATTTCCGAGCGGGAATTTGAATTTCCCGAATTACAACAAGAAAATTTATTTTCTGCCATGTATAAATTCCTCCTAAAAAATTTCACAAGAGCAACAACTGCTCTCCTTTAATAGAATATGCAAAAAAACATATTTTGACAATAATTCGCGCAAAAAACAAAAAATTATAATATTTTTTAAAATAAATCAAAATTTGTCTTGAATATTATCGAAAAATGTATTAAAATATATATGTTGTGTTTTTTAACTAATATGTTTGAGAGGTGATAAAAAATGTCTAAAATAGCCTTTGACAATGAGCAATATATAAAGCTTCAATCTGAAAAGATCCTTGAGAGAATTTCGAGCTTTGGAGGAAAGCTTTACCTTGAATTCGGAGGTAAGCTTTTTGATGATTTTCATGCGTCACGAGTGCTCCCCGGCTTTAAGCCCGACAGTAAAATAAAAATGCTTCTCAACCTCAAGGATGAAGCCGAAATAGTCATCGTTGTCTCGGCTGTCGCTATTGTGCAAAACAAGATGCGCGGCGATTTGGGGATATCCTATGACCTTGACGCACTCAGACTTATCGACGCCTTCACCGATATAGGTCTTTCTGTCAACGGAGTAGTGCTTACACACTACACACAACAGCCCGCTGCCGATAAATTTATAGCACGTCTTAACAACCTCGGTGTCAGGGTCTACAAGCATTATCCTATTGAGGGCTACCCCACCAATATAAAGCACATCGTCAGCGAAAACGGCTACGGCAAATACGACTATATAGAGACAACACGCTCTCTCGTTGTAATAACCGCTCCCGGTCCGGGAAGCGGAAAGATGGCTACCTGTCTCTCTCAGCTCTACCACGACCACAAGAGAGGTATCAAGGCGGGTTATGCGAAGTACGAGACCTTCCCTATCTGGAATCTCCCCCTTAAGCACCCTGTCAACGTAGCTTACGAGGCAGCCACCGTAGACCTTAACGACGTTAATATGATAGACCCCTTCCACCTTGACGCATACGGAGTTAAATCGGTAAACTACAACAGAGATATCGAGATTTTCCCTGTACTTAAGGCTATCTTTGACAAGATATACGGTGAATGTCCTTACAAGTCTCCCACAGATATGGGCGTAAATATGGCAGGCTGCTGTATCGTTGACGACAATGCCGCTTGTGACGCTTCAAAGATGGAAATAGTAAGAAGATATTACGATGCGCTTTGCAAGCAAAAGAAGGGGCTTGCAAATCCGGACGAGGTCTTTAAAGCAGAGCTTATAATGAATCAAGCGAGAATTGATTCCTCCTTCAGAGAGGTCGTTGCAAGATCTCTTAAAAAGGCGGCGGATACTGGAGCGCCCGCTACCGCTATTCAGCTTACCGACGGTTCTATCGTAACAGGAAAGACCTCTTCCCTCCTCGGTGCTTCCGCTGCGGCACTTCTTAACGCGCTTAAAAAGCTTGGCGGAATAAACGACGAGTTTTTGCTTATTCCTCCCGTTGTCGTTGAACCTGTCCAGAAGCTGAAAACAGAGATACTCGGAAATCACAATCCAAGACTTCATGCTGATGAAATACTCATAGCGCTCGCAATATCGGCAACAACAAATCCTATGGCGGCGCTTGCTATGGAACAGCTTCCTAAGCTTCAGGGCTGTGAGGCGCACACAAGCGTTATAGTATCTAACATAGATAAGGATATATATCGCAAGCTGGGAATAAATCTTACCTGCGAGCCTGTATATCAAACTAAAAAATTATATCATAAATAAAAATTCTCCGCCCGATACACTCGCGTGTTTTGGGCGGAAATATTATTATAGACGCAAAAAAGGGCTGAGTTAAACTCAGCCCTTTTGAATATTATCTTACGCCTGGAGTCTTGCCTCAAGTGCTGCAAGCTCGTCGTACATAGCCTGAGGAACTCTGTCACCAACCTGAGCATAGAATGCCTTGATATTAGCAACGTCTTCAAGCCAAGATGCCTTATCAACTGTAAGAAGCTCCTTGATAGTGTCTATTGTAACACCGTCAAGACCCTCGATGTTGATGTCAGCGGGGTTCGGAACGTATCCTATAGGAGTGATATTAGCATCAACCTTGCCTTCGCAACGGTCAAGTATCCACATAAGAACTCTCATATTGTCACCGAAACCGGGCCAAATGAAGTTTCCGTTATCATCGGTGCGGAACCAGTTAACGTGGAATATCTTGGGAGGATTGGGGATCATTGTGCCCATCTTGAGCCAGTGAGCAAAGTAGTCACCCATATCGTAACCAACGAAGGGTCTCATAGCCATAGGATCGCGGCGAACAACGCCTACTGCGCCTGCAGCAGCTGCTGTTGTCTCGGAAGCCATGATAGAACCAACGAATGCGCCGTTCTGCCAGCTTGTAGACTGGTAAACCAGCGGAGCAGTCTTTGCTCTGCGTCCGCCAAATACGATAGCGGAGAGAGGAACGCCTGCGGGATTGTTGAACTCCTTGGAGATGCAAGGACAGTTGATAGCCATAGCTGTGAAACGGCTGTTAGGATGAGCTCCGCAAGTAGACTTGTCTGCCTTGTTGAACTTTGTGTAATCCCAAACGTTACCCTTCCAGTCAATTGCGTTTGCGGGAGGATTCTTGTCAAGTCCTTCCCACCAAACAGTATTGGTGTCGAGGTTATGAACAACGTTTGTGAAAATAGTGTCTCTCATTGTTGTATGGAGAGCGTTGGGGTTGGAATTCTCGTTTGTTCCGGGAGCAACTCCGAAGAATCCGTTCTCGGGGTTAACAGCCCAAAGTCTTCCATCCTCACCTACGCGTATCCAAGCGATATCATCGCCTACGCACCAAACCTTGTATCCCTTCTTAGAATAGAATTCCGGAGGAATAAGCATTGCAAGGTTGGTCTTTCCGCATGCAGAGGGGAAAGCTGCTGCAACATACTTTGTCTCTCCATCGGGATACTCAACGCCGAGGATGAGCATGTGCTCAGCCATCCAGCCCTCGTTACGTCCGATGTAGGAAGCTATACGAAGAGCGAAGCACTTCTTACCGAGAAAAACGTTTCCGCCGTAACCGGAGTTAACCGACCAGATAGTATTGTCCTCGGGGAAATGGCAGATGTAACGGTTCTCTTCGTCAATATCAGCCTTTGCGTGAAGACCCTTGATAAAGTCTCCGCTCTCGCCGAGAGCATCGAGAACATCAGTTCCTACGCGAGTCATAATAAGCATATTAAGAACAACGTAAATGGAGTCTGTAAGCTCAATTCCGTATTTTGCAAAAGGAGAACCAACAATGCCCATTGAATAAGGAATAACGTACATTGTTCTTCCCTTCATAGCACCGGTGTAAAGCTTTCCGAGTTTTGCATAGCACTCCTTGGGATCCATCCAGTTGTTGATGTTACCCGCATCCTCTTTCTTGGATGTACAAATAAAGGTTCTGCCCTCTACTCGCGCAACATCGTTTACAGCAGTTCTGTGAAGATAGCAATTAGGAAGAGCTTCCTGATTAAGCTTTATCATCTCACCTGTGGAGCAAGCCTCCTCGCGCAAAGCCTCTGCTTGAGCCTCAGAACCATCAATCCACACAACCTTATCAGGCTGTGTCATAGCCTTCATCTCTTCGACCCAGCTAAGAACAAACTTGTTGTTGGTCATAATTTTTCTCCTTAAAATTTATATCGTTATTTTTTGGCAATCGTTAGTAACACTCTAGGAATAAACGTTACCCAATATATGATACCATAAAAATCAAAAAATTGCAAGAATAAATTTTTATCGGTTACATTAAATTAACATTTTCTATATATTTCATATAATACCTAATATTAAAGCAAAAATAATTAGTCAATATCACTATAATTTTCTTTATTACAAAAAGCCCTTTGACATCTGAGCAAAGGGCTTTGATTTTTATTATTTTTATTATTTAGCATCAAACCAGTTGCTTCCGATATGGGCATCAACGTCAAGCGGAACTTTAAGCTTTACAGCTCCCTCCATCTCGGATACGAGTATCTCCATCGCCTTCTCCGCGCAGTTTTTGTGCGCCTCAAGCAACAATTCGTCGTGCACCTGCAATATAAGTCTTGCGTCGATATCAGCCGCCAAAAGCTTCTTTTGGGTGTTTATCATTGCGATTTTAATTATATCCGCCGCAGTTCCCTGTATCGGACTGTTCATCGCAACTCTCTCACCAAAATGCTGAAGGTTTTTATTTGAGACATTTATCTCAGGAATATATCTACGTCTGCCAAAAGCAGTAGAAACGTATCCGTCCGCCTTTGCCTGCGCCTTGATGTTATCAAGATATTCCTTTACCTTGGGATACCCCTCAAGATAGGACTCTATATACTGCTTTGCCTGCGCGCGAGAAATTCCGAGATCCTCGGAAAGCGAGTATTCGCCAATTCCGTAAACTATTCCGAAATTCACCGCCTTAGCTTTTTTTCTGAGCTCTGAGGTGACCTCGCTTTGAGACACCCCAAAAACCGTAGCGGCAGTAGACGTATGGATATCCTCTCCCTCACGGAAGGCTTTTATCATACACTCGTCGCCCGAAATATCGGCAAGCAGTCTCAATTCTATCTGTGAATAATCGGCATCAACTATAACGTAATCGTCATTTTTGGGAACGAAATATTGTCTGAACCGCCTTCCAAGCTCGCTCCTCACGGGAATATTTTGCAGATTAGGCTCAGCAGATGAAAGTCTGCCTGTCGCCGTTCCCGTTTGATTGAGGACGGTGTGTATTCTTCCCTCCTCGTCGGCAAGGCTTATCAGCGCGTCGGTATAGGTTGAGATAAGCTTGTTGACCTGTCTATAATCGAGTATATCCTCTATTATATCGTGCTTTCCACGTAGCTTATTAAGGACATCAGCGTCGGTGGAAAATCCCGTCTTATTCTTCTTAAAGGTCGGAAGCCCGAGCTTATTGAAAAGAACGTCGCCAAGCTGCTTTGGAGAGTCTATGTTAAACTCCTCCCCCGCGGCGCAATATATCCTTTCCTTAAGCGCATCGGCAAGCTCAGCGAGCTCATTCGCGTAAGCGGATATACCGTCTATATCTATCTTCACTCCCACACACTCCATACGGGCGAGAACGTCAGAGAGCGGCATCTCTATATCAAACAGAAGATGCTCTATATTTTCCGCCTTTATTTGGGGCTTCATTATCTCGTATAGGGTATAGACAGCGAGCGCGCCGTCGGTATCCCCAAGGCTTGTCCCCGCATATTCGAGATACACCTCGGGGAGTCCGTAGTTTTTGCGCGTGGAATTGAGCGTATATGCCGCGAGCATAGTGTCAAAGCAGGAAAGCTTATACTCCACACCTTGCGAAATGAGTCTCTTATAAAGCTCCTTTGAATTGTGCAGGACAAGATCGGCATTTTTAAAAAACCCCTCTATCGCCGAAACATCGTCCGGCAGTTCTGCAAAAAGAAGCGCCTCTCCGTCACATACCGATATCTCTTTACCGTCTATTACCGCGGAAAGCGTTTTTTTAGCGGATAGCTTCTTTATCTCCTCAAAAGAAATCTTTTGCTTTTCAAGCGAAGGGATCGAGCGAGCTTCATTTGCGCTATCCTCGGGAGAGGTCGCATCTCCTTTGTCTGTCACTTGAATATTCTCAAGTCCAAGCTTTTTTATAAGCGTGAAAAATTCAAGCCGTTCAAAGAGAGACTTTAGGTCTGAAGAAATTATTCCGTTATATTTCTGTTTTTCAAAATCAAAGCTTATCGGCGCGTCACGCTCTATTGTAGCAAGGGTCTTGGAAAGAAAAGCATTTTCCTTTCCGTCAGACAATTTCTGTTTTACCGAGGGGGTCAGCTTGGAATCCAAATAATTATCATAAACTCCGACAAGTGACGAAAAATCGCCAATGAGCTTCAGCGCAGTCTTTTCACCTATGCCGAGCACCCCCGGAATATTGTCGGAGGTATCGCCCATAAGCGCCTTGACGTCAACGAACTGAGAGGGATCGAGCTGATAGACCTCGTTAAAATGTGCCTTATCGAAATTTACCGTCTCTTTATTGGTAGCCAAAAGAACCGTCGTATTATCATCTATAAGCTGAAGCGAATCTCTGTCACCCGTGAGAAGATATGAGTGTATCCCCAGAGCCGAGGCTTTTTGTGAAACAGTGCCGAGAATATCGTCTGCTTCAAACCCCTCAAGCTCCATAACGGTAAAGCCCATCGCCCTCATGCATTCCTTTGCGTAAGGAAGCTGCGCGGCAAGCTCCTCTGGCATTCCCTTTCTGGTTGCCTTGTATCCCTCGTACATTTTATGTCTGAAGGTGGGGGCTTTAAGGTCAAATGCCACGACACAGTAATCGGGTCTTACTGTATTTATATTTTTAGATATTATCGTATACATTCCGTAAACGGCGTTTGTCGGCAGTCCGTCCTTGGTGGTAAGCGGTCTTATTCCGTAAAAGGCTCTGTTCAAAACGCTGTTTCCGTCAACAATGAGAATATTTTTCATAATTTCTCCAAAAAACATTTAATATCAATATTATTCTAACGTTATTAGTATAACATTTTTTATCCTCTTATGTCAAGTAGTTCTTAAAGAGGGGGATTATATTTTGTGCTAAGCCCTTGACCTTTTTCCTTTAATATTGTATAATTAGATTGTTATATTTATTGAAGGAGGGCGCTATGAAAAGCAAGGGATATTTCAGCAACATATACCGTGATAAAACCAAGAAATTTTCCAAGATAGCTATAACTGTGGCGATAGTAGCGCTTATCTTTATCCCCACGGTGATATTTCTGCTTAGCGGACTGTTACGCTCTAATACATCAAGAGAATTATACATGAAGGTCTCGCTCTATTCGGAAGACAAGCTCTTGTACGAGGAGGAGGGGGAGACGAACGACGTAGCCTTCAATTCCCTTGTGGCTATCTTCGATTCAATTCTGGTAAACAAAAAGGACTCTGCTGTTTCAGAAGCATCGCTTGCCGACATGGCTCAGCTTCGCGCTGTGATAACTCAAAAAAACACAACGACCGAATATAAGTGTTATTTTTCGACCGACGCATCTGTAAATTATATCATTGGTCCTTCGGGCACCGCATACGAGGTCGATTCTGACAGCGCTATGAACTTTTTCGCGTCTCCGTATTCCTATCTTCTCTACGCAACGGCAATGCCACCTGCGCTTTATACTACTGCGGGAGAGACAGTATCGCCTCTGTCGATAGATTGGAACTACAAGAATATTTACGGCAATATTTTGAAGTCTCCCTATTCAACTATCACCCAAGAGTCTATCCAATACAACATGTCGGGCGCTTTGGGACTTTCGTTTGAGGTTGAGCCGGATAATGTATCGCTTAAAATAAAAAAGGACGGCAACGACTGGGACAGATGGAATGGCACTTCACTCAAAGAGCTTTCGATCATAGACGTTGAAACGGGCACGGCTCTTAGATTTGAACTCACTGCTTTCTGGCAAAAAAATGAAAGCAGAGATTTTTACGGAACGGCTGTGTATGAATTTGATGTTATCGTCCGTGACAGCGCTGAATTTTTTGCAGATAAGACTTCGATCTCCACGGGTGATCTTATCGTCGTATCCTGCAAAAACATTCTTGACGTAAAAAACCTCTCCTTTTCTTCCTCTCCCGATATCGGATATTCTCCGAAATTTTATACTGTCGGCGAAACCGTCTATGCTATAATTCCCTTTGGAAACGAATTAAAAACAGATAAATATTCCCTTACCTTTTCTTACGCCGCTATCTCGGAAACAATAGACGTGGAGCTTACCGCGCCGCCAGAAGCGCCCTCTCACTATGACGTAAAGGACTCGAACGATCTTATGATGCTCGAATATAAGGCATCACAGAATGTGCTTGAAGAAATTTTAAAAAACAGCCATCAAAATTCCGACGATCACATCTTTTGCACGAGTGACTTTGCGCAATATCCTTCAAGCTCCGCCTCCCTGAGCTTCGGCTACGGCTCTGTATTTCACTCAAAAAAATCCAACACCGCAATAACACTTAACGGAAATATCTATTCTCCTTCCGCTCAAGGCGGTGCTCCCGTAACAGCTCTTAATACGGGAAAAGTAACTGGCGTCGGCAACTCTAAATTCCTTGGGAATTACGTCATTATAGATCACGGAATGGGAATACGTACAATTTATGGGCATCTCGGCGCTGTATACGTTGACATAGGCGATCTTGTACTTAAGAGCGAGAGCATCGGAAGAACAGGCAGACTTAATCAAGATATGCCGGAGGACGTTTTGATAATGTGTTATATTGACCTTGTGCCAATAGATTACACAAAGCTTGCGGGAAAAGGACTTGAACCTTTTTCTGAAAATTGAAAATACTGAATACTTAAAATGAGGCTGCTTCACGAATAAGTGAAGCAGCCCGCTTTTTGACGGTTGAAAACCGTCATTTTTGTTGTTTTTTATTTCCCAATATCTTTTTAAGATACTGTCCCGTATACGAGCTTGGAACTTGCGCGACAGCCTCAGGTGTGCCAGTAGCAACGATAGTTCCGCCCTTGTCTCCGCCCTCAGGACCAAGATCTATAATATAGTCAGCCGTCTTTATAACGTCAAGATTATGCTCTATTACAAGAACGCTGTTCCCTGCATCGCAAAGGCGTTGCAGTATTCCGATAAGCTTGTCAACGTCTGCGCTGTGAAGTCCCGTCGTAGGCTCGTCAAGAATATAAAGCGTTTTTCCCGTTCCTCTGCGCGCAAGCTCAGTTGCAAGCTTGACTCTCTGCGCCTCTCCGCCCGAAAGCGTAGTTGACGATTGTCCGACCTTGAGATATCCGAGACCGACGTCAAAGAGAGTCTGCATCTTGTGCTTTATCTTGGGTATCCCATCAAAGAATACAACAGCCTCCTCAACCGTCATTTCAAGCACATCGGAAATATTCTTGCCCTTATATTTTACCTCTAATGTGTCGCGGTTATATCTCTTGCCGCGGCAAACGTCACAGGTAACGTAGACGTCGGGCAAGAAGTGCATCTCTATCTTTTTGACGCCGTCGCCCTCGCAGGCTTCACAGCGTCCGCCCTTTACGTTAAAGGAAAATCTTCCCGATTTATACCCTCTCGCATTCGCGTCTGCCGTTTTGGCGAACAGGTCTCTTATATCCGAGAATACCCCCGTATAAGTAGCGGGGTTTGAACGCGGTGTACGGCCTATCGGGCTCTGGTCTATATCTATCACCTTATCTAGATTTTCAATACCCTCGATAGAGGAATATTTTCCGGGATATCTGATGGCTTTGTTAAGCTCTCTTGAAAGCACGGGATTTATTATGCCGTTGACCAGAGAAGATTTTCCCGAGCCCGAAACGCCCGTCACACAGACGAGACACCCCAGCGGAATATCAACGTCTATATTTTTAAGATTGTGCTCGCGAGCTCCTTTTACAGTCAAAAAGCTTCCGTTACCGCCTCGTCTGAGTGACGGTATCTTTATTTCCTTGCGTCCGCTGAGATATGCCCCTGTGATAGAATTCTCGTTTTTCTTCACCTCGTCGGGAGTTCCCGCGGCAACTATCTCTCCGCCGTGTATTCCCGCGCCAGGACCTATATCGACGATATAGTCGGACGCCTCCAAAGTCTCCTCGTCGTGCTCGACGACTATGACCGTGTTTCCTATATCTCGGAGATTTTTCAAGGTTCTTATAAGCTTTGCGTTATCTCTCTGATGAAGCCCTATGCTAGGCTCGTCAAGAATATAAAGCACTCCAACAAGCGCAGAGCCTATCTGAGTTGCAAGTCTTATTCTTTGAGCCTCTCCGCCCGAAAGCGTTCCCGCTTTTCTGTTCAAGGTGAGATATTCAAGTCCAACGCTTGCAAGAAAGCCAAGCCTTGCCTTTATCTCCTTGATTATTTCCGCGGAATTAATCTTTTCAGAGCCTTCAAGCTTAAGATCATTTTCAAATTCAAGCGCCTTCTGTACCGGCTTTGCGCAAAAATCATCTATATTTATTCCGCCGACCGTGACCGCCAAGGAATTGGGAGAAAGCCTCTTGCCGTTGCAGACGGGACAAGGAGCTTCTTCAATAAACTGCTCGTAATATTCCTCGCTGTTTCCCATAGCCATTCGATTTTCCATCATCTTGACTACACCCTCAAAGCGCACCTTTTGATGATGTTCCTCGTTCGCAAACCAACGGTGGATATCGTATATCTCATTTCCCGAGCCGTTAAGTATCACGTCGTAGGCTTCCTTTGAAAGCTTTTCGATAGGCGTATCGATATCAAAGCCAAACCTTTCTCCAACGGCGATAAAGAGAGGTCCGTTCCAGCTTTCCTCCTCCATCGTCTTAAATCCGTTCACGTTGATAGCGCCCTCGCGGAGAGATAACTTTTTATCGGGAATAAGTCTGTCCACGGCGATCCTTCGCATCTCGCCAAGTCCTGCGCAATGAGGACAAGCGCCCGCAGGATTGTTAAAGGAAAACATTCTCGGCTCAAGCTCGCCAAATGAAATGCCGTGCTTTTCACAAGCATAGCTTTGCGAAAACTCAAGCTCCTTGGCGTCTCCTTCTCTCGGAACAGTGAGGATTATCAGATGTCCCTCTGCAAGTGAGAGAGCAGTCTCTATCGAATCTGCAAGTCTGGTTCTTATATCCTCTTTCATAACAAGTCTGTCTACGACGATCTCGACATCGTGCTTCTTATTTTTATCAAGAGCTATCTCCTCCGAGAGATCATACATATTGCCATCGACCCGCACTCTTACGTATCCGCCCTTTTTAGCGTCGGAAAATACCTTTTCGTGTCTTCCCTTTTGCGAGCGAACTACGGGCGAGAGCACCATAAAACGCTCACCTTTGGGCAACTGCATGACCTTTTCGATTATAGTATCGGTATCCTGTCGGCGTATCTCAACACCGCACACGGGACAGTGAGGAACTCCTATTCTTGCGTAAAGAAGTCTGAGATAGTCATATATCTCTGTAACAGTTCCCACGGTAGAACGCGGATTTTTAGACGTAGTCTTCTGGTCGATGGATATTGCGGGAGAAAGTCCGTCTATCGTATCGACGTCGGGCTTGTCCATCTGACCTATAAACATTCTGGCATACGAGGAGAGCGATTCGACGAACCGTCTGTGTCCCTCTGCGTATATCGTGTCAAACGCAAGCGAGGATTTTCCCGAGCCTGAAAGTCCCGTGAGAATTACCAGCTTATCTCTCGGTATCTCGACGTCTATATTTTTTAGATTGTTTACTCTTGCTCCCTTTATAGCAATCGTTTTTTGCATTTTCATCTCCTAAATTATTGCTTTCTCAAGTCGCTTATCTTATCTCTGATAAAGGCGGCTTTTTCAAACTCAAGCATTCTTGCCGCATTCTTCATCTCGACAGTAAGCTCGGCTATAAGCTTTTCTCGCTCGGACGCCGAAAGCTTCTTCTGCTTTTCAGCGCGCTTCGCTTCCTTGCTCTGCGCTTCCTCTATCGGTCTGCCTATATCTATTATGTCTCTTATTCCCTTTTTTATCGTCTTAGGCACTATGCCGTGCTCGTCGTTATATTTTTGCTGTATCGAACGGCGTCTGTTAGTCTCTCCGATAGCCCTCTCCATTGAGCCTGTGACAGTATCGGCATACATTATGACCTTGCCCTCAGCATTTCTTGCGGCGCGTCCTATCGTCTGTATAAGACTCCTCTCGGCGCGCAAAAATCCCTCTTTGTCGGCGTCAAGTATGGCTACAAGCGACACCTCGGGGATATCGAGTCCCTCTCTGAGAAGGTTTATTCCCACAAGCACGTCAAACTCACCGAGTCTTAGGTCTCTGATTATCTCCATTCGCTCGATAGTATCGATATTGAAGTGTATATATCTTACCTTTATACCGTTGCTCTCAAGATATGCGGTAAGGTCCTCTGCCATCTTTCTTGTGAGAGTTGTGACGAGCACACGCTCATTTTTTTGCACTCTGAGCTTTATCTCGCCCATAAGGTCATCTACCTGACCCTCTACCGCTCTCACCTCAACCGTGGGGTCAACAAGCCCTGTGGGGCGTATTATCTGCTCGGCAGTCTGCGTTGAGTTCTCAACCTCAAAGTCACCGGGGGTCGCGCTTACAAAAATAGCTTGATTTATCTTGGATTCAAACTCCTCAAAGAAAAGCGGACGGTTATCAAACGCCGACGGAAGTCTGAATCCGTATTCTACAAGATTTTTCTTTCTTGCCGAATCTCCGCCGCTCATACCCCTTACCTGTGGGATAGTTACATGAGACTCGTCGATAAACATTATATAATCCTTTGGAAAATAGTCAAGCAAGGTATGAGGAGTCGAGCCTGCGGGTCTGCCCGCCAGCACTCTCGAATAGTTCTCGACTCCCGAGCAAAATCCGACCTCTCGAAGCATCTCGATATCGTACTTCACTCTTTCCTCAATTCTCTGCGCCTCGATAAGTCGGTTTTGAGAGCGGAAAAACTCCACTCTGTCCACCATCTCCTGCATTATCTCGCGGAGCGCCTTCTCCTTTTTGTCCTCGGATACGGCATAGTGAGTAGCGGGATATATTCCCGCGTAGGAGAGCGACTTTACCATCTCGCCCGTGACGATATTTATCTCTGATATACGGTCTATCTCGTCTCCGAAAAACTCTATACGGAACGCCTTATCGTTCATATTCGCGGGGATAAGCTCGACGGTATCCCCTCTCACACGGAATTTATCACGTTCAAGAGACATATCGTTTCGGTCATAGCTTATAGCCACAAGACGATGTATAAGCTCGTCACGGCTTATCGACATACCAGGACGAAGAGCGATAACAAGGCGCTTATATTCCTCTGGGTCGCCGAGCGAATATATGCAGGAGACACTCGCCACGATAATAACGTCTCTGCGCTCAAAGAGCGCCGAGGTCGCGCTGTGACGAAGCATATCTATCTCCTCGTTTATCATCGCGTCCTTCTCTATATAAATATCCTTTCCGGGAATATACGCCTCGGGCTGATAATAATCGTAATACGAAACGAAATATTCAACCGCACTGTCGGGAAAGAACTCTCTGAACTCACTGCAAAGCTGTGCCGCAAGAGTCTTATTGTGGGCAAGCACAAGCGTCGGACGGTTTAGCTTTGCTATCACGTTAGCCATAGTAAAGGTTTTTCCCGAGCCTGTAACTCCAAGCAGGGTCTGCATTCTTTCCCCGCGCTCTATTCCCGCTACAAGCGCGTCTATTGCCTCGGGCTGATCCCCTGTCGGCGCAAACTCGCTCTTAAGAATAAACTTATTCATACGGCACTCCTTTCAAAATCTTCATACCATATAATTATATCACACATTTTTTTATATGTAAACAAAATTTCTCAAAAAAACGCGGACTGTCACATCTATTGACAGTCCGCTAAAAAACATATTACTTAGTATCGCAAGATCCGCAGGCTGTGCCGCCCTTCTTTGATGCGCAAGATGAGCAGTAAGGACAGCCTATACATTTTTTGCCCCTCTTTTTTTCTCTGATAATATACGCGACAGCGCCGCCTATCACAAGAAAAATAACCGCAAGGGCAATAATATTTGCCATTGTCATTTTTATCACCTGTTATGATTTATATTCTGGTCGGAATTGCTTTAGCTGATGCGCCAAGCTCGTATTCCTTCTTTATCTGCTTATTCTTTTTTATGATAAGCGATACGATAACAACTGCGATGAGAGCAACGATAGCCCATCCGAGAAGAGTCATCCAAAGCGCTCCGAAATTACGAGTCGTAAAGAGTGTTCCGAAGAAGAATACAAGGAAGCCAAGGCTGTATCCCACAGCGAGCTGAAGTCCTATTCCCGCAAAGAGCCACTTTTTGCTCTTCATTTCCGCATTCATAGCGCCTATGGCAGCAAAGCAAGGCGGCGAGAAAAGATTAAACATAAGATAAGCCAGAGCCGCTACCTTAGATATAGCAAATACCGACGCTACCTCAGCTCCCGCGCCCTCCATAAGCGCAAATTCTTCTGTATCAATAAGGTTTTCAAGTCCTACAAAGCAGACCGCAAGGGTAGCAACAACGTTCTCCTTTGCGATAAAACCGGTAATAGTCGCCGCGGCAAGCTGCCAAGCGACAATGCCTACGATAGGCGCAAAGAGATACGCAAAAGGAGTAGCGATAGAAGCGAGAATCGAGCTCTCCGCGCTGATGGCGGGACGGAAGTTCCAGCTGAACGACTGCATAAGCTGTATCACAAAATTACAAACAAGAATTATTGTTCCCGCCTTGACTATGTATGACCAGCCGCGCTGACACATCGAAAGAAAGGCTTTCCAAAAGCTCGGCGCTTTATATTCGGGCAATTCCATGATAAAGAAAGATTTTTTCTTTTTATTGCCTGTAAGCTTATTTACAAGGAGCGCGCAAAGGAATATGATAACGATACCCATAAAATACATCAAAGTACCTACCCACGCAGCCTCATCGAAAAATGCCCCCGCAAAAAGCGCAATAACGGGAAGCTTTGCTCCGCAAGGCATAAAGGGAGCGAGCATCGCCGTCGCTCTGCGTTCGCGCTCGTCACGTATAGTACGGCAAGCCATAACACCGGGTATCGCGCATCCCGTTCCGACAACGAAAGGAATTACCGACTTTCCCGAAAGCCCTACCTTTTTGAATATGGGGTCAAGAACAACTGTCGCGCGCGCCATATATCCGCAATCCTCAAGCAAGGCAAGCAGGAAATACATGACCATAACCAGTGGCAAAAAGCCTACGACCGCTCCGACACCGCCTATAATACCGTCAACAACAATAGACCTAAGAAGCGGAGCTGCATTCTCCATAAGATCTCCGACCCATTCGCCGAAGAGCTCTATCAGAGTAACAAGTCCCGGTATGACTGTCCCGTTTTTTAATTCATATCCCTCGGCTATCCAAGGACCGAGCCAAGCCTGAGATATCTGAAAAACAAAGAACATAACGACTGCGAATATCGGAAGACCGAGCCATTTGTTTGTAAGAAGATCGTCTATCTTATCCTGAAAGTTCTTCTTGTTTGTAAATACCTTTCTACGCTCAACCGCCTTTACGACAGCGTTTACAAACTCAAAGCGCTTTCTATCCGCTTCCTCGACAGCCTTTTTATCGGTAAGGTCGAGATCTCCCTGAGAGTAAAGAGCCTTTTGTCCCTTTCCTATCATCGATATAGCGGCTTCAACAAGAGAGCTGATTCCGTCACCCGACGTGGATATAGTTTCTATAACAGGACAGCCAATCCTTTCCGAAAGCACTTTCACGTCTATCCTGTTTTCCTTTTTCTTATTTACGTCGGTTTTATTGAGCGCTACGATAACGGGAATATCAAGCTCCAAAAGCTGTGTAGTAAAAAACAAGCTTCTGCTCAGGTTTGTAGCATCAACGATATTGATGATAGCATCAGGCTTTTCATTCTTAACGTATGCGCTTGTAACGCTTTCCTCCGAGGTAAACGGCGACATAGAATACGCGCCCGGAAGATCGACGATGATAAGCTCCTCTTCTCCCGAATAAAAGCTTTTCTTAATGGCATGAGCTTTTTTTTCAACGGTAACTCCCGCCCAGTTTCCAACCTTTTCATTTTGACCGGTAAGTGAGTTATACATTGTTGTCTTACCGCTGTTAGGATTGCCTGCCAAAGCAATTCTCATTTGTTACTCCTCCTGAAAAAATTTAATTTAATTTTTATATATACTTTATCTTTGAACGAGTTAGCGAAGGCTAACCGATTGTCAAAGTAAAAAGTAATCCGTAGATTACTCTTTTACAATAATAGCTTTTGCAAGCTGTTTATCGATATTATATCGGCCGTCCTTGATAGAGACAACGCAACTGCTCTTTTTGCGGGAAATAACAGTTATCGGTTCACCGCCATAGCATCCCAAGGAAAAAAGGAAGGCGTCGAGCTCTTCATCATCGGTCTCCAAACGGTCAACTATATATTCCTTTCCCTCTATTGTTTCAGTTAAATTCATATCCTTCTCCAAGATAATAAGATACTATGAGTTAGCATGTGCTAACCGATAGCTTTAAAAGAAGTTAGCATACACTAACTGTGTATAATTATATAGCATAAATATCCATTTGTCAAGTTTTTTTGAGAATTTTTTCATTTTCGTCATTTTGCTCGCAACAGAGGTCTCTCTTTGAAGGCAAATTTGTTCACTTTGCGACAAAAAAGAAGGAGCTGAGTTTTTATGACTCAGCTCCTTTAAGCTGTATATTATACGTTTCTTGCCTTATCGCCAAAGAGGTCGTAAAGCATCCAAAGTACAGAATATCTGTCCTTAAGGTCCTTAGCGTATACTCTTCCGTCAGCTATCTTGTCAGCGCCGTAAAGCTTTGTGAACTCGTCGTAATCAAGTCCGACAGCCTTAACGTATGCGAGCATGTCAGCAGCGCTGGGAACGTCAGCGAGTGTCTCGCGTATCTTTGCCCATTTAGCCTTGTAGGTAGGAAGTCTGTCTATCTCGTACCAGCCCATCTTGTTCTGGAGCGCGAATATCTCGTCTGCGATAGAGCCGTAAACGCGCTTAACGTTAGCCTCGTATTCGCCCTTATTGAACTTATTGTCGATATCGTCGATGCTCTCAAGAGCAAGAAGCGCCTCTCTTATTCTGCAGGTCTCGATAGCCGAATAGCAAACGTCGATTCCGTGGGGGAAATAATCCTCTTTATTGAGAATTCCAACTATCTCAAAGTAGTGTGAGAAGTGGTGCTCACTGCCCGAAGCGGGTCTTGAGTTTCCAACGTACGCCATAAGGATACCAACGGTAACGAGAGCCTTCATAAGCTCGCAAACGGCATAAGAATCTCTCTGTGTAAGCTTTTCAGCGAGAGCTACTGTATTGCGTGTTGTCTCAAGAGTTTCACCGAAAACGTATTCGCAGATGTACTCGTCGTTTACAACGTGGCTGAGTCTCCAGTCGTTAAGGCAGGAGAACTTACCGATAATATCTCCGTAGCCCGCCTGTATCATATCAAAGGGAGCATTCTTGATAACGTCGATATCGGCGATTATTGCCTTTGGAACGTCGGCATTGAGTGTTACCTTCATTCCGTCAAGGATAAGAGCAGAGCCCTTGGATGCGTATCCGTCCATAGAAGGAGCGGTAGCTACTATGTAGTAAGGAAGCTTTGCCTCAAAGCTGACGTGCTTACAAAGGTCGTTAATAACGCCCGAGCCTACGCCAACGATAAGGTCTGTCTTGGGAGAAAGCTTTGCCTGAAGCTCAGCGATAGCCTTCTCGTCGGGAACGAGAACGCCCTCTCTCTCATAAATGAGAACACTTTCTACCTTCTCGGATATAAGAGCCTCTACCTGCTTTCCGCAAACCTCGTATGTGTTTGTGTCAGCCGCGAGAACTATGCTCGAATAGGAAGCTACAAGCTCAGGAAGCTTCTTGAGCGCGCCTTCCTCAATAACAAGATAATCTATCGGACAGTTGTGGGAGCGTCCGCAGTCGCAGACCTCTCTGCCCTTTATGAGTTCGTTAAGTTCCATTGTTTATCCCCTTTCAAATATCAATTAAAGCAGATGCTTTACGCACTTGCCAAAGTCACGGTAATCGTCAATGCAGACAAATCCGAAATCAGACTTGTATACCGACTCGTCGTTTCCGCCCTGACCGTAGTCGTCACCAACGAAAACAGCTTCATCGTGAGCTATGCCGTGTTCCTTACAGTAGAGGTCTAGAGCGTAATACATGTTGTAGGGCTTGGGAGCCATATCGAAGGAGGAAGAACCGCCAACGAAAACAACGTAATCGGAAAATTCAGCGCATACCTCGTCGTAGATAGCACGTCTCTTCTTTCTGTCGGGGTCGAAGGCAAGCTTGTCAGCTATGTCCGCCTTAGTGCCGAGTATCGGAAAGGTCACGCAGCCCGAAAGGTGAAATTCAACGTTCTCACCCTTAAACTCTGTAAAGCCGTATTTCTTACGCATAGCGGTTATCTTTGCCTCAACCGCTTCCTTATCGCAAGGAAGTCTCTCGTCGCGAAGAATATCAAGCGATCCTGTTTCGGGATTGTACTTGCCGAACTGAAGTCCATAGTTGCCTATTACGTCTATCGGGAATCTGTCAAGCTGCTCAAAAATACGCATGCAGTTGCCTGCGCCCGCCATTACGAGCTTGTACTTTGCGGCAAGAGCTTCAAGCACCGCGCGGTTCTCGGGATCGAGCTTTGTCTTATGCTGTGTAAGTGTTCCGTCAAGGTCAAAAGCGATAAGTTTTATCATAGTCGATATCTCCTTAAAAAATAATCTCTTATATTATAACTCATATCCTGCAAAATGTCAACCGTTCTTTGTGATGTTTTTAACCATTTTTTGATATATTCATAAGAAAACAACCCGTCGGACGCTTGCGTACCTACGGGTTGTTTTTTATAACTCTGTCTATAAGCCGGGTTCTGTCTTAAACGGCCATCTATCTTTGCCAAGCGTCGCCGCTTAGCTCCGAGGCTATGCCTCGCGCCACCTGCGGATATACGTCGGGCAGACTATCCGACTGCGGTGTTGCTTCCGATAGGGTTTACAGCAAACCTATGTTACCATAGGAGTGGGTGAGCTCTTACCTCGCCTTTCCATCCTTACTCTTGCGAGCGGTTTATTTCTGTTGCACTTTCCCGGGAGTCGCCTCCGGCTGACGTTATCAGCTATCGCGCCCTGTGAAGCCCGGACTTTCCTCACGGTAATACCTTTCGGCAACATACCGCGCGGCCGTTCGGCAGAGTTACTAC
>JAZOLQ010000123.1:0-3536 GCA_045653185.1 Eubacteriales bacterium
CGAGCGGTTTATTTCTGTTGCACTTTCCCGGGAGTCGCCTCCGGCTGACGTTATCAGCTATCGCGCCCTGTGAAGCCCGGACTTTCCTCACGGTAATACCTTTCGGCAACATACCGCGCGGCCGTTCGGCAGAGTTACTACTGAATTATAGCACAATCCCCTCTTTTTGTCAACACGTTAGATTTCTTAAAATAAAAATACAGCTTTGAAAAGCTTTGAAAAAATTGTAACACAAACTAACTGTTCAGTTCGGCCCGGAGCTTTTCGATGATCTTCTTTTCAAGGCGGGATATATATGACTGAGATATCCCCAGCTTATCCGCGACCTCCTTCTGAGTCATTTCATCTCCGCCGCGCATACCGTATCTCAGCTCAATTATCTCACGCTCCCTCTCGTCAAGCGACGCTACGGCGCGCCTTATATTTGCCCTTTCCTCAAGCTGCTCCATCTCGCCAAGAATACCGTCGTCCTCGCTTGCGAGTACGTCGGAGAGAAGCAGTTCATTACCGTCCCAGTCAACATTAAGCGGCTCGTCGATAGAGACCTCAGCTCCCCTGCCCGAGCTTTTTCTGATATACATAAGTATCTCGTTTTCGATACAGCGCGAGGCGTAGGGCGGAAGCTTTATGTTCTTGTCTGCCCTGAAGGTATTTATAGCTTTAACAAGCCCGATAGTCCCGATAGATACGAGGTCCTCAATTCCTATCCCTGTGTTTTCAAACCGTTTCGCTATGTATACCACAAGGCGCAGATTGTGCTCTATAAGTGTCTGCCGCGCCCATTCATCGTTCTCCTCAAGCAAGCTTATTACCTCAAATTCGTCCTCGCGAGAGAGGGGCGGCGGAAGAACCTCCGGACCGTTTACATAATATATCCCCCGTCTTTTTCGTACGAATATTTTCCGTTCTCCAAGTCTATGAAAAAAAGACGATATTTTTTTAGAAATATCTTCAAATGAAAATCTTATCACCATAAAACGATCCCCCAAAAAGCTAATTCAATATCTCGCTTGGAAGCAACGCCTCGCTTCCGTCCGCGCTCTTTTTTATGTCTGAAAGAGCCACAAAGGCGTCTATCACCTTTGCTCCCTTGCCCGTGTTCACTGTTATCTTTTCGGCGCGGAGAGCTATCAGCATTCCCTCTCCGAGCGCCGTTTTTGTCGGAATTATCCGCACGTTCTTGGAGTCGCTTTGCGAAAGCCTTCCAAGAGCTGATATCTTCCCCTCTCTCGCCGCCTTTGCCAAGCTCTCGGGTATAATTCCCGAAAGCGAGGAAATATCCGCCACGATACAGGGCTTGCCGCTTATCGGCTCGCGCAAAAGATTGCCCGTATCGGTCATAGCGGAGAGTTTTATACGTTTACCTCCAAAAAAGAGCTCTATCTCGGCATGCGTCTGCGCCGATTTTCTTCTGAAAAATCTTCCTCCAAAAAAAGTCAGAAGTCCGCTGACGGCGGCAAGCGCCGCAAACGCCCAAACGGAGATGCCGTCGGACGCTCCGCTCTCAAGCGGGATATCCGCCTTGTTGAGCAGATTGAATATCGCTGTCATGAAGCCACCGAGTGCCATTGATATCGCAAAATAAACTATTATGTAAAGCGGAAGTGAGGAAAGCTCCCCCTTCTTCAAAAAGGCTATGGCGCATATCAGAACACAAACAAAAATATCCACGAGAAGCGATGGGAGCGCACCAAGAGTTATAAAAAGCGCAATATCCGAATATATACCTCCCAGCGCCGAAGCCAAAAGAGTTCTCGGCAGTGAGAGCGGCAGAGCTAATATCCTTGCGGTAAGAAAAAAACAAAGAAAATCCATACTGAAATTTATCATAAAAAGAAGATCGACGTACACCGTTTGTCCCATTTCACCCTCCGTATACCATATATTTTCAACGCTCTGCCTCTATTATAACTCCGCATAGGCGAATTTTTTGTCTTATTTGGTCCAAAAGAAAAATAAATGGATTTTTATATTGACAAATTCTTCTTCGAGTAGTAAAATCATAAGTGGTTATTTTATAATTAATCATTGGAGGCACATTATGGATGCATTGAAAAAATTTTTCCCGCTTTCGTTCAAGTTTTCTAAGGACGTAGCTAATCTCATCGTCGGTATCATTGTTTACCTCATTGTAGGCGCTATCGCTGGCGCTCTTGTCTTCCTTGCAACCCTTATCACAGGTTGGATTCCCGTTGTTGGCGGAATTATAGGCTGGGCTCTCGGCGTAGTTTCCTCTCTTATCGGAGTTTACGTTCTTGCCGGAATAGTTATTCAGATACTTGCATTCGCAAAGGTTCTTAAGGACTAATTGAATTGCAGAAAAAAGAGACCGTCTCACTTTGAGACGGTCTCTTTTTTATTTATCACATATTAAAACTTTCTGAAAAGACTTGTAAATTTTATATCGCGTATCCGCCGTCGACGCCTATTACCTGTCCTGTTATGAAGGACGCCTTGTCGGAGGCAAGAAATTCGGCAAGCTGTGCCACGTCAATTGGTTTTCCGATACGGCAAAGCGGAGTCTCGTCCGCAAGCTCCCGCATCTCACTCTCCGAGAGCTCGGCGTTCATATCTGTATCTATCACACCGGGCTCTATGCAGTTCACCGTGATACCCGAAGGTCCGACCTCCTTGGCAAGAGCCATCGTCATTCCGCGGATACCTGCCTTCGTCGAAGAATAATGTACCTCGCAGGAAGCCCCGCATTTCCCCCACATTGAGCCTATATTGATTATCCTTCCGCTCTTTTGCGATATCATAGACGGCAGAACCGCACGGGTAGCATAAAAGACGCCCGAAAGGTTTACCGACATCATTCTTTCCCAGTCCTCATCTCCGATATCGGTAAAAAGCGATATCTGCGCAATTCCCGCGTTGTTTATAAGCACGTCGATGCCGCCAAGCTGTTCTATCGCCTCGCCTACGGCAGAGCGCACGCCGTCGGGGGAAGAAATATCTGCCTTCAGAGCGATAGCGCCCGTGAGAGAAAAAAGCTCTCTTGCGGCTTCTTCGCTTTTGTTATATATAAAGGCGGTCTTATAGCCAAGCGAAGAAAAATATTCAACGCAGGCGCGTCCAATACCGCGTGAGCCACCCGTTACAAGTACCCTTTTCATCAAAAAATCCCTTTCAATCACAAAAAGTTTATTACATTATACCTCAATTTTCTTTCTTTTTCAAGTATATATCAAAATATATTAAAATATTTGCAAAAAAAGATTGACAAGCAAAGTAAAATATGTTATAATGTTGCTTCGGTACGGGCTGAATATTCTTGCGCCCGTCTCTCTACCGCATGCAAATTCTATTATTTAAGGTGTGCGGTCTTTAAGTCCATAGGGAGGTGTAAAAAATGGATAAGGTTATCAATTCTTACGAAGTTATGTTCATTGCTTATGTTTCCAAGGGCGACGAAGCTACCGAAGCAACAGTGAGCAAGTTCGTGTCGATTATCGAGGCTAACGCTGAAGTTGTCGACGTAGCAAAATGGGGTAAGAGACGTCTCGCATATCCGATCAACGATATGCCCGAAGGAT
>JAZOLQ010000124.1:0-3692 GCA_045653185.1 Eubacteriales bacterium
TTGAAACAAATACTGCCCTTTTCTCTCTTAAAGACAGGTTTTTTGACAAACCTTATTTGACAATAAATTCTCTTCCGAGGAGGTATAATGTTTTTGCGTGATGTTTCACGTGAAACAAAAAGGAGGAAGAAAATGACGGAACTGAGATATTTTAAAAGAAACAGAGTGGTCGAGGAGCATCCTATAACTTCTCACGTGCTTCAGGTGAAGGTTGACGAGATACGTCCCAATCGAGCTCAGCCGAGGGCGGATTTTGATAACAACGCGATGATAAGGCTTGCCGACTCTATACGAAGGTACGGCATAATACAGCCGCTTACTGTCAGGCGGTCTGATGCAGATGACATATATACTTATGAGCTTATTGCGGGAGAACGGAGACTGAGAGCTGCGAGAATGTTGGGGTATTTTACTGTTCCGTGTATCGTTCTTGAAGCTGATGAAAGAATGTCGGCGGAGATGGCGATAATCGAAAACCTGCTCAGAGAAGATTTGAATATGTTTGAACAGGCTTATGGATTTAAAAAGCTTGTGGATAATCATGGGCTTACGCAAGACGAGGTGGCGAGAAAGGTGTCCATGAGCCAATCTGCGGTAGCTAACAAAATAAGACTTTTGAGGCTTAGCGACGCAGAACAGAAGCTGATACTCGAAAATCACTTATCCGAGAGACACGCCAGAGCTCTTTTGAAGCTGGAAAGTGTCGAAAAAAGAATTGAGGCGATAAATTATATATCCGCTCGCTCTTTAAACGTTCTTGACAGCGAGCAATATATAGATGCTTTGGCGAGAAAGGTCGAAGAAAGCCGCAAACGCGCCGTAGAGGCGGTTGGAGAAAAACTAAAAGAAAGACCGACACGGCAGTTCGTGGAGAGCATAAAAAGGAAAATAGAACTTTTGAAGAAGCAAGGAAAAGATGCCACCTTCGAGGTTTTGGATTTTGAAAACACCGTTGAAGTCAGAATAACCATTTCGAGATAGCTTCTTGTCTTGAATGTTTCACGTGAAACATTCAAGACTTTTTTGGTTTTTTGATTGATTTTGTGGGGGAAACCAAAAAATCGGCTTGTTTCACGTGAAACATTCTTTAAAAACTTTGCAAGAGGTATTGCATTTTTTGGCGTGTTGTGATATAATTTTTGAATGATTATCTTAAACTGCGCTTATTGTCGCGGTTTGAAAGGAATATATAATATGGGAAAAATAATTTCGTTTGCTAACCAGAAAGGCGGAGTCGGAAAAACCACCTCCTGTGTTAACGTTGCGGCATCCTTGGGAATTCTCGGCTACAAGGTTTTGGTTATAGACCTTGACCCTCAGGGCAACACCACGAGTGGGGTTGGAATATCCAAAAAGAGATTGCGCGGCGGCACGAGAGAGCTTCTTTCGGGCAAAATGAGCGCCGCTGAGGTCATAGTTGAAACGCCTTTTGAAAATCTTTCGGTTATACCTACTGACACGTCACTTTCCAGCTTTGTTGACATAGATCTCTATGAAAATGACGGAGAATCGGCTGAAAAAAGAATGGAAACTGCGCTTGCGCCTGTCAAAGACAACTATGATTATATCCTCATAGACTGTCCTCCTGCGCTTGGAATGCTTACGATCAATGCTTTTACGGCAAGTGACAGTGTTATTGTGCCTATGCAGTGCGAATTTTATGCGCTTGAAGGACTTTCACAGCTTATGATAACCGTTAACAGAATAAAGAGGATATATAATCCCGATCTGACCATCTGCGGTATTCTTATCACTATGTACAACGGAAGACTTTTGCTTTCTATGCAGGTTATGGCGGAGCTTGAAAAGCACTATGCTGATAAGCTTTTTGCGACAAAGATATCCAGAAACGTCAAGCTTACAGAAGCTCCCGGCTTTGGAAAGCCTGTTTTCTATCATGACAAGAGCTCCAAGGGCGCGAAAGAATATCTTGAAGTTGCCAGAGAACTCAGCACGAGAATATAAGGGTTGGGAGGAATTTGAAATGTCCAAAAAACCATCGGGACTTGGCCGTGGACTTGGAGATCTTTTTGAAGACAACAAGCCTCTCGTGACCGATGCGCAGCACGCCAAGGTGATTTTGCGCAAGGAAGAAAAGAGCGTTGCCGTTTCTACGGCCGAATTGTATGAAACCAAACCTAAAAATAAAAGCGTAAAAGCTAATTTCAGATAAAAGAGGTGTAGAAAATGGCGAAAAAAATGGGCGGTCTTGGCAGAGGCTTTTATGAAATTTATGATGACAACAATTTTGATAAAGGCGCGAACCAGACTATAAGAATATCAGATATAGAACCTAGACGCGATCAGCCTCGAAAGACCTTTGACCGCGAGGCGCTTGAGACCTTGGCAGATTCTATTGCGGCTTACGGCGTGCTTCAGCCTATAATCGTAAGAGAAAATGAGGATATTAAGGGCACTTATGAGATAATTGCGGGCGAGAGACGTTGGAGAGCGTCAAAAATGGCGGGACTTACCGAAATTCCCGCGATAGTTTTTGACGGAGACGAGCTTAAGGCGGCGCAGGTGGCTCTTATAGAGAATATTCAGCGCGAGGATCTTAATCCCGTTGAAGAGGCGTTTGGATACGGAGCGCTTATCGAAAAATTCGGACTTACTCAGGATCAGGTGGCAAAGCAGGTCGGAAAGAGCCGTTCGGCTGTCGCAAATATGCTCAGACTCCTCGATCTTCCGAGTGAGGTCCTTGAGATGCTTAAGGACGGAACTATAAGCGCGGGACACGCGAGAGCTTTGCTTGCGATAGATGATGAAGACCTTATCGTTGATTTCGCAAACAAGATCGTTGCGAAGGGAATGTCGGTTCGCGAGGTTGAATATGCGGTAAAGCGCTTGAACGAGCGCAAGGAAGAGGAAGAGATAGAAAAGATAGATCCTCAGGTGAAGGTGCATATGAAGCAGCTTGAAAGAAGGGCTATGTCGGCTCTCGGAAGAAAGGTGAGAATTTCTCGCTCCTCTAAGAAAAAGGTGGTTGAGCTTACTTACGACAACGATGAGGACCTTGAAGCGCTGCTTATAGCTCTTTGCGGAAACAATATTTTCAGCGAAACAGAAGATTGACAATAATTTAACAAAGAAAAGGAAACAGAAAAAATGCTTGATATCAGATATATAAAGGAAAATCCCGACGAGGTAGTCGCAAGACTGGCAAAAAAAGGAAAGGATGCTAAAGAGGAGATCGCGCAGATACTCGAGCTTGATGCAGAGAGACGCGCTCTTATCTCGGGTACAGAGTCTATAAAGGCAGAGCAGAACAAGGTAAATAAGCTCATTCCCCAGTACAAGAAGGAGGGAAAGGACGTTGCCGAAATTTTTGCTAAAATGAAGGAGATGTCGGCTCAGGTAAAGGCTGACGAGGAAAAGCTTAAGGAGGTCGAGGCGAAATTCAATTCGCTTATGCTCGGTCTTCCCAACCTTCCCGATGATGATCTTCTCCCCGCCGGAAAAGAGTACAACGAGCCTCTCAGATATTTCGGAGAGCCCAAGAAGTTTGACTTTGAACCCAAGAACCACGTTGATCTTTGCACAGATCTCGCTCTTATCGACTACAAGAGAGGCGCAAAGCTTTCGGGCGCTGGATTCTGGATATACAGCGGTATCGGCGCAAGACTTGAGTGGGCGCTTCTCAACTATTTCATAGAGACTCATATATCCAACGGATTTGAGCTTATGCTCGT